>JAPLIQ010000025.1 GCA_026389025.1 Candidatus Babelota bacterium
TGATATTTCTGGAACCTTTGTTGGTACTCCTGGTACATTGCTAACCTTTACGCTTTCATCCGGAACTGGGATAGTTGGTGGTACGGTAGATGGCCCTCCATTTTTCGTTCCATAAATTTAAATAATTAACTAAAGAAATAAGCGCATCTTTTATGATGCGCTTATTTCTTTAAAAACAAAATCTAAAAACTTACTTTTATTAAAAATCGATAGTTTTTACATCAACGATATCAAATGTGAAAAGATCTAAAAATCGAGAAAAAAATCCTGGCTCTGTTTTTACCATAGGAGTATGTTGTGTTGCAACTGGATTTACTGTTGAAACCCTCATCAGGCTTACTGGTTCTTTTTTAGTAATGCGAGCCAGTACCGCTTGACCATTATGTATATCTGTTAAATCTAGACTTTCAGTCGAAATTATTTCATTAGGTAATAATGCTTGAGTGAAAAACGTGCTAAGCAACTCTTTATAAGTATCTATCTTTTTTAACGCTGCTTTTACACACATTCCCCTTTGTAATAGTATGTCTGCAGGTTTTACACTTGGATTATTTTCAATAGCAGATATTCTTTTTTGAGTCCGTAAGAGCTCTTGTTTTAAACATGTTTGAAAAGTTGAATTTAATAGAAATTCTTTTTCTTGCGTTTCAAGTTGCTTAATACAAATACTAAGCTCAATCCATGCTACAGTTTCATCAAGCTCTCCATCTTCATGATAAAAAAATTTTGGAGTGGGTATATCTGGGTCATGTATAGATTGTTGGCTTAAATTTCTGCTCATTGAGCTAGGTACTGTTTTGATAGATTGTTGGCTTGAAACTGAGCTCGTTGAGCTTTGATCGGGCTGTTCATTTTCATAATATAAAACAGCTGAAGTAGTTATATCTGGGTCATGTATAGATTGTTGGCTTAAATTTCTGCTCATTGAGCATTGTGTCATGTTTTCTAGAATTAAAAAAAGAGAAACAAAAAATATGAAGTAATTTGATCTTTTCATGAACCTTACCTAAATGTTAAAAAAGATGTACCCTAATAATTCTATTGTAGCAGCTTTTTTTGCTTTGAGTTAGGGCTTTCTTTGCAGCAAAAAAGCAGCTGCACGAGCGAATCGGTATTTTTTATGATTTTTTTATTGAAAAAATCAAAACCTACAATGTTACCGATCTTTCCATAGAAACTCCATTTTTAGGCAAAAACGCACAGACTTTTTTAAAGCTCGGTTACCTGCGAGGGGTTTTATGCTTGATGGCGTATCAATCAAAACTTAAACTTCATGAGTTTTCACCCCGAGAGGTAAAACTAGCAATCACTGGCTTTGGAGGTGCGCAAAAAGATCAAGTCGCACGAATGATTCAAATGCTTTTTCCAGGACTGCCTCAGCCAAAAACGCATGACGTTACTGATGCCGTTGCCGTAAGTTTGTGCGGTTTATGGCATAAGCCACTCGTGACCTTATAAAAAAGCTTAGGTCTTAATTTATTAAAAAATTAGCTGTCACTTCTTAGAGGTTCTTGATAGCAATTTATCATTAAAGATTTTTACGTCTTTCTCTTTTGGATCAAGCCTCATAAATCTTTTCTTTAATGCTTCAATTTTATGATCAGAAAAAACATTAATTTGATCCTGGGAAAAAGAATCAATTTGATTTAATGATAAATGTTGAATTTGATCAACTTTTAATTCTGAAATCTGAGAGGCTGTAAGTCTAGAAATAGACACAGGGTGTAGAGCAATAACTTGTTCTGGTTTGAGATCAGAAAGAGATGCAACACTATCTATAATTTTTTCGCTACTTTCAATTTTTTCTTCATACCGATTTATATCCCGTAAAAGATTTACAATGTTTGAAACATTTTTTTCAAATCCTTTATCAATAACATTTTCCTTTTTATTGTAATCATCTACCAGTTTTCTTCCACTTTTTGCAATTTCAATATCGCTATGAAATTCTTTATGATCTAACGATAGTATTTGGCACAAGGCTTTTTTCATCTTTAGAATTTTGATTTCTGTTAAAGCCTCTAAGTTTATAGGTCTTGAAAAATCAATCTCTTTATTAATTTTTTTAATCATTTCTTCTTTTGTTAGCCTTGCTGCTAAAAAATCAAACTCTTCTTGATTTGCCGTCACTAACCCATCAGGACCATCCATTAAAATCTTATGTGCTTTGTTTAGATTTTTAATAATATCAAGATAGTCTTTTTGCATTTCAGCAGAAAGCTCGTCTGATTTAAATGGTTTCCATTTTTTTAATTCATTTGTGTAAGCATCATTAACTTCTTTTTTCGTATAGCTAATTTTAGGATCTAAGTTCAATAATTCAAACATACTTGAACGAGAATTTTGAATTCTTAATTTTTTTATTTTTTCTAGTATTGGAGCAGATTCGTTCATGAATTTTTGATTTATTAATTGTTTAAGGTTAGGAACAGGTGCCTCTGAAACTATTGATTTTGGCGTAGTTTGACCTGTGTCTTGAGAAGATGTTATTGAGTCAGTTTCTGTAGAATCCCTTCTAGGGAATTTAATATTGGTTCGCTTTTCTTCTGTTGCTATCTTCTTTTTTGCTTCTTCTTCTCTCGTCTGTTTTGCTTTTTCCTCTTTTGCTTCTCTTTCTTCTTCTTTATAATCATCCCATGGATTATTGCTTTCTACCGGTTCTTCTAGTGAAAATGAAATTTGACCACTTGAAAGGGTTGCAAGAAAAAATAAGCTGATTTTTACATTTTTTTTAAATTTGCTCATAAAGGCACCCCTAAGTGTAGTAATAAAAAATTATACTTTATAAATATCATATTTGCGTAAGGCAACTTTTCACAAGAGTTTTAGAAGATTTACTTTAATTGTTTTTTCAAAAAGTTAGTCATTTGTTTTTAATTTGAAAACTATTGACTATTAAAAATCATTTTTTGTACAGTGTTACAAATTTCAAAAAAAGGAGAAGAAATTTCGGGAGAGAGAAATGGAAAACTTGAGACTATCAAAACCATTAGCTAAACAAAAAGAATTGATTATACGTGACACAAAAAAGATCAATAATTTTAATTGGCCACTTTCTGATCTTGAAATTATAAAATTACAAAATATTTTCATGACGCCAGGGTTGCATCATATTTCAACCGAAAATATTTTGAGTGGTCGGGTGCTTACCGATAACATTTTAAAATCACTTCAATATTATAATTTTATTGGTTGTCTAACAACTTCCCAAATTTTATCTGACCTTGATATTGCAAATATGTACGAGCTTTACCTTGACTGTAACGAAATGTTTGAAGATACGTGCTCGCTAGAAGATCTTTTTATCGATTGTTTTCATTTTGACTTTGTCTACATTGAGCTCTCAGAGGACCTTTTGAGCAAAATTTCTTTAAAAAAATTACAAAGCTTGTGCGAGGCTTTAACCGCTCGGCAGTCGATTGCAGTGGTCATGATTTCTTACGAAAATTGTTGAAAAATTATCGAAGTTTTTTGAAATTTGCCAGCCCACAGAAAAACGCCACAGTCCGCATAAGCCCTATTATGGTTACATAATCTACTTTTTCAACCGAAGCAGCCGCAATCGTGATCTGTGGCACCAAGGCAGACCTGGGGCAATCTGCATCGAATAATTCCTGTTGCGGGGTCAACGTGCATGAATTTTTGATTAAAACCTCGAAAGGCGGAGGGCGTTTTTTCATTAAATAAATAACCACAATACAACATGTCTTTGATTATAAGTGGCGAGAAAACATGGCTTAAATCGGCTATGGAGCGACTTGTGTCCGTTAAGTACTCTACAGTGCAAAGTTGGCGATTATATCTTTGTATGGTGCAATTTTTAGACGCGTCATCATAGCTGACATAATAAATCCAATCCTGAGTGTAGCGTGGTACAAATGGAGCGATAGTTTCATACACTCTATCTTTATCTGTTCCGATCAAAAACTTTGAAGGAATTTTAAATTCAAATAATTTGGTCAAGCTCCATGAATCATTAATGGAATTTAAGGCGAGGCAAGAAAAGCTTAAAAACTCTGATGACTGTTCATACTCAAGACACTCAAGCACAAAGCCTAATGATTCATTTTCCATCTCTAAAAAGCATAAAGGCTTGTCGTGCTTTATAAGTACCTGCTTGGAAATAAGATCTAACGATTCAGCCTTTTCATATAACCGAGGAGACCACTCTATCATTGCAATGGCATAGTTTTGCAGAGGGTCTTTTGAAACGCAAAAAAGATTATTGTTAACTTTGCATGGATACACATAATCAAAACCATCGCGATTGGTTAAGCAATAAATGGCAGAGCCGCGATTTGCAGTATCGCATAGAAACATAGAAAGTTTACCATAATGCTTTCCGACAAAATAAAACTGTTCATCAGTTAACCATTTCATTAATAAAATTCCATAAATCGGTTCATAAATATCAATTGTTCTGGGCGCGCGCTTTTGAAATGATTTGATTCTAATTCTGCCTCGATCGATAAAGCTAAAGGCTTTTTTGCCTGGAAGCAACTGCACGCACGAAGGAATGAACATCGACGTAAGTTCTCGACAAGCGGTCCCTTCATGGCGATCCCACAGCAGCAGCTCAAGGTCATCGTAAGCCTTTTGATGAACCATCATTATCAGATCATCATTTACCTCTGCGATAGGATAAATAAATTCCTGACCTGCCAAAGCAGATGAAAACGAAGTCAGTAATAAAAAATTAAAAATTAAGTATGATTTTTTTTCCAAATGTTTTCCTTTATCAAGTAGTTACTATCTTTTACCAAGAGATAAAGATCCCTGTCAATTTTTTTACGAAACTGCTTATCCGCATAAGCTTTAGAAATATTTACATTTTTATTATCAAAGTCGCAATACTCTTTAATTGCTTCAACAAATTTTAAGAAATTTTTTTTATAAAAACATGCGGAAACTTTTTTTATTATTTGTTGCAATGACTTTAAAGTTAAAGCTGTTTTTCGCATATCCACTGTGCCAAAAATCACTTTTTCATTCCACTCCATATCTAATTTTTTTGAGCAACTTTTAATTACTTGTTCTATCTGCTCACGCGTAAAACTATGTTGAAATTCAGATAATAGTAACGCTAAAAAACCTGTCATCATCGCAGAGGCTATTGATGTACCAGATGTATGAACAAAAATATAATCATCAGTTTCATCGATCCATAGTGGACATAAAATTCGATGTCCTGGTAGTAAAAAATTAGGGCCAACATTTTCTTCGCATTGAGAAAAGCTGCAAGCATGATAGTTATTATTATTGCACTCAAAAGCACCAACAGAAAAAAACAAATTGGGCAAGCAAGCTGGAAAAGCAACTTTTTTAACACAAGCATAATTATTTCCAGCAGCAACCACCACATAAGAAAATTTTTGCAGTAATGTTATCAATTCTTTATTTTCTAGATGTTTATCACAAATGTCGTCTGCAATTTTTAGTCCAAGATGCACAATGTCTACATTGTTGTCAAAAGCCTGCTGCAAACCCCTGCACAAACTTTTTATATCCGTTCCACCATCATCATCCATTATCGATATTGGAATTATGGTAACGTAAGGCGCCAACTGTCTAATAATGCCGCATGTTAAGTTGCCATGATTTTTTATGACACATTTTTTGAAAAAATTATTTTTTTTCATCAACTGAGTTAAATGATTTTGATTTTTTCGATATGAAAGTTGGTAGTCACAAATCGTCTCTCTTGGCTCAATTTTATTTGAGTTTTCAAAACTGTCTGGTTTTTGGCATTGATGATAAAGATTTTCATTAATTTTGGTATCGAGCACTGCAATTTTAATACCTTCTCCTTTTTTGGGCGCTAAGTCCCAGAGTAAAATTTCATTTTGATTTTGAGAACGTAACCCGACGGTCGGAATTTTCAAATGCCATAAAAAATCTTTTGAAATATTTTGCATACGAACATCATCTTGCCTCGGCGAAGTTTTAACGAAGCCTGGGTCAAGTTTTTCATCGTGCATCAATGATTCATATTCTTGTCGACTGCAGTATGAAATATTTTCAGGAAAAAAATTAAAGCAGTGAAGCGATGGTGAATATATGAAATTTAAGAAAAACAAAAGTATCTTTTTCACAGACTTCCCACCCCTCTTCGTCCTCGGGCTTGACCCGGGGATCCATACTTACTAAATTCAGACTTGTCAGGAATTACAAAAAGAATACATAAATAAGACTTACAAGAAGAAGAGTTTTCTTTGATAATAAAAATGTAAAAACATTTACAATTTATGCGGATAATGGTTGTTGTAAAAAATAGACTATAAAAAATTGGTCAAAAAAATTCCATCGCACTGATGCAAGCATCGATGCGATGGAAAAAAGGAGAGTAGTAATGAAGCCTAATTAAATGAACTAAGGATTACAAATGAATCATTTTTTGATTTATTTAAAATGCTTAATTCACTACTAATTCTATCAGTTCTTGCCCTTCTGTCAAGAGGATACCCCCTAATAAAAATATTTTTATGACAAGCTGTGTATTAACCTAGCGATATCACGTCTGGATGGGCCTTTGCAATAAGGCTTTCTAGCTCCAAGTCACAAAAAGGAGAGGTAATTATGATCTGATTTTTACATGACAAGAAGAAATGTATAAGATTTTTAAGACGAATTTTATCAAAATCTGAGATAAAGTCATCAATTAAGATAAGTGGTAGCGACGAGTGTTTATCACTAATTGATATGAGAGCTAGCTTACAAAGAAGCGATACGAGCTTTTGCTGCCCTCTGGAGGCAAACATCCGAGCCTTTTTGCCTTTGATATGGAAAATAAGATCATCTAAATGAGCACCATAAAATGATCGTTTCATTACAAGCTCCTGTCGAGTCAAATGCGCTGTTTTTCGCAGAAAATCCTCGAAAGACTCATTCAGCGTAACCCATTTAGCGTCATATGCAATCTCGACCTCGTAAACTCCATCGAAGTACTCGTCGATTAAGCTGTTTACGACCTTTTCTATAATTTTTAACTCAGTCTGCCGATATTGCTGAATAGTCATTGAAGCTACCCATAGCTTCTCGCTCCAGACGTCGAATTCTAGCTTGTCCAAGCCTTTAAAAGCACTTTGGACAAGTAAGGCATTGCGACTATGTAAAATATGCTTAAAATCACGATACGCGTCTAAAGCTTCTGGCTTTGAAAAAAGAACCGCTTGATCAGCAAAAGCCCTTCTTCCGGCTGGATACCCTCTTATCAAATCAATATCATCTTCAGTTAAGGTAATTACCTTGAAATAAGGAAATGTATCTTTAAATGACGTAACATTTTTTTGGTCAAGCTTGATAACCTTTTTTTTATGAGCATATCCCACCTGAATGATATGAGACATTTCTGGCTCTTGCTCAAGCGTAAAGTGCCCTCTTAGAAAAAAGGAATCTGCCTCATGATACAACAAATCCGTTAAGATATGAGACCGAAATGATTTGAAATAACATAAATAATGAATCGCTTCGATTATCGATGTTTTTCCGGCACCATTATTTCCCGTGATAAGCGTAATGGGAGACGAAAAAGAAAACGTTGTATCCATGAAACAACGAAATTGTTGAATTTCTAATTTAGTTAAAAACAATGAGCTCTCTTTTATGGATTGTTTGCAGAAACAGGCATAACTAAATACATCAAGTGACAGCTGTCATCTATTGCTTTAAAAATAATTGGACGCGTATTACTTTTTAGAAAACAAGTAATTTGTTCACTATCAAACGACTGTAATCCCTGCAGCAGATATGGCGAATAAAAGCGCATTTCTAAATTTTCAGATGTGAAATTATCGATTGGAAGCATTTCATCCAAATTTCCAATTTCTGAATTTTTCAGTGAAACTTTTAGATTATTCTTAGAAAACATAAAATTAGTTGCTAAAAACTGACCAGACAGTAAACAAGCAGATCGGCGCAATGTTTTAACCAGATCAGACTTACTTATAGTTGCTGGAGTAAAAGAATCATGCTGTAGAATCGATTCATACTTTGGAAACTCGTCAGCCAGTAGCTTGGTGAAGAAATTAAAACGATCACCAGAAAAAACCAATTGATTATCGCACATACCTAAAAAGATTGATGGTACGTTGGAATTTTCAAGAATTTTTTTAAGTTCAAAAATAGCCCGCCGTGGAAGCAACCATTTTCTTTCTTTATCTAAAACGTATTTTTCTGATGTTACCTGAGCTAAACAGTGTCCATCAGTCGTTGTTAATTTAAAATCTTTAGAAGAAATTTCTAAAAACAAGCCATTGAGCGATGGAGTTGCGTTATTTTGAGGAATCAAAAACGAGACTTTTCCCAGCATGTTTGATAAGAACAAAGAATCAAGCTGCATAAGGTTTTCAATGCGCTCTGGCAATGGTGGAAACTCTTCAGCTCGTTTGATATTAAATGAAATGTTAATTTTCTTTTCAGCCTTTAACGTTAACTGATTTTCATCGAAAATACATTCGATATCGCCAGCCATCTCTTTAACCACGTCAAAGATTTTTTTTCCAGGAACTAAAAATTGAACGTTTTCTACAGAGCTTTCTAGAAGTTGACAGCTGTATTGCAAGCTGATTTCCAAGTCTGTTGCTTTTAAAATAAGCTCTTTATTTGAGACATGAAACAAAATGCAAGATGTTGAAGAAATTGTTGTCTTCTTCGTGCAAATTGGTTGCATAAAAAAAAGAGTCGCCAAAAAATCTTTTTGGCTAATAATAAAAGAATTGCTCATGGAAACCTTTCTTGCACATTTCAGTATTAATCACTTTTCTATTATACAAAAACAAGAGTTTTTCTCAAACAAATGTATTTGAAGATAAAGTCTACTTTTTTGGACTGGACAGAGTAACTTGATCAATCCAAGCGTTAATATTTTTTCTATAATGCTCCGCCTCTTCTAAATCTTGCAACCCATCTGAGCTTTCGCACTTTTCTAATGTCTTAGAATCTTTCAAAACATCTTCTTTTTTCGCTAAATAGTTTTTCAATACTTCTATTTCTACAGCTATTTCTGATCTGTCTTGTTCAGCATTTGCTTCATCAATTGCTACTTGCAGTAATCGAACGCTATTTGTTCTTGCCCTCAACCATTCATCATATCTAAGACTTTCAAGGCGTGATCGCTCTATTTCTTGATTAATTATTGCCCTATCTCCTTGAGTACGTTTTTGTATTCTTAGTACAGCATCTGCAGCCCTTTGACTTACTTGCGCAGTAAAACTATCAACGCTAAAAAAGCTTAACCCAATAATAAAAAACCTATTTCTTTGCTCCATGAATTCTCCTTAATGTAAATATTTTATTTTTTCTTCGTACGCTTTTGTATCCATTCTCGAATAAACTGTCGATCTTGTGTCGTAATAGATCTAGCTTCAATCCTAGCACTCTCTTCTGCTTGAGATTTTTGCGCTACTATTTGTATTTGTAATTGTTCATTTTTTGCTAGTTGCTCAACTTTTTTTCTTTTTCTTTCCTCTTCAAACTCTTCTTTAACTTCTTTTTTAATTAGGTCAACAATAAGCCTAACCTCTTTTTCTATTCTTTTTGTAAGCCGTGCTTTTTCTTTTTTTTCTTGCTCGATTTCATTCATTATTTTTTTTAAAACTACTTCTTGGCTTGCAACAGACCAGTAGCTGCATGTAGTAATCACAAAAATCATAGATTTAAGCTTATGCCCTTGGATGATATTTATCATACAACTCTCGCAGATGAGTCATTTCAAGATGGGTATAAATTTGCACAGTGTTAATTCTTGAATGACCCAAGAGCGCCTGTATCGCTCGCAGATGAGCGCCACGCTTTAATAAATGAGTAGCCAGTGAATGACGAAGTACATGCGGCGAAATCGAATGCATCATGCCAGCCTTGCTCGCTATTTCTTTTAAACTTTTCCAAAACGTCTGACGCGACATGTGATCTATCTTGCCCCCATAATAAACAGGAAATAGATAATCCGTTTGCTTATCCTTACCATCAACGCCCAGCAATCGTGAATGAATTTGATTTAGATATGAGTGGAGCAATGTAATGATTTCATCTGGCAACGGCACAACACGTTCTTTGCCACCCTTACCAGACACTTGCAAGCATCGATCTTCAAAGTTAATATCTGAAGTTTTAAGCGCTACGAGTTCACTGACTCGAAACCCGCACGCATATAACAAGCACAGCATTACTTTATTGCGTTGACCAGCTACCGTTTTAAATTCATCTGCAGCTATTAAAAGTGCTTTAACCTGATCTTGAGTTAAATTCTTTGGTAAATGTTTAGCCAATTGTGGAAAAGCAACACCATGCGTAAACGGTACCAGATCATGATATTTCGATAAATAATTCGCAAACGTTTTGAGCGCTGAAAGTTTTCGAGAAGCACTTTTTGCTCCAATGTCTTCATTGTGCCGCAAAAACTTTAAAAAATCTTTTACGTGTTGATTGGTAAGCTCTTGAACCGTTTGTGCCGAGCTTTCTTTCTCTACAAAGGTTAAAAATTGATCAATATCACGACGGTATGCTTCAACCGTATTATTTGCTACGCATCGCTCAGTCATTAAATAATGTAAAAACTTTTGAAATAAATTTCTCAAATTATTTCCTAGTAAGCTTTTCCAACAATCACATCACCAAAAGATTTTTTGCCACACGCAAAACAATTTTCAAGTTCCTTAGATTCAATCATGCAGCGAATTGATGCTGCGTACTGCTTCAATTCTAATTCACAATCAATATGCTGGCACCAGCCAACTTGGTAAATTCCGTTACTTTCTTCAAGGTTTTTTATAAAGTCTGACAGTTTATCAGCTTTATGCCACATGCTCGCGTAACGATCTTGAGCTCGCTTGAAAAGTTCAGCTTGAATACTTTCCAGTTTTACCGCTGCCCATGAAACTATCTGATCAGCTTGAACCGTTTCTTTTTCTTTACCAAGTCGTGATGTTGCTACAATGACACCAGCGTCCATGTCGCGCGGTCCAACTTCTAAACGTAGTGGAACACCTTTAAGCTCCCACTCGTAGAATTTAGCACCTGGACTGGTATGCTCATCAAGGTCAACATGCACAGATATGCCTGCAGCTTTAAGTTGAGCTTGCAAACTTTTAACGTAATCAATAACCACGTCTTTTGTTTCTTTTCTTAAAATTGGAACAATGACCACTTGAATTGGTGCAATCTTAGGAGGCATAATAAGTCCACGCTCATCACCATGACTTGCAATCACAGCTCCAACCAAACGAGTTGTTGTTCCCCAGCTGGTCAAATAAGGATAGGCAATAGCACCATCTTTATCTTGAAATTTCATATCAAAAGCATGCGCAAAGCTTTGTGAAAGCAAATGAGACGTTCCCATTTGCAAAGCTTTACCATCAAGCATAAAACCTTCAAATGTGTACGTTGCCTGCGCTCCTGGAAATTGTTCATTTTTTGTTTTACGGCCTTTAATGACCGGGATTGCTAAATAATTTTGAGCAAGCTTAACATATTCTTCAAGCATCATCAGTGTTTCTTCAAGGGCTTCTTCTCGAGTTGCATGAGCTGTATGACCTTCTTGCCAGTAGAATTCTGTTGTTCGCAAAAATGCTCGCGGGCGTTTTTCCCAACGAACTACGTTAGCCCATTGATTAATCTTTAAAGGTAAATCACGCCATGAAACAATCCATTTTGCAAACATATGATGAATCATAGTTTCTGATGTTGGACGAACTACCAACGGTTCATCAAGCTCTTTACCACCAGCATGCGTTACAATTGCAAGCTCTGGAGCAAACCCTTCAACGTGTTCTGCTTCTTTTGCAAAAAATGATTGTGGTATGAAAAGAGGAAATAAAGCATTTTCATGACCAGTTTCTTTTATACGATCATCAAGAATTTTTTTAATGTTTTCCCAAATTGCATTTCCATAAGGACGAATAACTATGCATCCACGAACAGGAGCATGATCAGCAAGTTTTGCTGCGTAAATAACTTCTTGGTACCATTCTGGAAAATTTGTTTTAATATCAGGCAATTTGTTCATTTAAAATCCTTTGCAATTCTTAAGAACAACTTAAGAATTTATTTCATATAAAATTTTATACTCTCATTATAGCCAAACTGGCTTCATATGTAAAAACTAATCAACTAAAGTAAAACTACTGCCCAACAGCCCTCTCAAGCGCTTTTACGGTAGCTGATAAATCATGAGAATGCTGCTTCATTTTTTCTTCAAGTTTTAATAGTTTTAGGCCTATTTCACGGGCTATAGTATTAAAAGAAATATCTTCCTGGCGAGCTCTATCGGTAGATATAATGTTACTTTGATACATTGTTGTGAGCACTTTTTGAGCATCTGTCAAAAGCTCGCACCAAGAGCAAGTTTCAGAATTTTTATTTTTACCACGTTGAAACATTTCTGCATCTAAGGCTTTTAATATTAAAAACAAATCTCCTAAAAGTTCTTTATTTTTTTGTATTTTTTTTGCATAAATATCGCACAAGGCTCGCTGGATTAAATCATCATGCTGACGCAACTCCATAAGGATTCGTTCTACTTCTTTGTGTGCCTTTTGCTCATATGACAGCCCTAAACTCACGTCTGTTTTTTTTGCAACTTCGAAATGACTTATAGCCGCACTCAGCTTGCCAGCTTGAATCAAATCAGCAACAGACATACCAGTATCTCCTTGCATTGTCTTAATATCGACCAAAGGTGCCAGTGAGGTTGTTATATTTTGACCAAAGCTTCTTGCAATGTTTAGGACTTCACCGTCTTTATGATCAGCTACTTCCCTTACAAATTCACAAAAGGAAGAAGCAACTGAAGCTGTAGCCTCTCTTAAAGTTTTTTTACAGGTTTGTCCTGTATCAAATAAATTTTCTTGTTGAGGAATACTAGGAATCGGGTACATAGTTTTTTCTTTACTTTCAACAGGAGAAAAAGCTAGATAATCATCCAACAAATCAGTACTTTCAGATCCAAAAGAATTGATAACTGAAAATCCAATTACAACCATTAATAGATAACTTTTGTTCATATTCTGTCTCCTAAACGGTCTGACTGGGCACATAGTAAAAAAATATAAAAAATGTAGACTCATATAAATCATAAAATGAATTTAAACATTAATAAAACAAATATGAAACTTATAATTTTTATCCTATCTTTTATAACATTACCGATATTTGGCAGTGTGGAAGTAATACCTCTTAACCGTGGTGAAGAAATAGTTCATTATCAACCGCTCACCAGTCTTGAAAACAATATATTTGGAATCTCTGATTACAGAAATTTAATTGATAGGCATCCCTTAATAATGAGCTTAGATTTTGAAGGTCTTAGAGATCCAGTTGTGCAGCATGAATTTCCAATTCACAATCATCTTATAGAATCTTTACACAGTAGACTTGCTGGGCAAGAAGGTCTTGAACGTTTTGTAACATTAGTATCAATGATAAGAGAACAAGAAAGATTTATAAGAATTTTAAATTTTAGACAAGAAACTGTACAAGCAAGGCACATCTTTAGAAGAGAAAATGCCTTTAGCATTATTCCAACTCCATTAGCTGGCCTTAGAAGAGCTCGAGAAGAAAGCACAGATAGCGACTATAGAGACACATCTCCAACCGTAATTTTACAACAAAGCGCTCTGTCTGAAAGCAGCTCAGAATTTTCTTATATTTCATTAACTGATAGCAGCAGTTCATCTTCACCTTCTTTGGCGTATAGTGACTATGGATGAGTTCATATTAAATATAAGCCAACCTAAAATAAATATGTTTTTAACCAAATTGAGTTAAATGTTTTATGAATGATCAAAATACAAATCTTGAAAATCTCAAAAATATCGCAACGGAACTTGTTCAGCAACGTGATTGGAACCAATTTCATACTCCAAAAGATTTAAGTATGAATCTTTCAGTTGAGGCCAACGAACTTTTAGAAAAATTCTTATGGATCACGTCAAAGGCATCTTTTGAAGAAATTGATAAGAATCGACAAGAAATAGAAGATGAAGTCGGTGATGTTTTATTTTCAATTTTAAGATTTTGCAGCGTATCAAACATTGATACAACCGCAGCATTCTTGCAAAAAATTGAAAAAATAAAACTAAAATATCCGATAGAAAAAGCTAAAGGTCGACACGATAAATATACAAAGTTATAAATAAGTTTACTGTACGTACCCTTGACGGAGCTCTTCTTGGTAAAAGAGATAGATCCCGAATCCTAAAATTGCTATCGCTATGAAAAATCCATAACTTACGCCAATGCCAAGAAGTATCCAATCGAATAATGCTGCAAATACTGGCGTAACAAAACCGATAAAGGAAAGAAGTGTTGCGCTGTAATGTTTGAGCAAATAACCGTAGAGGTTGTAAAAGATAACGTTTGCCAAAAGAATAATGGCAGCAAGTAGTAGCAAGAATGGTTTTAACTCATCCCATGGCAAAGAAACACTACCTTCAAAATATAATGAGACAGGTATCGCTTGAATCCCGCCAAGTAGCATCGCAACCCCATTTACAAACAAAGGTGAATATCCTTTATCTTTAACAAGCATTCTGACGTAAATCCAACCTAATGCACCCGAAACAACCGCTATCAGCAGGAGTAGGTAAGGCATACCACTGACATGCCAGCAAGCAAAACTAAACGTGCCAGGCTCTAAAAAGTAAACAATGCCGCCAAGACCTATGGCAAACCCGAGCCATTTTTTCTTCGTCATTTTTTCATCAAAATAAAGATATGAAAAAAGAGCAGAGAAAAATGGAGACAAATTAAACATGAGTGCTGCGCACGATGGCGCAACGCTTTGCAGAGCAATGAATTCAGTGGTGAATGGAATAAGAACGTGAATCAGGGACAACAAAGCAAAGATCGAAATGTCAGCAACTCGCTTAATTTTTGCCGGCCCAGAGATGAAATGATTCATGACTAAAAGCAAAACACCAGCAATGCACATCCGAAGCGCTATTAAAAAAATAGGCGGCACATAAAAAAGCAGCATTTTGCCAATAGTAAACGTTAAAGCGAGAAGAGCGTATAATAAAAATATTAAAATCACGAGCTACTCTCTATCTTCAGTGTGCTCGTCTTCGTACAATTCTTCTTGATAAAACACAAACAACCCAAAGGCTACGCCGATAGAGCATAAGAAAAATTGAATCGTAAGCGTTTCGTTAAGGAAAAAGTAGCCCAAAAGAGCTGTGACAATAGGCATAACAAAAGAAAATAAAATCACGAGCGTAGCACTATACACCGTCAGTAAATATGCATTAAAGTTATAAGCAACAATATTTTGAAGAAGCATCATGATAAGCATAGACCACATAAAATCGGTCACATGACCATCAGCCACAAATGGTCGAGCTTCAAATAAAAATGCCTGAGCAAAACAAAATAAACCACCAAGCGTTAAACTCACACCATTTAAAAAATATGAATTAAAACTTTTAGACGGTCGATCCATTAAATATTTCATGATAACCCAACCATACGCGGTTGCAGCCGCAGCGATAACCATTACTATTTCAGCAACAGAAATAAAACCTATTTTGTATGACGTATCAACCACATCAGCTACAGTATCGCTAATTAACAGTGGCGTAATAGCAATACACGATATAGCCATGCCTAATATTTTTTTCCACGTAATAGAGTCACCAAACATACGGTGAGAAAAAAAGAGTGCAAAAAATGGGCTCAAGTTATACATAAACGCTACTTTAGCCGAGGATAAATGTTGCAGGCTCCAGGCTTCATTAGCATTAGTCAAATAGACGTTGAACACCGCTAGCAAAAATATATACCACCAATCTTTCCAGCTTATAGAAGACCACTTGAGTGAAGTAAACCACATCCGGTACAGGCCATACGTGCAAACACCAGCAGTAATCATGCGAGCGCCTGTTAAAAAAATTGGCTGAGAATAGAGTAAGGCTTGTTTGCCAAAAATAAAGACAACTGCATACAATGAATAAAGACAAATTATCTGTATCATATCGTCCTATCAGATTAATTATTATTCATCTGCTCTTAATTCTTCATCAATAACTTTTACCCGTTGAATCTGGATAGCTTTTCCAGTTTTGGTATCAATTTCAACCCACACACCAGTCATGATAAATGGCGGCTCAGTTTCTACCAAAAACCGACTTGGCATTTGTGTTTTAAATCGCTCAATCATTGGGGCTGCTTTCATACCAATTGATGAGTTCAATGCGCCACCCATGCCTAAATCAGTAACGTAAGCCGTACCTTTTGGCATGACTCGCTCATCAGCAGTAGGAACATGAGTATGAGTTCCCACAACACAACTTACACGGCCATCAAGATAATAAGCAAAACATATTTTTTCAGCTGTTGCTTCAGCATGCATATCAACAATGATAATATTAGTTTTATGTTTTAAATAAGAAAGAATCGTATCAACCGCTTTAAACGGACAGTCCAAATCTTCTCTCATGAAAACTCGACCTTGTACGTTTACAACTGCGATTTCCACACCTTGGCACTTAAATGTGGTAACACCAGAACCAGGACACTCAGATGGAAAGTTAGCTGGTCTGATAACATTAGTATTGCTTCGCATGTGCTCAAAAATATCACTTTGATCCCAAACGTGATTTCCTGTAGTTATAACATCAACACCCATATGCTTTAAAGAATTCGCTATGCGCGAGGTAATGCCTCGTCCATTGTTATTACTGTTTTCACCATTTACAATGGTTGCATCAATGGAATATTTCTCTTTAAGCGAGCTTAAATGTTTTTGTAGCATCATGCGACCTACAACACCAACAATGTCACCGATAATTAAAACCCGTATGGTCGATTTCATAAAATATTACCTTGCGTATTCGATAGCGCGTTTTTCACGGATTACATTTACTTTAATTTGGCCTGGAAAGTTCATCTCCAGTTCAATCACTTTTGCCACTTCTCTTGCAAGAGTTTTCGCATCATCATCACTTAAAGCGTCTTCTTCAATGATAATTCTGATTTCTCGTCCTGCTTGAAGAGCATATGCTTTTTTGACACCGTCAAAAGAGTAAGCGATTTCTTCTAGTTTTTCTAACTTTTTAATGTACGCAGCAAATGTTTCTCGTCGAGCTCCTGGTCGAGCAGCTGAAATAGTATCAGCAATAACGATGATAGGAGCATAAATGCTAGCGAAAGGAACTTCTTCATGATGCGCAGCAATAGCGTTTACCACTTCTTCAACTTCGCCACAACGCTTAGCAATGTCTGCACCAATGATTGCGTGAGCACCTTCAACTTCTGCAGTGACAGCTTTTCCAATGTCATGCAATAGTCCTGCTCTAAAAGCTATGTTGCCATCAAGGCCAAGTTCTTCAGCGATCATACGTGCAAAAAGTCCAACTTCTTTGCTATGTTGTAAAACGTTTTGCGAGTAGCTCGTTCTGAAATAAAGCTTTCCTAAAAGAGTAACAATTTCAGGATGAACACCCTGAAGATTAAATTCTAAAACAGTTTTTTTACCATATTCTTGAATAAGCTCATCAAGCTCTTGTTCACATTTCGCAACGGTTTCTTCAATCCTTGTTGGATTGATTCTGCCATCTTGTACTAGTTTTTCTAAGCTTCGCTTTGCAATTTCTCGTCGAATTGGATTAAATCCAGAAATCGTAATCATTTCAGAGCTGTCATCAATGACAAACTCCATACCGGTTGCCATTTCAAGTGATTTAATATTTCGTCCCTCTTTACCAATGATACGACCTTTCATATCATCGCTTGGAAGTAGAACACTTCCTGAGGTAAGGGCAGCAATACTGTCAGCAGTATAACGCTGCATAGCAGTAACCGTAATTTCTGCAGCTTTTTGTTTTGCTACATCTTGAGCTTCTTTTTCAACTTTTTGAACCCATTTTTCAGCGCTATGCGTAACTTCAGCTTCTAGCGTCTTCAACAATGTTTCTTTTGCTTTTTCACGGCTCATGCCACTTAGTTGCTCTAATTTTGCAATAAGATCTTCGTACAATGTTTTTAATTTAGCTTCACTTGCACGAACAATATCGTTCATTTTTAAAACGTCGCGTTCTTTTTGTTGCAGCTCATAACGAATATCATCAAGACGTTGTTCTTTTTTTCCCAAAGCTTCATATTTTACATTGATTTGCGCAAGCTTTTGATCGAGATCAACACGATCACGTTTAAGCTCAACATCAAATTCTTTTCTCTTTTTGTACAACTCATCTTTAATTTTTAGATAAGAATCTCTTTTTTCATGTTCAATGCTCTGGCGAGCCGATTCAATGCGCTCTTTAGACTGTGAAAGTAAAGATTGCGCCTGAAATATCTTTTTTTGAGCATAAAATAAAAGCATAATTCCGGAAACAATCGCTCCGATGCCGGTTATAAAAAATATTACTTCTGTCATTTAAAATTCCTTTAAAAATTCTTTAAGCTTAAAACTATCAAATATATTTATGGCGTAGCATACCATAAACCCCAAAAAGAGAGTATGCATTCCTCTCTGTTCATCGCGCATCCAATGGATACACTTTTCAAAAAATAAACCTTGAAATGCTAAGGCACCCCAAGGCTCATTTTTTTGCACATAGTTGTGAACTAATCGCTATTAACGCCTAGCTCACAATCGTTTCAAAAAGAAAATTCTTCTTCACTTAAAAGCGTCATAATCTTATCGGACTGAATTTGTTCTTTTTTGACTATTTGTTCCATAACCAAAAGTTCCTCAGTTGCTTTTAAAGCGGCAAGCACGGCAATTTTTTTTGTATCAACTACCATTTTGTTTTGTGCTGAAATTTCTTTCATCGCACTATCAACTCTTCGCACAACTTCCAGAACAAACTCATCTTCTTCGTCACTGACTATCGAATATGATTCGCCAAAGATTCGAGCTTTGTATTTTTTCAATTCTTTGCTCATTACTGCTCTTGCGTTTCAATTAACAACAACAAGTTGTCAACAACCATCTTAGCCTTCATTTTTTCTTGGCTTAATTCTTCCAAGTCTCTTGTTTCAGAGACCAAAGATCCTTCTAGGGCCTTTAATTGTCCTAAAAGATCTTTGTTCTTATCTTTTAATGAAAGATTCTCTTCTTTGAGCATCTTCATTACTTCAATAAGCTGAACGACTTTTTCTTCCAACGTGGTTAAATTCAAACCATGCTGAACGATTGGCATTTCTTTGCTTTTTGCTTGAACTTCTTTACTTTTTGACTGTACGACTTCCATAACAATCTCCTTTAATAAACAAACACAAATCTTGCATTGCAAACAAACTGTAATATCAATCCGCAACGTTCGTCAAGTGTCATGTCAAAAAAGCAAAAAGATTGCTTAGCTTCGTGCAGTTTCCACAACTTTTTGAAACACAGTTGGTTCAAAAATTGCAAGCTGACTTAACATTTTTCTGTTCAATTGAATGTTAGCCTTTTTCAAAGCTGGAATGAAAGCACTGTATGAAAAACCAAGAGGTCTTACAGCAGCATTGATACGAGTAATGAAAAGAGCACGCATGTTACGTTTTTTCAACTTGCGACCTTTGAATGCATAAGCTAATGCACGCATTAAAGTTTCTTTTGCTCTTCTAAAAATGTTTTTTCTTTGACCGAAAAAACCTTTAGTTTGTTTTAGTAAACGTTTGTGACGTTGTCTTGTAACTTTACCAGATTTAATTCTTGACATAATAACCCCTGTATTTTATGAATTTGGCAGAAGACGAGCTATGCGATGCACATCAGCAGTGCAAAGCGTTGAATCTTGTCTTAAATGTCTTTTACGTTTAGCGCTTTTTTTGCTTAGCAAATGGCGTTTGCCAGCATGAGAAAACTTAATTTTATTCTTAAGCTTCTTAAATCTTTTTTTTGTCGCTGAATGCGTTTTCATTTTTGGCATAACAATTAAACCTTATTGTTTTATTTTTTTGTTTTCAGAGAATAGATTCTTGACCAGTATGGTCCTGCAATAGCATCCTTCTCACATGCTAGATCAATCAAATTTTGATCTGCAAATGATTGGTCAACTCGTGCAAAAAACTCCGTCCCAACAACTCTTTTTGCTTCTACTTCTCTACCACGAAAAACCAATGTGATTTTCAATTTGTGACCATCGTTTAAAAAGCCAACACCTTGATTCATCTTGGTTTGATAATCATGAATTCCAATTTTTGGCTTCATCTTGATTTCTTTAATCTTGATGACTTTTTGCTTTTTCTTACCTTCTGACATTTTTTTCTTTTTAGCATATAAATTTTTGCCAAAATCCATGATCTTAACGAGAGGAATCTCGTCTTTGTCAGAAAGAAGAACAAGGTCTAAGTTACTTTTTCTTGCAAGTTCCATCGCAGTATCGCGAGACAAAACCCCAAGGTTCTCTCCCGTTTCCGATATCACTCGCATTTTAAATGCTCGAATTTGTTCATTAATTAATTGAGTCTCTGTTTTATTCTTCAATGTTTTTCTAAACCCTATAGTTAAACACTAGCCATGACTTCTTTTACTTTTGCTTTTACGCTGTCCATAAAAGCTGTATTCTCTTTCAAAATTTGATACG
This sequence comes from Candidatus Babelota bacterium, assembly GCA_026389025.1. Taxonomy (GTDB): domain Bacteria; phylum Babelota; class Babeliae; order Babelales; family Chromulinivoraceae; genus JACPFN01. The sequence goes on from JAPLIQ010000025.1 coordinate 20,508, forward strand.
CCTGGTCGCGTCCTTGAGCAAAGTTTTTGCCCTCAAAAGCCAACCATGCACCATGCTTTGTAATCACATTGGTGCTCAAAGCAGCATCAAGCAAATCAAGCTCTGCGCTAATTCCAACGTTAAACAACAAATCTATTTCTGTTGCTTTAAACGGTGCCGCAACTTTATTTTTAACAGCTTTAATAGCAACACGGTTTCCAAAATGAACTTCATCTTTTTTCAAAGAAGCAATTCTTCGAACGTCCAAACGTACCGATGCATAAAATTTCAATGCTTTACCGCCACTTGTCGTTTCTTTAGGACCAAATGCCATCCCACTAATAGTTTGACGGACTTGGTTAATAAAGAGAAGAATTGTGTCAGATTTGTGAACGATTGCCGCAAGCTTTCTTAAGGCTTGAGACATTAAACGAGCTTGCAGACCTACATGAGTATCGCCCATATCGCCTTCAAGCTCTGCTCGAGGCACTAAAGCCGCAACAGAATCGATCACAACTATGTCAATTGCCCCTGAACGAATCAGCATCTCAGCAATGTCGAGAGCTTGCTCACCGCAATCAGGTTGCGAAATGATCAAGTCTGCAACGTTTACGCCTATTTTAGCAGCGTAAGTAGGATCAAGAGCGTGCTCAGCATCAATGAAGGCACAAATTCCACCTTGTTTTTGAGCTTGTGCAATTGCATGCAAAGCCAAGGTCGTTTTTCCAGAAGACTCAGGTCCGAAAACCTCTATAATTCTTCCTACTGGATACCCACCGACACCCATAATTGCATCGATCTGTAGAGAGCCTGATGATATTGCAGTGATACCTTTAATCGGCTGCTCACCCAAAAGCATCACAGAACCTTTTCCGTACTGCTTTTCAATTAAAGAAAACGTTACTTCGAGAGCTTTTTTCTTGGAGCTATTATCGTTGAGTTCAAAACCCTTTGGAGCGACTTTTTCTTTCATGCTTTATACTTCTTTTGTAATGCTAGAGAGTTCTACTTTGATTTCTATCTTATTATTAATATTAGCAGTTCTATACAAAGATGCAATAAAACCCTCTTTGTTTTGGTATATTTTAGTATAAAGCATAGTCTTGCCTAGATGGCCTTTTTGATCATTAAACAGCTCCTTACTAAGCGATGCAATTTTATCAAGTCTCAAGAGTATCCCTTCAGACTTAGTCTCAACGCCTGCAAGAGCTCCAACGTACTGCATTCCTTTGATTTTAGCTTGAACTTCAGGCTCTTTTAAAATAGCGCTTTGTTCAATAGTGCCGTTTTTATTGGTAAATGTTGCGCTGTGAATAGAAGCCCCATATTTTTCTGCTACATTTTCAAGAGTCATTTTCTTAGCATCTTTAAGCGCTAATGCTAACTCTTCTTTCATGGTGTCTATAGCTTTTTGCTCATAATACATGCTTAAAACCTTGCTTTGCACGTCTGAAAGTTCAGGTAAAAAGCTTTTTTCTACCTTAGTGCAGGTCAAAATAACGCCTTTGTCTTTATCAAAGAACGTTACAGATCGTCCTTGCTCGGTTGTAAACAGGTTGGTGTATTCAATGCCAGACTTACGAACATCCATTGGCAATTCAACTTTTGAACCTTTATAGCGCTCAACAAATTTCACTAAAGCTTCAGGGTGATATTTTGCACCGGTAACCACTCGTGAAGCATCTTGAGAGAATCGTTTTTTAAAACGTTCAAGGCTTAGTTCTTTTTTGATTTCTGACTGAACAGAACTGAATTCTTTGTATTTTGCTGCATTGCGAGCTACTCGTTGTATCAACTCATATCCTTGCTCTGTTTTGATCGGAGCAGAGATCTGACCGTCTTGAGCAAGAAATTCGAACGCAGTTTCCGTAACCATTTTGTTCATTTTAGAGTCATCTTTTTTAAAGAATACAGAAAGTCCGCCTTTTGCAGCAGATTTATCTTCAGAGAGCCTACGAACCATTTCTTCAAATTGAGATGGGTCTTTTTCAGCCTCTTCTCTAATTCCCTCTATTTTTGTTTTAGCGTCAGCTTCTTTGCCAGCTTCAACTTTAATCAGAAGCGATCTAATTTGCATTTCTGCAGGAGTAATTAAATATCTTGCTGCTTTATTCTTGTCGTAGAATTGCTTAGCGTCAGAATCAGAAATAGTTATGCTGTAGTTTGAAATATCAAACGTCCACATAGTTCCAGCACGTTTTTCTAATGTTTTGAATTTTTCAGCTACGCCAGCTTTTTTATAAAACTTCTGAAGCGTTTCCTCCAAAGGCTGTTTTGTTTTAGCTGATGCAAGGTATTTTTGATACGGGAGAACAACATAAGAATAAGATTTGTTTGCAAATTCAGTGGTATACTGCAACGCCATTTCAAACTCAGGCACATAGACGCTTGCGTCAACGATTGCAAAAAGCAGTTTGTTTTTCACATCTGTTTCTACTTGCGACACAAAATCATCTACGGTATGAGGAGCTGCAACTTGATTAAACACATCTTCGTTTAACTGCCCATCTTCTTTTAAAAGATATGATGGAAATTGTTGGATTTGTTTTTTCACTTCTGAATTAATGTGAGACTTAGGGGCACGCAGTGAAATGTCGTTTCTAAGATTATCAACCAAAAGTCCACCCACAGAGCTTTCAACTGTTTGCTTTTGCGCATCTTGCTTTGTAAATACATAACCACGTTGACGTAACATTTCTTGTTGCTGCGACGCTTGCTTAAGTTTCATTTGAAATTGCGGCTTGGTTATTGTTTCACTGTAAACTTTAATAACCCAATCTTGCGACCCACGAAAATCAAAAAGTGAAATGCCACTTCCTAGGGCCATCATGAAAAGAAAAATCCATAAAAAGATTTTATATACGTTGTTATTAATCATCCTGCGCATGAAGCTTATCATTAGTCATCCTTCTTCTTGTTTATGTGTTTACTCTACTTTTAAACTATTTTTATATCACTACGTTTGATTTTTTCTAAGCTTACGATCTTATCGATATGATTTTGTAAATCTTGCTTGTTATCATAAGGTTTAGTTACGACTTGAAACCAACTTCTTGTTACTTTACCAGAAGCAGATTTGCTAATTTTTTGCACAATATCAACATTAATATTGTGTTTTTTTAATCGATTCTGAAGTTGAACCGCAGATCCTCTTTTACCAAATCCAACGAGTGTTGCATGGTAGCTTTGTTTGGATTCCATCTTAGATGGTTCCATCTTAGATGGTTCTGGTTTGCAAGTAAGTGATTTTTTAGTTGTTTTTACCGATGCCGCTTCTGGCAAATTCTTAAGCACTTCAGGAACTTCAAGTTCATCGGTAGCTGATGCAACCTTCGTTGACACAGGTGTCGCTGACACAGGTGTCGTTGACACTGGTGTCGTTGACACTGGTGTCGTTGTTGGTGCAACCTTTGTTGATGAAGACGTTGGTCTCGTAGCTAACTCTTCTTCGGTAGCTCCAGTTCCACCATTTTTTTCTGCAAATGATTGCATGGTCAGTAGGTAATCGACTTGATCGTTAAATGATTCTTGAGTTGCTTTTTGCGAGAATCCATCGATTACGCTTTGCTTGCCCCAGAAATATCCCCCGATAAAAATAAGTAACCCTAAAACGATAAAGACTGCAGCAGAAACGCTTGCTTGCTTTTTTGAAATGTAAATTCCGTTTTCATCTGACATTGTAGTAACTCAACAAAATGTTTTTAAAATTTGCTCTGACAACCCATTTATATATAAACCAACATCATATAAAGTCAAGTTAATCTCTTCGACTCGACCGATCAGATCGCCCGAAGAAGTAGCTTGCAGCAGTTGCGTTTGTAGTTTATTTAAAAAGATTATTTGTCGTTTTGCGTAGTTTCTTGTTTTTTGTTGAATGGTAGTAACAATGTCATCATTAACAACGTTATCGTTAGCAACGTTATCGTTATTATTTTTCAGCAGGTCGTCATACCCGATTAATTTCTTCCTGTGCAGAAAGTCTTCCCACTCTGTACCACGCAAGCCTTCTACTTCCTGCCTCCAGCCATTATCAATCATCTCTAAAACTCGCTCATCAATTCTTTTGTACAGCTCAGCTCTGTCTCGCGAGCATACGACAAAATAAAAGGGAGCAAGTGGTTCAAACGTTTCTTTAAATAACGATGGCTTTTGACCAGTAGCTTTAAAGATTGCGAGTGCTCGTACAATTCGATAACGATCTGCTTGGTTAATCTGACTTGCTCGCTGCGGGTCTACTTCTTGCAGCTCTGCCCATAGCTCATTTGACGCCGCAGGTGAATTTTCAAGTTCCTGTACCCAAACATCAGTACCTGGAATGTCATGCTGCTTATAAAAAAATGATTTGATATAAAAGGCAGAACCCCCAACGATGACAGGGACATTGCCACGAGCCCAAATTTCTTGCATTAAGACTTTAAGTCGCTGCCGGAATTGAACGACCGTAAAATTTTCCGGCTTATCTAAAATATTAAAGAAGTGATGTGGTACGGTTTCACTCATAAAATCTGGCTTAGCTGTCCCGATAGTCAGTGGGCTGTAAAAAGACCCAATGTCAGCATTAATGATTTCGCCTGAAATCTTTTTGGCCAGCTGAGTAGCTAGTCCCGACTTGCCAGTTGCGGTAGCCCCAGAAATTAAAACAACATATCGCTTCATGTATAAATTACCTCATTAAAAAAGAGAGAGAGCCATATAGCTCTCTCTTCAATTCATATTCTATCTACTTTGTGAAATTAGCCAAGGCTTGCGCTTTGATCACGTGAGGCAACTTTAGTTTTTTTCGACAAACTTTGAATCTTAGACAAATCTTCTTGTAAACGCTCAGATCTTGTTTTGACTTTTTGCTCAGCAATATTTTGCTCAGTAACCAGTTGCTCAGCCATGTTTTGCTCTGCAATGTTTTGCTGATCAACTGGTTGCTCTGCGGAAGGATTCTGCTCGTCAGATGTTTTTTGAGCAAGCAGGAAAGATTTTTGAAGATACTTTGAGGCTCTTTCTTTATCAATATTTTTTACTACAGCAATTTCTTCAATTAGAAGTAGTTCGATTTTTGATTTTAAGTTCCGTTCTCCAAAAGAAAGTTCTTTGGTATGAGAAATTAACTGCAAGTCTCTATAAATATGACACAGCTTTAGCAAATCTCCTGATCGCAGACTTAGTTGGTATTTCTTATTGCGTCTGTTCCAATTATTGATTCCAAGCTCGTCGTTACTTTTCTTGATGGGCTCAGCAAGTAACTTGAACATAGAATTTAGATCTTGTTCAGTGCTTAGTCTTCTGATGCCGACAGCTTCAATGCGGTCTTCAGGGACAAGAACTGCCATATCTTTATTAAAAAACTTTAATTCATAAAAACTTGTTTGTTTACCAGAAATGAGCCTTCTGACTAATTTAGAAATTAACGCTACTCCGTAGCCAGGATACACAACTTTTTCATCGACTAAGAACATAAGCTCTCCCTTCTTAGAAGAAACTTATTTCGCCGTCAAAGCGTTATCCTTGTTTTGACCCATCCATCATATACGATTATTAAACCTTTTAAAAGAGATCAACGCCAGCTTGCAAGATAAGTGCGTAACCATCGGAATTCTTTTTAATTTACTATGCAAAACATAGGACCTGGAAACTTTTGTGTTAGAATAAAATTTCTTACTTTTTATAAAGGGGTTACGATTATGCATACACAATTTTTACAAGCTATCAAATGGAACACGATCAATGTGTTCTTATATAAATTTTTACTACAGACTCATCAAGCCTGTTTGTTTTACGCCGTAAGCAAAGAACTCTTTGGAACCTCCGGAACGATTTTCTCATCCATCTACCTTCTCATAAGTTTAACAAACTTTGGTTTCGACTATTCCCTGTTCTCGTTTTACCATGAGTACAGCTCAAGCCAGACCCGATTTAAATCTTTGGTCAAACAGTACGCGCTGCGAGCTATGGTTACTTTGCTTGTTGTCGCTTGTATTTCCATTGTTGGTGTTTTTGGTGCTGAAATTAAGATAGTTGATTTTTTTCTCAGGAGTGTGCCTCGTGCCCTTCTTCCCTTTTTAGCTTGTATATTTATTACTGAGAGTTTAAAAAAATCTTTAGAAGTTCTGGCGCAACTTTCTTTCCTCAATAAATCTATCACCATTTTAGAAATCGGTACGATCGTTACGTACCTGACTGTTGTATGGAGTTCATATCTCATACGAGGGTCAATTGATCTTTATAGCATCTTTATCCCTATGGCGCTTACCTCCGCCTTCGAGCTTGTCTTGCTCGTTAAGCGCTTATACCTTTATTACCTTACCCTTCCTACATGCGAAGTAAGCGAAGAGCAAAACGATACTTTATTGTTCTCGGGCTCGACTTCAGACTCCCCCACCTCTTCGTCCTCGGGCTTGACCCGGGGATCCAGCATTAAAAGCTCCTACATCCTCACCAACCAAGCAATCAATTATGTTAACCAAGTGGCCAAGGCTTTCTTCTCGCCTAACTTTCTTATCTTGTTTTTGGCCTACCACTTAGGTATGGTCCGGGCGGGGTACATCAAGCTCTTTACCGACATCGTTATTTTGCTTTACATGCTCCTTAATCGTTCGGTTGGTATTCCTAGTGGCGCATTGCTTTCAAAGCTGCCTCGTGGCACCCTGCTTGATCAGTTGGCAATTAAAACTACCTTCCTTAAAATCACCAACGCCTACATCCAATTTCTTTATGCCCTTGCTGCAACCATTACCGCTGCCATAGCGCCCTGCATTTTAAAGAGCTCATGCTTCCAGCCCATTATCACAACCAACGTACTACTGTTCATTTTTGCTGCGTTTGTTGAATACGTCGTTATAACTTATGAAAAGTTATACATTACCCAGCATGCGTCCAAGTACCTGGCCATGATCAATTCGGTCAGTATGCTCTGCCTTGGCGTAGCGCTGTATCACTCCACTACCCTGCCAAGCTCTTTAATTTTAATTCCGATTATCGTTATTCGCTTCGTTACTGTAGGCATTATTGCCTTTGTAGCGCACAGAAAATGGTTCCTTTTTCCTGATTTAAAAATACACTTCAAGACTCTCCTGATCAGCCTTGCGGCCTCAAGTGTCTGCCTTTCTTGGCATTATCTTTTATAATACTTCAAAAGAAAAAAGCCAAAACTCTTGATTCTGATGGGCTTTTTTCAGTACTCTTATAATAATTATTTAACCGTCCTAAAAAAGGAGAGTACATATGAAGATTCAAAATAAGTTACTACTTTTAGCTATTGCATCAGTAGTTTCAACGTCTATAATGCCAAATACATTTTATAAATCAGCTGCACAAAGTGCATCGCTAGAGGATTCAATAGCTGCAGAAAAAGCAAACACGGCAGCCATGGAAGCAAGACTTGACGCAAGCGTAAGTCAAGCTCGTGAAGTAGAGAAATCTGCAGAATTCAGCCAATTATCAGGACCTGAGGTACGTAAACACAGACAAAGAAGAGCTCTGCTTGAAACCGCTTCAGGACATACTAAATCTTATAAAGAAAAAATAAGAAGACATGAAGAAAAGAATCAAAGACATAGCGATCTTTTCAATAAAGATGTCACAGCTCATTCAAAACAAGTTAAAGATGACAATATGAAGATAACTAATAAAGCTTCTGAAGCTGTTCCTGCTGCAAAACCAAACAAAGTACCATCATATACTAAAGGTGGCCAAGCGGTTCTTTAATCAATTCAATCTAAAATTAATTTGATAAAACAGGAGACGAAAGTCTCCTGTTTTTTTGCAAAAAACCAAAACTCTTGATTGCAATCGCCTTTTTTCAGTACGCTTATAATAATTATTAACCGTCCTTAAAAAGGGGAATACAAATGAAGATACAAAATAAGTTACTGCTTTTAGCGATTGCATCAGTGGTTTCAACGTCTATAACGCCAAGTTATCATAATAATTTCCAGCCACAGTCAAACAATGATTTAAGCAGAGGCACAGACGCACCACAAACATTCTTTGATTATGGACGAACTGCTACTAGAGCAGCCGCAGACACTGGAACAGCTGTAGAAGCAGAACCAGCAATTCAGTTGCATGAAGCAGCAGCTATGCATCAACGTCTTTCGAAAAAACAAGCAATACTAAGCGCAAATATAACAACAGCTAAAGAAGCTGAAGCCACTAGCCGCAAAGACGGTTCAACTGGAAAATTAGTATCTGCACATGCAAAAGTTAGAACCAGCTTAGAAGCTAAGAACAAACACGTTGATTCTTACCTGGAAAGCTTAGAATCAAAAGCTCGCCAACTTTCAAAGAAAATTGAAAGAATGGAAAAACAGCTTAAATCTGATATGGAATCTATCGCTAAAGCTCGTGATAAACGAGATGAAGTTACTGCTTCTGAAACAATCAGTTCTAAAAGACTCTTAGGTACAACAACGGATTCAAAGCCACCTAAAAATAGCAGACCTGGAAACGTTATGAATCCAAAAATGATGCAAGAATCAAAAGAATCAAGGTACAAAATTGGCGGCAACCCTAGTACATGGGCGCCAGTAATAACTTATAATCCTTCAACTGGATATACCTACATTCAAACATATGATAAAGATGGAATACTTGGATCAAAAAAAGTTTACAAAACACCAAGCTCTAAATAAATCACCATTAAATTCATAAAAACAGGGGGCGAAAGCCCCCTGTTTCATTTTAAAACCCCTTCCTCTTCTCCTTCCTTTTCTTCCCCCCCTGCCTCGGCGTAGTTCGAAGAACGTAGCCAGGCGTATAAATTCAACACAAATTCAAATTACGTAGTACAAGACTTCAGCTCACCAGAGGTCCACCCCCGAGCCGGAGGCGAAGCCTGACGTAGTCTTGGCGAAGCTGAAAGCGTAGACAGACGTAGACAGGCGTAGACAGAGGCGTAAGTATCAAGCTGAAGGCGCAGGACGGAGTAATTGTTTGAAATTTGGGGCTAAAAAAATCTTAGCGACGTGACTAAGATTTCTTGACAAGGTGGGCTGAGTTGCATTATGCTAAAATTCGAAAAGATATAGTTACATAGCAAAAAAAGAAGTCACCAAAGTAAGGAAAAACAATATGGCTAAAATTATCGGAATCGACCTTGGAACTACCAACTCAGCGGTAGCATTCATGGAAGGACAAACTCCAAAAATAGTCCCAAATAAAGAAGGTCAAAACACGACACCTTCAATCTTTGCGGTAGCAAAAGACGGCAAACGTATGGTTGGAACCATGGCGAAACGTCAAGCGGTCACAAATCCAGAAAACACACTTTACTCTGCGAAACGTTTTATCGGACACACATTCGAAGAAATTAAAAATGAAATCGCAAACTACCCGTACAAAATTGTCAAAGCTGACAATGGCGACGTGGCGTTTGAAATTGAAGGCAAGAAATATTCACCTCAAGAAATTTCTGCAGCAATCCTAAGCAATTTAAAACAAACAGCAGAAGAATACCTTGGTCAACCAGTCACACAAGCTGTGATCACGGTGCCAGCGTATTTTAACGACGCTCAACGTCAAGCAACTAAAGACGCAGGAAAAATTGCTGGTCTCGAAGTCATGCGTATCATCAACGAACCAACAGCAGCAGCACTTGCATACGGTTGCGAAAAAAGAAAAGATGAAACTATTGCCGTATTCGATTTCGGTGGCGGAACATTTGATATTTCAATCCTAGAAGTACAAGATGGCGTGATCGAAGTTAAATCAACCAGCGGAAATAATAAACTGGGCGGTGACGATATCGATGACAAAATCATCAATTTCTTAATTGAGCAGTTCCAAAAAGATACTGGCATCGATCTTCGCAAAAACAAAATGGCTTTGCAAAGGCTAAAAGAAGAAGCTGAAAAAGCGAAAAAAGAACTTTCTTCACTTCACGAAACAGATATCAACCTGCCATACATCACAGCAGACGAATCTGGTCCAAAACATTTATCAGTAAAATTATCACGTGCAAAGCTTGAGTCTTTGTGTGCTGATATTTTCAAAAAATTAATGGAACCATGCAAACTCGCATTGTCAGATGCGAAATTATCAACAAGCCAAATTAACGAAGTTATTTTGGTCGGTGGATCAACTCGTATGCCTAAAATCCAAGAACTCGTACAAGAATTCTTCGGAAAAGCTCCAAACAAATCAGTAAATCCTGATGAAGTGGTTGCGCTCGGTGCTGCTATCCAAGGCGGAATTTTAAGCGGATCAGTAAGCGACGTTTTACTTCTCGACGTTACTCCCCTTTCACTTGGTATTGAAACCATGGGTGGAATTGCAACGAAATTGATTGAAAGAAACACAACGATTCCTACCAAGAAATCTCAAGTATTTTCAACCGCTGAAAACAATCAGCCATCAGTTGATATTCATGTGGTCCAAGGTGAACGAGAATTGGCAAAAGATAATAAATCTTTAGGTCAATTCAAACTGGACGGCATCCCTGCGGCTCCTCGTGGAACTCCGCAAATCGAAGTGATTTTTGATATCGATGCTAATGGAATGCTGAGCGTCACAGCAAAAGACAAAGGTACTGGCAAAGAACAAAGTATCAAAATTACCAACAGCAGCGGACTATCAGCTCAAGAAATTGAAAAAATGATCCAAGATGCTAAAGACAACGAAGCGCAAGATAAAAAAGTAAAAGAAACTGTCGAAGCTCGTAACAGACTTGACGGTATGATTTTAAGCACAGAAACAACACTTTCTGAAAATAAAGATAAATTGCCTGCAGACGAAGTTTCAACACTGCAAGAAGCTGTAGAAACGGCAAAAAAAGACCTTAAAGATAAAGAAAATGATGCTGAAGGCTTAAAAGCAGCATATGAAGCGTTAATGACTAAAGCTCAAAAAGTTGCTGAAATTTTGTATAAAAACAAAGATCAACAACCAGGCGCCCCAAAATCAGAAGATGAAAATGATTCTGACAACAACGGCCCTATCGACGCAGATATTTCATAAGTAATGCATTACAAGTAATTTATTACACGTAATTTATTTTACACAAAAGAGGCACATCCAATCGGGCGTGCCTCTTTTTTTACGTAATTGAAATTTATTTTGGCAGAGCTAACGGATCTCTTGTAATAAATTCATTAAATCTTGTTGTAACTATAGCTGCCACTTTTTTATTAAACTCAACTTTATACTCAGGAATCAATGTCGCAGCTAAAGTCTCACACTGATCTTGAACATTCTTAATTATCGCATCTACTATTTGCCCTGAATTTTCAATATTTTTCGAAGCACCCTCAATTGCCGCTTGCATATCATTATTTTGATTCGAATTATCCGGACTAAGATAAAAATCAATCATTTTAAGTGCTATCTCAGTTTTGAATTGAGGAATTGTAAACCTATGTTGCGGCATTTCTAAGCTTTGATCCTTTATAAGCGTATCTACCTGATCAAGCATAGGCTGATTTAAATCAAACGCTTTACTTTTAAAATCAACAATATTTAGAATCAAGTTGTGATCTTTCCGATCCCAAACTGACAAAATCTTTTCTCCTTTACTTAGCATTGGCTCAAAAGACTTAACTAAAAAATCGTCACAACTTTTTTCAAAGTTTTTAGCGGCTTCTGTCTGTTGCTTTCCTATTAATTTATTTTGAGCTGGAGTACTTTGGCTTGTTTTTTCATGAGAACGCTCAAAGCTAAGATTTATTTTTTGTGCAATTTTATTTGCTTTTACTTGCACTTCTTTTAAAAAATCCTTTTTTTGTGAAAGCGTTAACGTTTTTAAATCTTTTTGAGCTTCATTTTTAAACCACTCTCTCCTTGTCAATAATTTTTTACTATCTAAATCACCGTCTTTAGCTTGCTCAAGCACCGTATCAAAATATGCATCTTCAGAGCTGGTAATTTTTTTAAACCAACGAACAACCATGTTTTTCCATGAGTTAGAATATGATTTTTCAGCATCAGCAAATGCAGAGGTGATAATATCTGACATATCAGGACGACTACTTTCAGAATCCTTAGCCAATCGATTGATATTTTCTACAAACACCGCTTGTTGTTCAGTATTTAGCTTTTTATACATCTCATTAATATTGTTTACATCATCAGCTGATAATTTTTCTGGGAGCGTCTTAGATAATTTCAATTTAATTGCTAATTTTAATTGTGGCTTTACAGCAGGAACTGGTTCAAAATCTCCTGCGCTCACAAAATCAAAAGAACTTAAGGTTTTTTCTTTAAGTAAGAAGTCTCGTGCAGCTTTAAGTCTTGTTTTAATAATACTGACTTTCTCCCCGCTAAATCCTTCAGCTCTTGATTCTTTTTGATACAACTCTATAAATGTATTTAATTTTTGCGTGTAAGCAGCATTAATAGTTGCTTCAGTTTGATCACCAGATAAACCAAGTACATTTTTTGCTTCAGATAGTTTTACGTCATCTGTTTTTGCTTGATCAAATTTAA
>JAPLIQ010000021.1 GCA_026389025.1 Candidatus Babelota bacterium
TTTTATGGAACGCAGGGCAGACATTCAAGGAATGTACGCAACACAATGCTCAAGCTGTATTCGTAAAGAAATTCAAGAAAGAAAAAATCGTATTATGAAAGATTGCCCTGATCTGCCTGTGGATTTCTTAGAATATCTCAGCAATCTCGAAGGTTACTTAACTCCAGCCGAGCTAGAACAAATCGCCCAAGATTTGGGTGATAAAAAATGCGCTTATCATAACAAGTAAAACCTGATGAGAAAAGCAAAAAATAGCACTTTTAGGCAATTTTGATATTATATTTGAAATATAAATTTTATAACAAAGGATACACAATGAAAAAAATTATTTTGATCACTTCACTGTTTTTAGGTATCAATCTATCTGCGTCGGAAAAAGACTTTTCTACCCCAACAGCTCGTCAAGCTGGTCAGTTTCCTACTCATAATCCACAAGGTCTTACTTCAAACGTTCACACCTTGAGTGGTGCAGCTTCAACTGCTCCTGGCTATTTACCGACTGATAATTCAAACGTGCGTACACTCCATACCACTTCAGACACTCGTGCTTTTTCAGGTGCTGGCAATACTATCATGGGAAGCATCTTAGCAACACCAGCTTATCAATTAACAAACCAAGCAATGGGTTATCTTCAGAGAGCAGCTCACAATCTTCCTGAAGGTTCCAATGAACGTTTAAACATAATCAGTCACCACAACGATGCAACATTAGCGCACGCGCGCGCAGAAGCAAAAAATCCAGCAAATCGTCCTGCATTTGATGCTAGCGCATTACCATTCCCAAAACTTTCTTAAAACTACATACTAGACGGCAAAGAAAATTAATCTTAATTTCGCTTTAGATTTAAAAAGCCTCTGTTTTTAAAAACAGAGGCTTTCTTTTTTTACATATTTTATAATAAATTTTTTACACTGTAACAGGCACTGCAACTGGTATCTTAACCTTTCCTCTGTTGTAGTAACCAGAGTCCCAAAATCTTTTTCTTAGCAAAACAGGAGCTGCAGCTTTTGTAGATACTTCCTTTGATGGCTCATTTTCAAGTCCTTGCGGAAATGGTAAAGCTTCATGTGTTTTTCTTGTTTCTGCTTGAGCCTTATGTTTTTGAACATATTTTTTAACTGATCGATCAACTGTCTTGCCAGATAAGCGTACTAAGTCGTAAAACAATGCTGCTTCTTTTTGAGCCTTCAATATGTTAGCTGCAAATTGTTGCTCCTCTTGCGTCATTGCAGAGTCATCTCCTTTTTGAATCAATTGACCATTTTGTGCAAGAAATTGAGAAAAAAGTTGTGCATGAAAAAGCGGATCTCTTGAAACAAGAATAACTCCAGCTTCATCTTTAATCCCGTGCCTCATAGCAATTCCAACTATAGGCTGCAATAGATCTTTTATTTTAAGTCCACTTGCGGCAGTTGATCTCGAATGAAACCATTCCCCTCTTGCAAACAAAGATGCTATTGGAGCTAAGGCAGAAATAAAAAACAAACGAGCATTACGGGTTTGCAGATAATCTTTTTTATTAACAAAAAGTGCATATCCCGTAGCTGGCTTCAAACTATCTTCATGGATATTTGTCAAAAAACAATAGGCACAAGCACCTCTATCAAAAAAGGCTCCAGCAAAAAGTGAGTTGCCAAAAGAAATGGAATAAGGAATTATCTTTTTTTCTCTATATATCTGCTCTACTTTTTCATTTGGACGTCTTCTCACGGTAGTTCCAGCAAGTTTTTGCATATTGTCATCATTACGGCTACCACTTACTTGAAAATCTTCAAGAGATGAGCCTCGTAGTAACAATCCTTTATTGCTCGATCTAGCTTGGTATTCTAGATTTACAACTTTTTGCAAAACATGATTTTCATTATTTTTTCTAAGAGGTTTTACAATCGGTCCTAGTAGATGCTCTCCCATATTTGCATGAAATTTTTTCGACTGTAAAATTATGTAACTGATCAATCCAGAAGCTATAGCTAAAGCCTTATCAATTCCCAGATGAGATAGTGTCAACGGATCAAGATCTCCTTTAAGCACAGTAGGATGATCATTGCATAAAAACCTTATAAAAGCATTGTTAACGGACAACCAGGCAGAAATCTGACCATCAAAAAATAGCCTGTTTGCCTTATCATACTCTTGATATATTTGCTTGAAGGCCTCATTTTGATTTTTTCCATCATATAATATTGGTGCCAAGTTAATATTTAATGGATTATTAAATTGATTTGATAGTATTTTTTGGACTACATCACTAAAAGGATTATTTTGTTGTTGTACTTTATTTTGAATTGTTTCCCGAATGCAAAATAATTCATATACAGACGTTGGAACAAATATCACGCTCAGCTCTATATCAGTTGCTGGAATTAATTCTTTTAGTTTGTTTGAAATAAAAAGCTCTTCGCCATTTGGCACCCCAGAGCTCAGTAAAGCATCTTGCTCAGCCGCTGTTAAGTCTGAAGCGATACACATAGGCCACTGATACTTGAGAATTGTTTCTGAAATAATTTTACCGTATTTGAGGCAGTCTTGATCATCAAGTGGCGCTAAAAATCCATCAGCACCTTTTTTAGCGACGAGCAGTTCCGCTTGCACTATTGATTGCATGCTGCACAGAGTCAGCAATAACATTAATCGAAATTTAAAATACATACCCTTACCCCAAAACACTCGGGACGAACGACTGGGAGGGAAATTATATTTGTAGCAAGGACGAACCACAACGGGGAAATGTACCGCGTAGATTCGATCAGAACCAATACCTAATTAAAATAAGTTTTTCGTTCGGCGTTCGCCCCGAGTGTTCTGCTTTAGCCGAATGTATCGAGGGGTAAATATTTTTAAAAATTACTTAATTTTCATATATTTTTTCAAATACTGACCAGTATAGCTTCCCTGCACCTGAGCCACATATTCCGGCGTACCTTGAGCCACAATGGTTCCGCCCTCAGATCCACCATCTGGGCCCATATCAATAATAAAATCAGCAACTTTAAGCACATCAAGGTTATGTTCAATAACAATGATTGAATTACCTTTATTTATTAATCGATCAAGCACGGTAAGTAGTTTGACAATATCATGCGTATGCAGACCAGTTGTGGGCTCATCGAGCACGTACAGCGTATTTTGGCCACGCTTAGCTAGTTCATTAACCAATTTTATTCGTTGAGCTTCCCCACCCGAAAGAGTGGTAGCACATTGGCCCAACTTTACATAATCAAGACCAACATCACACAGCAACTGCAGGCGTTTTGCAATAGAGCTATGAGCTTTAAAAAATTCTAATGCTTCAAGAGCTGTCATATCAAGCACATCGGCAATATTTTTCCCTTTGTACAAAATCTGCAACGTCTCGGTGCTGTAGCGTCTACCGTGACAAACTTTACAAGTCATGACAACGTCGGGTAAAAAATGCATAGAAACGGTTATAATTCCATCGCCATGACATTTATAACAGCGACCCTTGTTGACGTTAAAACTAAACTGTCCAACGTCGTAGCCGCGAATTTTGCTGTCTGGCAGGCTTGCAAAAAGTTCTCGAATGCCATTGAAAATTCCAATGTAGGTTGCAGGATTTGAACGAGATGTTCTTCCGATCGGACTTTGATCAATTTGCACCATATGTTCAAGATGCTCAATACCATCAATACGTTGCTTATCAAAGATTTTCCACTTTAAGAAACTGTCTAATTCTTTATGAAGCGTAGGAACAAGTTCTTCAAAAATGAGTGAACTCTTACCAGATCCTGATACTCCAGAAACTGCGCAGAGCACATGCAATGGAAATGAAACGCTGACGTCTTGCAAATTATTTTTGGTCGCGTGTTTTAAGGTCAAAAACTTTTCAGTTGTTCGACGCTTCGTCGGAACTTTAATTTCTAGCTGCTCAGAAAGATATTTTCCCGTTAGTGACGCTGGATTTCTTTCCAGCTCTTGCGGTGTTCCTACAGCAGTAACCATTCCACCATGCACACCAGCAGCAGGACCCATGTCAATCACGTAGTCTGCAATACGAATGGTATCAAGATCATGCTCAACAACGACAACCGTATTTCCCAAATCTTTTAAGGATTTTAAAGTTTCGATCAATCGATCGTTGTCGCGCTGATGTAGTCCTATGCTTGGTTCATCTAAAATATACAAGACCCCACTGAGCGCACAGCCCACTTGCTTGGCCAAACGAATTCGCTGCCCTTCTCCGCCAGAAAGCGTACGAGCGGTGCGATTGAGTGAAAGATAGGATAGTCCAACGTTAACCAAAAATTGTAAACGCTGACAGGACTCAAGCAAGATAGTATGAGCAATTTCTGACTCAAATTCTGAGAGCTTTAAATTTTTCAAAAAAGAAACTGATTGATCGATAGCCAATTCACCAATTTCAAAAATATTTTTTCCGCCGATAGTGACTGATAATGCTTGCTTGGAAAGACGTTGTCCATGACACACATGACATGGTTTGACCTGACGGCCCATGTATAAATAATATCCTTCATCCTCCTGCTCATGCTCAACCCCAAGACCATCACAAGCATTACAAGCTCCGATAGGAGAGTTAAATGAGAAAAAGCGAGGCTCAAGCTCAGGAAAAGCAACTTGGCAATCTAAGCACATACGCTTTGATGAATATAAAGTACTTTGATCGTCTACTTCAAGCTTGCAGAGTCCGTCTGCAAAGTCGAAACTTTTCTGTACTGCTTCTTGGATACGAGAGAGACAATCGTCATCTTGATCTATGGTAATGCTATCGAGTAGCACGTCGATTGAATGTTTATAACTTTTTTTCAGACCGAGCTCTTCAATTTGATCAACATGAGAAATTTTATGCAGTTGGCAGTCGATAACAAACCGATAAAAACCTTTGCCTAAAAAATCAGCTAACTCATGCTTAAACTCACCCTTACGCTCCTTAACAACTGGAGCAACTATGGTGACAACTTTTTGTCCGTACGCTTCAAGAACGTACTGTGCGATTTGGCTGGCGCTGTAGGCTCTAATTTCCTTAGAGCACTGCGTGCAATGCGGGATTCCAATGCGGGCGTAAAGAATTCGTAAATAATCATACAGTTCAGTAATCGTTCCTACGGTTGAACGAGGATTATGACCTACTGTTTTTTGCTCGATGGCAATAGCTGGACACAAGCCATCAATTCGGTCAAAGTCTGGCTTTTTTGAAATTCCTAAAAATTGACGCGCGTAGGATGAAAGTGATTCCATGTAGCGACGCTTACCTTCAACAAATAAAACATCGAGTGCTAGCGAGCTTTTACCTGAACCAGAAGGACCAGTTATAACAACCAAACTATCTTTAGGTATAGTAACCGTAATGTTTTTTAAATTGTGCTCACGGGCACCAATTACACAGATTTCATTTTTCACACTACATCCTTACAAAAAATTATTATTTCAAGAACATTACCATAAAAAAGATTTGGTAGAAATTGAAGATGAAAGACTAGACGATGATTTACGCTTAAAATTAGGATTTACAGCTCCGTATCATCATCAGAACTATCCATGAAGATATCTTCCATTTTCACGGACGTATCGATCTCAGGAGCTAGATTGATCCCATTTTGCAATATTTCTTGTTTTGTTAATTTATACAAACTTGGCAGTATGCTCATAAACGGCTCCACAATAAAAGCAAACTCTGCAAGCTTCGTTTCGCAAATCAACTTGTGCCTTTCGCTCTCTTCTTCATGACGTAAAGAAATTAGTTTATTTCTAACCGAAGTACTAAGGCAAGGCCTTGTAAATTGATTGCAACCCTGAGAAGGCAAAGACTCAGAACTTAAACTTCTTAAAGAATCAGTCATAGGACTCACTGTAACGTCTGAGCAAAAGTTCATAAACGAAAAACACAAATTTAAAAAAAGAAATTTTTTAAACATAGGACCCCTAAGAAAACATTTAAAAACAAATTATACAAAAAAACTTTTTACGACTCTCTCTTTTTTAAATTATCTCTATTTGTAGAAAAAACTCATACTTCTTTGCGGTAAACAGATCAGCTGAAAGAAACACCAGATTACGGCTCTGTCAGCCATGCGCTCAATGCACATTTCTTCAGCTAAAAATCTGTAAGCCTAGCTATTTCCTAGGATACGACCACGAATTAAGGGGCTTAACAGGCTCACTCAAGTCAAGTTCTGGCGAACTTGATTTTACCAAACTTGTTGGTACTCCCACCTTGTCCCATAGAGAATCTTTTGATTCTAAAGAACCTTCTAATTTTAAAGAACCTTCTAAATCTAAAGAATTTTTTAACTCTAAAGGATATTCAACTATCCATGTAAGCTCACAAAGCAACATATCAAGACTTGGTATCTTTACTACACTTAGGCGACCATTTTGACGGCCTTCATCAAGAGGTACTGGAAAATGTACCATAGTAACGCTGTGGTAAGAGCTTGCAGGTATTTTAAATAAATCCAAATCAGTAAGCCCACTTAAACGCAAGGCAAAGCGCAATTCACCATGCTTATTATCTTTATCCATTACCAAGGTACCGTTGGTTAAGTAATCATCAAAATTATCAGTAATAGATTTCCCCAAAGGTTGCTCATTTAAGGGTACCAATGAAAATTTTCCTTCTCTATTACGCACATGATCAAAAAAATCATACATACCTTTCTGCTTAAAGGTTCTTTTTTTATCTAAAAATTTACCTCTAAGTGCTTTAGGATAAACAGGACTCCAAAAAGCCTCTTTAGGAACGTTATTTAAGGCTGTATAAAACTTAACTCGAGCCTCTTGTTCTTGAATTTCTATAGATTTTAGGCCCCAACATAATTCTTCCTCTTTTCTTATCTCTTCTTGACGAGCACGCTGCCTAAGCATTTCTTCTGCCGCACGATTTACTCCCGCCCTTGATGCTTTTGCGCTTTCAACACGCTTTTTTTGATCAAGTTTTTTTTCAACTGGTCCATCAATTCGAACAACCAACTCACTAATATAATTATCTCGCTCTTGTGGCGTTACGGCCTTTTGAGCTTTTTGAAACAATTCTTGATCTGATAAACGAGAATTATTTTTAACATTTGCTATTTGGTCACCTGAAGCACCAAATACAACAGTTGGCAAAGTCAGCAAAATAATTGAAATTAGATGAAAAAATCTATTAACTCTCATAAACAAACTCCCCAAAACAATGATTAAAAATCATAACACCCTAAAACTATACAAATGTACGTTAAGACTAAAAATAGCAGACTTTGTTGCCAAATATCTAGAGAACCTCAAAGATTGATAGGACTTGAAAGATTCATACGCATTAAATCACTTATCTAAAATCTTGAAGAAATCTAGACTTTGATCTAAAGAGAACCCCTAAACTAATTCATATCCCCATACAATGAAAATATCAAAAAAGCCGCTTTCTAGCAAGGTTTTCTCACCTCAGAAAGTAGCCACAAAAAAAAGAAATAGTCATAAAATCAATCTTGCGCTAAAAACAAGCCGGCTGAAACAATATTACTGTAAAAGCCAGCTAGATTTTTTTGCAAATACGCGTATACTTCTTACTGTTATTGTGGTGGGCATAGCTCAGTTGGTAGAGCACCAGGTTGTGGTTCTGGGGGTCGTGGGTTCAATCCCCACTGCTCACCCCAAAAATTCAAAAATCTTTGATAAGTCATTAAAAAATCAACCTAAGACAACCTCAAAGTTGTCAACAAGGAACATAAATCGCATCTACAGCGATTTTGCATGTCGGGGCGTAGCGCAATTGGTAGCGCACTCGCTTTGGGAGCGAGGGGTTGTGAGTTCAAGTCTCGCCGCCCCGACCATTCAGTTTTTTCATAGAAGTTGTGTGTAACTCTATGATCAAAGCAAACTTTGCTAGCACTAAAAAAACTGAATGGCGGGCCACTTCTTTAAATGACTTTCGATTCTAAGCAGCACCGTCGGTGCTTAATCTTTTTCAAAACCCCAATCTGAGGGAGCTCTCATGATACATATAACGACAACACATATCTGGTTCATCCTAACACTCTTCTGTCTTATCTTAGAGATGGGCAATCCAGGATTGTTTTATTTTCTTTCCATCGCACTTGGTTCTTTTATGGCTTTTATTGCGAGTCTGTACAATTTTAATATTGCAGAGCAATGTGCAATTTGCCTTACAGGATCTTTAGGGATGCTTTTTTTACTGCTCACCTATGTGAAAAAAAGCCAAAAAAATAAAACATCAAAACTGTATCAATCAAACATGTATCAACTCATTGGCAAAACCATAGAAATTACAGAAGTAACATCTGAAGTTTCAGGTTACGGAAAAGTTAACGGAGAAACATGGCCCGTTAAATCGCAAAGCGATAAAAGCTTAACCGTAGGAATGCTTGCAATAATTACAGGCGTTCAAGGTTGTCATTTGCAGGTCAATAGTTTAACAAACGATAGTTTACCAAACAATTAATCCAAGAAAGGGATTTTATTATGTTGTTATTTGAAATTGGAATATTTTTTATTCTACCACTCGTAGTGCTCGCAGCACTTATTGTAAAAAGCACGATACTTGTCAAACAAGCAGAAACAGTGATCATTGAACGACTTGGAAAATTCGATCGAATTTTAACTCCAGGAATTCATTTCATTGTTCCTTTTGTAGAGCAACCACGCTTCTCACTTTGGACATTTTTGTATTTTTCACCAACCAAACGATACGAAACGTTTACCAGACATTTTTATCGCATCGATTTAAGAGAATCAGTTTATGAATTCCCAAAACAAAACGTGATCACAAAAGATAACGTTATGATGGAAATTAATGCACTTTTATACTATCAAATCACTGACGTTAAAGCTGCTGTGTATGAAGTTTCAAACTTGCCAGAAGCAATTGAAAAAATAACTCAAACGACACTTCGTAACGTTATCGGTTCTTTAGATCTTGATGAATCGCTTATCTCTCGTGATCAAATAAACACGAAGCTTCGCATCATCCTTGATGAAGCTACTGATAAATGGGGCGTAAAAATCAACCGCGTTGAGCTGCAAGAAGTAAATCCACCGCGCGATATTCAAATTGCAATGGAAAAACAGATGCGCGCTGAACGTGATCGTCGAGCAATCATTTTAGAAGCTGAGGGCGCAAAGCGTTCTGCTATTTTAAATGCTGAAGGCGAAAAAGAATCATCAATTCTTACTGCTCAAGGTCAAGCAGAATCACAAATTATTGCAGCAGAAGCCGAAGCACTATCTCGATTGAAGTTTGCAGAGGCTGAAGCAAAATCTTTAGAGGTTATAAAGGCAGCAATTCCTCATATCGATGCTGTACAATATTTAACTGCACTGAAATATATTCAAGCTTTGCCAGAAATGACAAAAGGTTCAAATAATAAATTGATTATTGTTCCTTACGAGGCTGCTGGACTTGCAAATTCTGTATCTTCAATTAAAAAAATCTTTGAAGAAATAAAATAACCTTTTAATTAAACTCTTAAAAACGATATGGCTACCAGTTTTGGTAGCCATATCGTTTTTTAAAAGAATGCAAGAACAATCAATTAGCGTTTACAACGGGAAATGTTTTGCCTATAATTGTTTTCTATAAATAAAACATTTAATTATTAAAAGGATCCCTCTTGAAACACTCTACTATTTTATCAATTTCTCTACTTTGTTTTACCCCGCAGATCAATGCTATCGATTACTCAAAAGAAATAAAAAAAGAATTTAATGAAACTGCAAGCACAGTTATTGGTAAGTTTGAAAAAAATGCTTACACGCTACGAAAAGATTATCAAAAATGTAGCACTTCTCTTATTCCAGCATTGTGCTACAAACTCGTTCTTGCAGATATTGAAAAAGAACAAGCAAAAAACTGTCAAGCTATCCGCAACATTATTATCGCTGACATAGGAATTGGTGCTGTAAAAATTGCTGCAACAGCTCTTTCATCACTTGTTTTACCTCAAAATGGCTCTCAAGCTGTTAATACAGCAATAGGTGCTGCTCAAATGCCTGTTAATACAAGTTTTCTTACTGTAGGAACAGACTACCTTGCTTTATGGGTCTTAGAATCTAACATACGCGAAGAGATGACAAAGTAGGTTAAAATAATAACTTACAAAAACCTTTGGCAAAAAAGAATTCTTGAAAAGATCGAAAAAATCAGTAGATTGCTAATGTTCACACTTTAAAAGAAACATAAAATAGCATCTACAGCTATTTTATAAGAAACACAAAATCGCATCTACAGCGATTTTGCATGTCGGGGCGTAGCGCAATTGGTAGCGCACTCGCTTTGGGAGCGAGGGGTTGTGAGTTCAAGTCTCGCCGCCCCGACCATTCAGTTTTTTCAGTGCTAGCAAAGTTTGCTTCAGTCACAAAATAACGTACAACTTCTATGGAAAAACTGAATGACAAGCCACTTCTTTAAATGACTTACTTTCAATAAGCGCCGCTGGCGCTTAATTTTTTTTAAAACCTAAAAAACTTTTAATTTTTTACAGATTGCTCTTTGCAGAACTTTAGCAAGGTGATAGCATAGAGCTCTATAGAGTAGTTTTTTCATAGCGCAAGCAACGATACCAATGATGCAAAAAAATCAATCTTCTTTCACAATTTCCGAGCTTATTTCACATGCAACAACCATGCAAAAAAGCGCTATTGCTACCTACAGTAACTTTAAAGTTGGAGCTGCCCTACGCAGCATTGACGGAACTATTATTGGTGGTTTTAATATCGAATCTGTTTCATACGGTCTGACGATGTGCGCTGAACGCGTTGCTATTTTTTCAGCACTGACAGCAGGACATAAGCAATTTACTCATCTTGCACTCGTTACCGATATTGGGGTTTTTCCTTGCGGAGCGTGCCGACAAATGATATATGAATTTTGTAGTGACGCGAGCATCATTATTGCAACACCACAGGCAATCATTGCAACAACAAGCATTAAAGAACTTATGCCACATGCATTTTGCGATAACGATCTTGAACAATCCAAAAAAAGGTTAATTTCATGAATCTTGTATTCAATCTTTGGTTTATCATCGCACTGTGCACAGCAACATCTTTGAATCTATTTTCATCAAAAACAGAATTCTGTACCGCTTTTCAAGGCTCAGCATACGATTGGAAAACAACTCATATCGATACGCTTTCAAACACACAGCACATAGAAACTTTGATTGATATAATTTTACTCAGTCATTTAGTCACAAAAGAATCATGTCACATGATCAGAGCTAAACTTACGATTCAAGAAGAACTACTCAAAATTCAAACACCATCGATGAATGATTCATGGCAAACAAACATGAAAATCGGCAACAATGATACAACTAATTTAGAGCTAGCAATAGACTCTATTAAAAAGTCACAAATCGTTTTTCAAGAAATTTTTAGCAAGCTACAAAATGTTGGCCCACATTTGATACAAATTAATCCTCAACCAACCAAAACACTCATTACTGATTTAAAAACTGCTCTTATTGCATGGGGTAAACAGCAACATGAAATTACTGCACAACTCGGTCTAATCCAAAGTGAATTTACTTTAGCCATTGCTACTATTTCAGATATTAAAATATTATTTGAAACAACATTTCACACATCAAATTTAAAACATGCACATCTTAAAAAAGCTGCTGGCTACGTTACAAAAACATACAAAGACATTGAAGGCGTTATCGATCATTTAGCTAAAGTTCGCAAAGATAGTATCGATAAACTTCAGATATTTTTTTCATTATTTTTTGAAACTTATTATAGCGCAATCTATGAGTCACTGAGCTCTGATCAAAAAGAATATTTTGTCACTCAAGCTACCACAAATGGAAAACTACCCCTACCAGATGCGTTTTTTATCTAAAAACGTATACTTAAACATATAAGCTGTAAAACACGGTAAAATATGGGGTTTTCATGAAAAATAAGATACTTTCATTTCTTCAATTACTGCTGCTCGTGGGCATTATCCATGCTAACGGCCTAGTTTTTGCTAAAGAAAAATTTCCACAAGGTAAAGCTACCTACCAGGCTCTTAACGTTGATGAAAATGACCCATTTGTGATCAGTTTTGGTACTTCTATGTCCCAGACCCATCAAACCTCAAATACCGTACATCCCGATCATATTCGCAAAGTGTTGCACACTATCGCTGGGCAGCAAGCTGACCCTCAAGCTTGGCTTGCAAGCAAAAATCGTATTTGGTACGTGCTCAGATCACTTCCAACGGTTGCATGCAGTCATTGCTCAACTGTGCTTGATCCAAGCAGCTTAAATCCTGAAAAAAATAAATTATTAATAAAACGTCTCATAAAAGACCTAGCATCTAATCAGTCCGCCGACAAACTTACTATGACTCGTTGTTTGAAATGCTCTCACAAAGGCTCTTTAACTGAGCAACAACTAACACAATCAACTTTATCGCCTGCGCACCTGCAAGCAATGATTGCACAAATAGATCATTTAAACGTTAACCAACAATCTGGCTGCCAAAAATGCGCCCTACCAAATTATCGCATTTCTCTTGAAGCGTGCGATATTTTAAAAAACGATTCAATCGAAATTGACCAAGATAAGTTGCAAGCACAAGCCAAGTGGTTAAAGCAAATTGGCAATCCTATGATTTTTTTACATCACTATGCAAATCCATCATGCATTCCAAATCTTTTTGAAAAACCAGAGCACGCAGAGTGGTTTGCAAATTATTGCTCTCAGGTCGTTTCAGCATCACCACAAATCACGCACATCTGCCCGATTAGTCAATTAGTTGCTTTTGGCTTTAGAGTTAAAAGACAAACGCTTCCTCCTTTTCAAGCTACTCTAGATCAGGACGAATATTTTAAAAACATTGTTCAAGCGCATGTTCAAGCATCCAAAAAAATAAAAGCTCTCAATCCCAAAATTCAAGTTCTTATCTCTCATCAATGGAAACCAATGAAGCCAAAACATGGCCTAGGTGATCCACGACAACTTTTAGAAATGTTTATTTGTAGCATTGCTAGCAGAATGTACAACGGAAAATTTGCCAGTCTTATGCAACCCCACACGCAGCATTTTGATGGTATAGCACTCAGCCTTTACCCTGCTATGCACTTTAACTTATGGGTAGCAGAAGGCGATAATTGTTCTGGTAAAATTGATGCGCAGTCAGCGCTCGAAAGCATTGTTGAAACTGCCAAGGCTTTCCCTGGCAAAGATATTTACATTGCTGAAACTGGATGCAACACGCCAGACGCCCAAACAAAAAAAGATTTTATTGATATGACGCTGCATGTATGCAAACTGGCTCGAGACAAAGGAATTCCGGTCAAAGGTATTTATTTCTGGGGACACACTAACGATCCAGAATTTTACTCAGAATGGAACAGCGCACCCGGCAGCTGTCATTTTGGTCCATTTGAAAAACTTGACCCTGAGCGTCCGTGCGCTTCAATGAATGCCGCGGGTAAACATATTAAAGAAATTTTAAACTAACTTTCAGATTAAAGTTACCTAAATCAAAGCAGATAAGCATTTTATAGCTCTGTTTTATGGTATACTCAAGTCAAGCACTATGAAACTACATTACAACAACCTATAAAGGATTTACTTATGAAAAAATCAGAATTATTAAATGCAAGTGAAGAGCAAGTAATTTTAAAGTATGAAGCAGCTACCGGTAAAGCATGCTTTGTAGAATTTTTAATGCGTTATTTAGTAGATGAATTTATGAAAATACAAAAAATTCCACTACTAAAAGGTACTATCAAAAGAGGCACTGGCGCAATAAAACCTTTTATTATTAGAAACGCTTGGGACAAGAATTGTAAGCTTGAAGAAATTCAAGAACAAATAATTGACACCTTTCGTTTGCCAGAAACAGATAAAAAGAATTTGATTCTTTCTAGAGAAGTTCGAAACAGATTGTTTCATGGCGATTTCTTTGGAGTTGCTACACTACTTGGCCTAAACTTAAAATGTGAAGAACTTACTTCTACAGGACAAGTAAATACGGATGATCGTATAAAATGCCTTATGGCTTTAGACAAAGCTCCAAATCAATATATTTTATCAAAGTGTGAAGCTCTCTTTAATGAAAATAAAAAAATGCTCATTGATCTACAAGATCATCCTTTAGTTCAAAAAAAAATAATTTATAACGATTAATTTTTTTAAGTAAACGTAATTAAAAATAAAAGGCTCGCACTCATTGCGGGCCTTTTATTTAATTGATTTAAACTAAACGTGTACAAAAACATTGCTTAACGTATAATTTTTTTTGCTGCAAAATCCTAAAAATTACAACACAAAAAAACTATGTTATTCGTTAACCGAAGATATTTATGTTACTTTGACTGGATCAGTCTTTTTTTAGTAATAATACTTTCAAGCATTAGCCTTTGTTTCGTGTTTAGTACAACATGCAAAGCTGGTGCTTTTTCTATTTTCTTCAAAAAACAAATCCTTGGAATTCTTTCAGGAATTCTCATCTACTTTTTCTGTAGTTTTATAGATTACCGCACCATTTGCCGTACTGGTTACTGGCTCTATATTTTGACCATAGGTCTTTTACTTTTTACGCTCATCAAAGGTTCTGTGGGTATGGGGGCACAACGTTGGATCAATTTGGGATTTATCAAATTTCAATCCTCAGAGCTTGCTAAACTTTTTTTCCCTATGTTTATCACCTACTATTTTTTGCACGACACCGAGCAAACAGAGCCCAAGCCGATCACGTACGGAATCCCGCTTGCCGTCATTTGTCTTAGCTTTGTTTTAGTTTTAAAACAACCTGATCTAGGAACAGCGCTCGTCATCCTTTTTTCTGGATCACTCATGCTATGGTTTACCGGACTTGAAACAAAATTTTTCATGATGGCTGGCATGTGTTTGCTTTTCACAGCGCCGATTTCATGGCACTTTTTAAAGCCATACCAAAAACAACGTATTTTAGTTTTTTTAGGTGAAGGTGATCGAAACAAAGAGCGTTATCAAATCGAACAATCAAAAATAGCTGTTGGGTCAGGCGGAATCGTTGGAAAAGGAATTGGACAAGGAACTCAGAATAAAATGTGTTTTTTGCCAGAAAGCAGAACAGATTTTATTTTTTCTGTCATTTGTGAAGAAACAGGATTTATAGGTGCAATTATCGTTTTAGCTTTGTATCTTTTACTCTTCTTTCAACTACTCGGAATGATACTGACCATCACCTCATTTTTTCCAAAATTGATGTGCTTTGGACTTCTGGCTCCCATAGTTTTTTCAACAATGATTAATATTGGCATGGTGCTTGATTTAATGCCCATTGTCGGAATACCCCTGCCCTTTATGAGCTATGGCATTACGCACATCTGGACGAGCTTTGCAAGCCTTGGCTGTATCAACAGCGTGACTTGTCAGAGGTACGCACAAGACATGTAGTTATGAAACTACAACAATAAGGCACAAGCTTCTTTCTGCTGATCGGTAATTTTAGAATTAGAAATTACAAGATCAAAAGCACACAACAATTCTAATTGAGCAGTCATTAAAGCGTTTCTTGTTTCTTTTGTGCTTTGCGTAGAGTCTTGCTGCTCTGCGTTTTTAACTTTTTGCAAAAAACCTTGAAAACAGTCCAAAACTCCTACGCGAGAAGTTTGCTGCGTAGGAGTTTTGGAAATTTCTGGTTGGCTAGCATGAATATTTACATGCGCCGCCCCTAGGCATAGCATGAGTATGATAGATTTTTTCATTATGAATTTTGTACAGCATCTAAATAGGTAACGACATCAGCAAACTTTTCTTCTATTTCTTGCTTACATACCTCAAGCATCTGATCAGCTATAGCAATTCCATCTTCTTCTCTCGTTTGTAAAACTCGATGTATCTCTAGCTTGTGATCAGTTTTTGCTCTTTCAATTGCTTGATTGTAAAGTTCTATGCGTTGCTTAAATGGTTCCCCGCCCTCTTTTGATGGAGCCATGAGTACCACACTACTTATAAAAAAACAACTCATCATGATAAATTTTGCAGACTTCATACAGTTTTCCTTTTTTTACTTTGATAAAAGATACACTTTGCATAATTCTTAATGATAAATTTATTATCACTGATTACAAACATTGTATACGACCAAAAATAATTAAAAAGAAGAAGTAATCCTATTTTTCAAAAACCACTTCTTCTTTTTTAATGTAAATATCTTTATCGAGTTAAAAGCATCAATACTACAACAGCGTAAACGATGTGTATAAATGCATATGTTAAAGCCGACGACATTCCCTGAGCTGTACCCATAAATCCAACATAAGGAACCATTTTATTGCGAGTACATGGATTAATAACATCAAGCAAAAGCATACAAGATCCTGAAAAAAACGTATTTGCAACACCAAGGGCAACTCCATAAAGCAATGTTCCAGGTATTTTAAATGTATGAATAAGATACAGGTATACAACCCCAAAAACAGCTGACATAAGCACATGAAATACAAATCCTACGACAAATGGTATAGCACCTTTATTTCTTCCTGTAAGCATGCAGCCAGTATAAGTTGTTAAATCAAGCGAACTGAGCTTTAGCATACCAATAACCATGCCAACAGCTGCCATTATAAGTCCTGCAAAAATACCAACTTTGAAAGAATAAATAATATGCTCCCATACAATCTGTTGATATATGTCTTGAGCTATTTTTTGAAACATTTCTTGACCTAAACCTGGGACAAATTTGCCAAAATCCATAGGTAATCCTTATGAAAAAGGGTTTAAAAATATTATTTAGTAAGTAACACCAATAGATAGTAAAAGTAAACAATCAAAATCTTTCGCAGCAAAAAAATCGATCACGACAAAAATCTCTCATACACAAGAATGAAAATTTTAGGTAGACTAAAAAAACTCACGATACGTATATCTTCTAAAAAAATTAAAAATATTATTTTGTATGACAAAACATTTCACACATTTACATCTTCATACAGAATATTCACTACTTGATGGTGCAATCACCCTTCCAAAGCTAGTTGATCATGCAAAAGCACAAGGATTAAAATCACTTGCAATTACTGATCATGGAAATATTTTTGGTGCCGTAAAGTTTTTTCAACTCTGCAAAAAAGCTGGCATTAAACCAATTTTAGGCATGGAAGCATACATCACAGAAGACGTTGATCAACGGTCGGTTGATAAAAAATATTATCATTTAATTTTGCTTGTCGAAAATGAAATAGGTTATAAAAACCTTTGCAAACTGATCGCATTTTCATATCAAAAAGGTTTTTATTTCAAACCACGTATCGATTACAACATGCTTGCACAGCACTGTGAAGGGCTCATAGCTACCAGTGCCTGCCTGGGTGGTCACATACCACAACTTTTAAAAAATGATCGAGAAGAGGAAGCTTTAAAACAAATCGATTGGTTTGTGAAACATTTTGGCAAAGATCGTTTTTATTTTGAAGTGCAGCCTGAAGACCAAGCAGAACAAGTGGTGATGAACAAAAAACTTTTTGAACTTGGAGCCAAACTTGGCATTGGTTGTGTTGCTACCACGGATTGTCATTACATTTCACAGCACGACCATGAAGCACATGAAGTAATGCTTGCAATTGGCACCGGTAAACGATTTGACGACCCAACGCGCTTTAGCTTTAAAGAGTGCCGCGCATATATGCGGTCTGAATCAGAGATGCTTGAGATCTTTAAAGATCATCCCGAAGCTATTTATAACTCTGGCAAAATTGCAGACATGTGCAACTTTGAATTTGAAACAAATAAATTATTTTTCCCAGCGTTTGCTACGCCTGAGGGTCAAACACCAGAGCAATATTTTCAAATATTATGTCGAGCTGGACTTGAAACCTTAGCTCTTAAAAAACGATTCCCAATCGAAGAAAAAGAAAAATATGTAGCTCGCTTAGAGCTTGAAATGGATCTGATTATAAAAATGGGATTTGTTGGATATTTTCTCATCGTGAGTGACTTCATTATGTGGTCACGAAGAAACGATATTCCTGTTGGGCCTGGTCGTGGTTCTGCAGCAGGAGCACTCGTTGCATGGTGCTTGGAAATTACCAACATTGATCCGCTCAAATATAATTTACTTTTTGAACGTTTTTTAAATCCTGAACGTGTCAGCATGCCAGATATCGATATCGATTTTTGCATTGAAGGCCGAGAAACGGTCATCAACTACATTAAAGATAAATATGGTCATGATAAAGTGTGCCAAATTATTACGTTTGGAACCATGCTTGCCAAAGGTGTAATCAAAGACGTTGCTCGCGCACTCGGATTACCTTTTGAAGAATCAAACATGATCACGGCACTCGTTCCCGAACAATTAAAAATTACGCTTAAAGAAGCACTCGAACAAGAGCCGCAACTGCGAGAACTAATCCAGAATAATCCAACCATTAAACATGTTTTTGATATTGCCTTCAAGCTTGAAGGTGTTACGCGTCACGCATCCAAACATGCTGCCGGAATTGTGATCACTCCTGAGCCAACGCATGAAATGCTTCCTATTTTTATTCCACCAAAAGATAATGCCATCGTTGCTCAATACGCAATGACAGAACTTGAAAGCATTGGATTTTTAAAAATAGATCTTTTAGGTTTAAAAAACTTAACGCTTGTTAAAAACGCGCTTAATTTAATTAAAAAACAACAAAATATCGTCATCGACATCGATCACATCCCTCTGAATGATCAAAAAACATTTGACCTTTTACAGGCTGGAAAAACCTCTGGGGTGTTTCAGTTAGAGTCTGATGGACTCAAAGAAGTGTTACGCAAACTTAAACCTGACAAATTTGAAGATATCATTGCGGTTAACGCACTGTATCGCCCAGGACCTTTAAATGCCGGAATGGTTGACGATTATATTTTGCGTCGACATGGCAAACAAACAATCAATTATTTCTTTGATGAATTAAAAGAAGTGCTCGAAGAAACGTATGGAGTTATTGTTTACCAAGAACAGGTTATGAAAATCGCTTCAGTCATCGGTGGATATTCACTCGGAGAAGCTGATATTTTACGCCGTGCGATGGGTAAGAAAAAAGCTGACGTGATGGCCGAGCAGAAAAAAATATTTGTCGAGCGGGCAATTTCAAAGGGATTTGATCTTAAAAAGTCAGACGCACTTTTTGAATTGATGGCATTTTTTGCTGGTTATGGTTTTAACAAATCTCACTCTGCTGCCTATGCGCTCATTGCGTATCAAACTGCTTATTTAAAAGCAAACTACCCTGCGCAGTTTGCGGCATGTTTAATTTCACTTGAATCTGGCAATGCTGAAAAAATGGCTTTTTACTTAAAAGAAGCCAGGGACATGGGTATTGAACTTTTACCACCAAGCATTAATAAATCTCATGTGGATTTTACGGTGGTGAGCGACAAAATACTGTTTGGACTACAAGGTATAAAAAATATTGGACTGGCCGCACTTCACAACATTATTGCTGATCGAGAAAAAAACGGACCGTTTAAAGACCTTTTAAACTTCTGTGAACGCATTGATCTGCGAACATCAAACAATAACCGGTCAAATGCAACTTTTTAGCACAAGCAAAGCACAAACCGGTCAAGGACAAGCCTATACCTTTACGCAAAGAGCTGAATGGTCAAGCAAAGAAAGACTCGAAAAAGAAAAAGAAGTTTTAGGTTTTTATATCAGCTCTCATCCTGTGGAAGTTAACGAAAAACAACTTTCATGGATACAAGCACATAACATCAATGAGCTTTTAGAGCTTTTAAAAAAACAACCTGCACACTCAGAGCAAGAACCAACGGTTACCACCTACGGACTCTTGACTCAGAAAAAGATCATCTCTACTAAAAAAGGTGATCGTATGGCTTTTGTGCAGATCGAAGATTTGCATAACCACGCAGAAATTATTATTTTCCCGCGATTGTTTAAACAAATTGAACCGTGGCTGAGTGATTACACGATATTTGTGGTCAAAGGATCACTCGACATCGCAGCTCAAGCAAGCTGCAAAATTAAAGCAAACCAGTTTGTACCGCTAGAGCTTGTGTTTGATCAGTGGGATAAAATCAATCAAGTAACGCTGCAACTTCCTGAAGACGTAACACTTGAACACATTGAATTCATTAAAAAATTAGAAGGAGGAAAGATCCCCCTTCGTATGGTGTTTCAAGAAAATGGTAAAAGCATCAAACTGTTAACTAAAAAATTAGTTTCATTAAATCTTGATCTGATTTCAAAATTAAACGAATTCAATATTTCAGGAACAGTCGATCTATAATTCCCTATTACTTAGCGCTGAGCGAGCGTAGCATCCAAGCAGTTTTTTGATGCTGAGCTGCTAAATCTTGCAAGAAATTGCTTGTAACAATATCTGATTTCTCAAGCTTTTTAACGCCTTCAACAATTTGTTCAATTAAAGCTTCGTACTGTTTCAAAAGATTTTTAACCATTTGTTTTGGAGCTGGAACTTCGCCTGTATCTTCTTTAAGGCTTGCAGCTTTGATCATATCTTTCATGCTACCAAGAGCTTGCCCTTCTACTGCACGTACGCGTTCTGCAATTCTATCTAAATCTAAAAACAATGCGTTATACTGTGCATCAAACAACAAATGATAATCATGAAATTCTGGACCAGTTATATTCCAATGATAATTCAACGTTTGATGCAACATTACTGTTTCATTTGCTAAAAGTTCATTTAGCAAATGTTGGCTTATTTTTTTATCTGAGCTTTTCATATCTTCTCCTTTTAAAACACTATCTTCATGAGACATATTTCTATCGTGCATAGGTTTACCGTGCATAATTCCTGCACATAAAATACCCGCTAAAACATAAGAACTTATACTCTTCATCTGAACTCCTTTGGTTAAAGATTATTTCCTAAATAAAT
The DNA here is from genome assembly GCA_026389025.1 of Candidatus Babelota bacterium. Lineage (GTDB taxonomy): Bacteria > Babelota > Babeliae > Babelales > Chromulinivoraceae > JACPFN01. The sequence goes on from JAPLIQ010000021.1 coordinate 20,803, forward strand.
TTCGGCTTTTTTATATTCATCAAAGTTTAAAACTTTGACCTCAGATAAAAATTTTTGCAAATCTGTTTGTTGCAGCTCAGATGATTGCAAAGACGCCTGAAACAAATCAAGAGTTTTGTGCATATATTTTGTAATACTTTTATTTTCTTCGTCGTACAGCAAGAAAGCCCGAACTAACCTGGCAGTTAAAAGTGCCTGCATTAATTTCGAGCTTTGTAAAAAATGATCATCAAATATTTTTTGCAGTAATTCTGTATTGTTTTGTGAAATACAGACTTTTGCCAAGCGAGAAAATGCTTCTAAGGTTCCTGATTTATTGTTTGATAAAACATACATATCAAGAAGAACTTCTAAAATTCTTTCATCTTCTTTAAATAAAGATACCTGTAAACAAACACTGATGGCTTGTTGATACTTTCCAGACTGTTTATACAAAATTGCGGCAGTATAATATTTATCAATAGCACCATCATCTGCAAACGCTAGTAAAATATCACCCTCAAGTTGATGTGCTATTGCGACATCCTGGACTGAATGCATTAATAATCTATGCATACTCAATGCTCGTTCTTTTTCTCCACGAGTTACAAAATCAGCTAACGTAAACCAAGCAATATTGTACGACTCAGATACCAACACCCTCATACCACCAATCCTTCTTTTTTAAAGCATCATCATTGATTCCTATGTGTTACTTGATTATCTTATGTGTTTTTTTAAAAAAGAAAATAAACTAAAGAGCTTAGAATGCTTCTTGACAATTAAACCTGCTCCAGATATCCTGTTTAACGAATTGCTCTAAAAATTCATTCTTTTTTCACTCCGTTGAAAATTAAATTGAAAATCTAAATTACGCCCAGGTAGCTCAGTGGTAGAGCATCTGCCTGAAGAGCAGAGTGTCGGTGGTTCGATTCCATCTCTGGGCACCAGCTTTCGCCAAGGCTTCAGCTGGCACGGCCATAACTGAATGCCCAAAGCATTATTCGAAGAAATAAATTCGATATAACAAGCGAAAGCTGCCCGCCATAGTAAATGAGCAATAGCGAAATACGACGGCTGGGCTGTAAAAATAAAAAGTCATTTTACGTCGTAAATCAATCTCCATACTCCTCCCCTCAATACAAAAGTTTGCTAACACCAACAACCTTTGATACGCTACTAAAATGATAAAGAATCTGTTTTCTGTATCAAAAATGGACGACTAAAAGGGCTAAGATTAACGTGAACTTACAAAATTTAAATCAGTCAAAACAAGATCTCATAGCAAAGCTCCAAGCTGTTTCAAGCGAAGCAGACCTGGAGATTTTTCGTTTAGAGTATCTTTCACGCCAAGGAAGCATTGCTCAACTTTTCGAAACGTTAAAAACACTTGATGGTGAGCAAAAGCGCTTAGTCGGACCACAGTTAAATGAACTTAAAAAAGAGATTCAACAGTTGTTCGATGATAAAAAAGAAAAACTGTTTCAACAAAAAATTCACGCTCAAGAAGAAAAACAAAAATATTTCGATGTAACAATCTCAAAGCCAGTTGCTAAAGGTAGCTTGCATCCATACACTCAAATCACTGAGCAGATTCAAAATATTTTTATCTCAATGGGTTTTGCTGTAGCTGATGGACCAGAACTTGAAACAGAGTTCTTCAATTTCACAGCCCTTAACGTTGCAAAGGATCATCCAGCCCGCCAGGATTCAGATACGTTCTGGATCGACACACAACATTTACTACGAACACAGACTTCAACGGTTCAAATTCGAACAATGCAAACTCAAAAGCCTCCGATCGCAATTATTGCGCCTGGCAGAACCATGCGTAACGAAGCAACTGACGCTTCCCATGATTTTATGTTTATGCAATTTGAAGGAATGTACATTGCTGAAAAGGTTTCTATCTCCAACCTTTTAGCAACCTTAAAATCATTTTTAACGCAATTGTTTGAAAAAGAAATTACCATTCGCGTACGCCCAGGATATTTCCCCTTTGTGGAACCTGGACTTGAAATTGATGCATCATGCCCGTTCTGCACAGGTGGATGTTCAGTGTGCAAAAGAACTGGATGGATTGAACTGATGGGTGCTGGACTCATTCACCCAGAAGTTTTAAAACATGGCGGGATTGATCCGACAAAATATTCGGGCTTTGCATTTGGATTTGGACTGACTCGACTGACAATGTTAAAATATCAAATTCCAGATATCAGACTTCTGCACAGCAGCAACATACAGTTTTTGCAGCAGTTCTAAAAAAAACAGTTTAAATTAAGCAATTTAAGATAAGGCATTTTTATGGATATGAAAATCTCAAAATTAATTATTCCAGCAGCTGGAATTGGCAGCAGATTTTTACCAATCACCAAATCCATTCCAAAAGAAATGTTGCCACTTTCAAACAAACCAGCAATTCAATACATAGTCCAAGAAGGTCTTGATGCAAAAATCGACAACATGCTTGTCGTGCTTTCGCCTGAAAAAGGCGTCATTATTGATTATTTCACACGCAACCAGCACCTTGAAGATATTTTAGCCCTGCAAGGTAAAAGCTCTTGCCTGGATGATTTGAACAAACTTATTGCCACTGCAAAATTTCAATACTTTATTCAAAATAAACCACAAGGTGTTGCAAACGCTCTGCTGCACGCTCAACCTGCTATAGAAAACGATGAATTTTTTGCTGTAGCACTTCCTGATGATATTATTTTTGGAGTCAAGCCAGAAATCGGCTACCTTGCAAAAATTGCGCGTGAGCATCAAGCTATGGTTATCGGCGTGCTCGAAGTTCCCTATGATCAGATTTCTGCCTACGGAGTCGTTGCCCCAGGACTGCAAATCAGTCACGATATTTTCGAGATTGAAAGCTTAGTCGAAAAGCCTCAAGCTGCTGCCGCTCCATCTAACTTAGCAATTGTCGGTCGCTATATTTTTCATAGCTCACTTTTTGCTCATATTCCACTTACCCCAGTAGCCGGCAATGGTGAAATCTTACTTCCTGACACGATCAACCTCATGATTAAAAAAGGATTTAAGGTTTTAGCTGTCAAAATTAAAGGTCAGCGATTTGATACGGGAACACCCCAGGGCTGGCTCGAATTCATTGTTAAGCATAATAAAATCGACTAGATTTTCCGCAACAAATAATCATTACTTTTTCTCAACTATTGCTATTACAAAACCCAAACTGATACGCTTTTGATTACAAAATCAATTCATCATTTCAAAAAAGGGGGATTTATGAAAAAGTTATTGTTATGTGCTTTAATCTTTACAATGCAAACAATCGATACTAGCAATCTATGTCGAGGCTTTGTCTACACTGGCCAACTGTTTAGACGAGTAGAGCGAGAAATAGTGGAGTGTGAGTGCAACTGCTGGCAGCAACCAAAGGTAAAATTTGAAGATGGCTATGGGTATGGATGCGTGAGATGCGGACATCGATTGATTCCTGAAGATATTTTTGAAAAGAAAACAAAAGAATCTGACACTGATAATAAAACTTGGGACCCTGTAAGCAAAAAATATAATCGTTACGAGCAAGCTCCAGAATGCACTCGAGTTTTAATTGGACAAATAATTTCTTAAAAATTCAACAATAAAAAAGCCCCTGGTTTTTGGCCAGGGGCTTTTTTAATTTTTATGAGCTTATTATTTAAGCGTTAGCAGGTTTCACAAATCGATAAAACCAATGTCCAAAAATGCTTAAAATAGCCACATTTGTTGCAACATTTGTCGTTTTAACATTTTTTGAATCTGAACTTGCAAGAACAGAAACAAGAGTACTTGCTGCTGTTGTTGCCTGAAAAGCTTTATCTACCTTACTGGTAGAGTCACTCGTCACCAATAAACGATCTACTAACAAAGCGCCTGCAACTGGTAGAGCCAGAACGAAAGCTGTTTGTGGAACAGTAAAAGGGTCTTGAGATAATGAGCTTGAACTTGGTTTAAGAAAACCTAATGAAGCCTGAACTACATTACCTGATAAAGCCAAAGCGCTCATCAACATTAATTTTTTCATGAAAATCCTCTGTGTAAAACAATTAAAAAGAAAAACAATTTCAGATAGTGTAACAACGCGAAAAACAAAAACAAGAATAGTGTCATGCTTTCTGACCAATTCAGCAAGAAAAAGCCCCTGATTTTCACCAAGGGCTTTTTAAATCATTTCAATACAGTTATATTTATTTTTTTAATTGACTGAATAGTTCTGGATAGTTTTCTGAAAAAAATGCGCTAAGTTTAACACGCTTTGTAGAATCATGTCCCTTTAAAAGTCCTGCCATCACGAGATGTTTCAATCCAAAATCATATGTATGAAATTTTTGTTTAAAATTATCTATCTCTACACCATTGCCATAAAGAATTATATCTTCCACTGTCATAAGCGGCTTTCCTTGCAGCATAGCATAATTAACTTGCGAGGCATGGGCACAAAAAACGAATAACGAAAAGAAACTGAATATTATTAATTTTTGCATACAAATTCTTTTATTTAAAACCCTAGTCATTATCAATAGAATAACAGACTTAACAAAAATGAGAACGATCATCCATTTTAAAAGAGGCGTCAAAAGCCCTCCCCAGCACTATGAAAACAGGTCGAATTTGAAAAAAATGCAAATATGCGTATTATTAAAGGATATTATTTGTAAAGGATTTAAATGAAAAAACAATTACCCGTAAGCGTCATTACCATTGGTCTTGCAATCTTTACCATGCTTTTTGGTGCTGGAAATATTATGTACCCTGTCAATGCAGGTGTGATGGCAGGAAGTAAAAATTATATTGGTATTTTTGGGTTTCTTTTAACCGGTGTTTTACTCCCAATTATCGGCCTGGTGGCTATGATCTTATTCGATGGAGATTATAAAAAATTCTTCAATCGCATTGGTCGCGTTCCAGGATTTCTTGCAATTCTTTTCTGCATGCTTATCATCGGGCCCTTTCTAGTAATGCCACGATGCGTTACTGTACCTTACGCAATGCTTGCACCATTTTTACCAGCTGTTGGACTTCCGATCTTTAGTTTCTTATTTTGTTTAGCGGTTTTTATTTTAACCTACAAAGAATCACAAATTCTTACTGTTTTAGGAAAATATATCAGCCCAATAAAAATCGGGTCACTCTGCTTCATTGTAATTGCAGGACTGATGGGTGCTCAAGCTACAATCCCGCAAACTTTGCCAACAAGCACTGTTTTGCTTGATCAGGTCTTGCTTGGATTTCAAACACTTGATCTCCTTGGTGCTTTGTTTTTTGCATACGTTATCGTTCGACTATTAAAATTAAATGACACACAGCATACGCTCAGCAGCAAGCAACTAGCTTTAATGTGCTTAAAGGGTGGCGTGATCGCTGGTGTTTTTATGACAACTTTTTATGTTGGACTCAGTTTCCTTGGTGCTTACTATGCACACCTGGTTGACAGCTCAATGAATGGAGCAGAAATGTTTCGAATCATTGCTCTGCACGTAGTCGGACAACATGGCGTTATCATTTTAATTACTGCTGTCATGATGGCATGCCTTTCAACTATGGCTGCTCTTGCTGCTGTTTTTGCAGAATATTTACGCAATGAAATTTTTAATAAAAAATTGAGCTATCTTTCAAGCTTAACCATCGGCCTTATCATCACGATGATCATTTCAAACTTTGGTTTAACCAATATTTTGAAATGGGCTATTACACCTATCAATTTTGGTTATCCGATCATCGTTACCATTACCCTGTGTAACATTGCATACAGCTTATTTGATTTTAAATGGATTAAACTGCCTGTGTTTATTACGACACTTGCAATGACATGGATCTATGTTTATCCCTATTTGATGGCGTAAAAATGACGAACGAACTTATATTTGCACTGCATGTTGGAACAATTAGCTTGAGCACATTGCTTTTCTGCAGACTTGGAAAAGAAGCACTGATCGCTTATGTGTCACTTCTTTTTGTCATCGCAAATATTTTTGTCATAAAGCAAATTAATTTATTTGGTTGGTCCGTAACGAGTGCTGATGCATTCATTGTTGGCATTAGTTTTAGCATTAATTTATTGCAAGAATTTTGGGGACAAAAGTATGCCCGTAAAGCAATTTGGATTAGTTTTGCATGCTCTGTTTTTTATATGATCACCACACTGTTTATTCTTGGCTACACACCATCCCATGCTGACACTGCGCATCCTCATTTTGCAAGCATCATGGCATTTACCATACGTATCATCAGCGCATCATTTATTTCGTATCTGATAACACAATTTGCCGACATGCATCTGTACGGTTACATCAAAAAGCAAACTCACGGAAAATATTTTATTTTTAGAAATTATTTTGCCCTGGGCAGCTCACAGCTCATCGATACTATTTTGTTTAGTTACTTGGGACTGTATGGGATTGTAGAAAATATTGGTCACATCATCACGATGAGTTATAGCATAAAAATAATTGCTATTTTCATGACAACACCATTTTTATTGATTGCTAAAAAAGCAGCGCTCTCTCAAAACAAAAATTAAACTATTTTATAAAGTTTCCAGAATCGGAAGCATTTGACGTGTTTTACGAGAATGATCTAAAAGCGCATTAATAATTTCATCCAAGTCTCCCTGCATCACAAAATCTAAAGATTTTACTGACAAGTCAACTTGATGATCAGTCACACGGTTTTGAGGATAGTTGTAAGTTCTGATTTTTTCTGAACGCTCTCCAGTTCCAATCTGTTCTTTTCGAGCTAAAGACTCTTTAGCTTTTTGAACTTCTTGAGCATGAGCAAGCAA
>JAPLIQ010000013.1 GCA_026389025.1 Candidatus Babelota bacterium
CACTCCGCAAATTAATGCATTGGGACGTTTGGATGATCCGCGTGAAGGTGTACAATTTTTAATTGGAAATAATCCACAAGATGTTGACCGGATCGGCAAAATTTTATTTGAAATCAATCAATCTCGCAAATTAGTTGAGCACTCAATTATTGCAGATGTGGTCAAGCAGATAGAATCTAAACAAGTCGATATTTCTAAAAACATTGTGATTGCGTCAAGTAATAAATGGCCAGCAGGGGTGATTGGTTTAGTAGCGTCTCGCATTGTTGGTGCGTACGGAAAACCAACCTTGTTGTTTCATTTGACCAAAGATGGCATTGCAAAAGGGTCGTGTCGATCGATTAAAGAATTCAATATTTTTAATGCGCTGAGTGAATCGAAAGATATTTTGATTTCATTTGGTGGTCACTCACACGCCGCAGGGCTTTCGCTTAAAATTTCAGATTTGCCAGAGCTGCAAAGGCGCCTTGAGCAAAAAGTTGCTGAGCAGTTGACGGAATTCGATTTAAAGCAAAAATTATTTGTTGATGCACCAGCACAGCTTTCAGATTTTTCAGAAAAATTTATGAAAGATTTGCGATTGTTTGAACCGTTTGGGCATGAAAATTCACAGCCTTATTTTTATATCAAAGGCGTAGTTTTAGTTAAGCGACCACAAGTTTTAAAAGATGTTCATATAAAATGCATGGTTTTTGCAGATGGCGTTATCAAACCGGTTATGTTTTTTAATCGACCAGAATTGCTCGAAGCGCTTATCGCTCAAGCTGATGAGCCATTTGATATTGTAGGGCAGGTTATGCATAATTATTGGAATGGAACCTACACGGTAGAGTTGCAGGGAATTGACGTAGCAGGGATGAAGGAATTGGTATGATTGTCACGATAGATGGTCCAAGTGGAAGTGGTAAATCAACGTTAGCGTTAGCGCTTGCTCGTCATTTAAACTTTTTTTGTTTGAATAGCGGTTATCTGTATCGTGGACTCGCGTACGTGTTAAAAACTTTTTACGGCTATGATGAAAACAAGATGCGCAGCCCAAATTTGGCTGACATTCAAGCATGTTTGCAGAGCGGTAATTTTTTATACGAGTATGAATTTGGACTGACAAAAATCTATTGGTCAGGTGATGATATCACGATGTATTTAAAAGACGCTCGGCTTGCACAGCTTGCAGCAATTCTTGCGCAACATGAAATAGTTCGATCAGAGATAAGAAAATTTGAACGAGCGTTAGCGGTAAATAAAGATGTGATCGTAGAAGGTCGCTCATGCGGATCGGTTGTTTTTCCCGATGCACAGGTTAAATTTTATTTGGATGCATCATCCGATGTTCGAGCGCAACGATTACAGGTTGATCAACGCAGACGTGGCACCATTTTGTCACACCATCAAGCAGTAGAACTTATTGAAAAGCGAGACGCTATGGACCGGGAGCGCGCTGTCGAGCCACTTATAAAACCCGATGGAGCTATTGTGCTTGATTCATCGCTCGACTCGAGAGAACAGATGATACAAAAAGCCCTTGAATATATAAAAGAAGCACTCAAGAAATAAAAAAAGAATTTAAAAAAAGGAGAATGAAAATGTTGAAAAAATCTTTAACGCTCTTAGCGTGTGTTGCAATCGTGACATCTCAAATTAAGGCTAAAAATAACGTACTTGGCAAACCAGCACCAATATTTAAGGCTAAAGCTGTACATCCTGATGGATCAATTCGAGACTTTGACCTGCAAGATTACATTGGTTCAGACTTTATTTTATATTTTTATCCTTTCGACAATACTCCTGGGTGCACCAAGCAAGCAATGTGTTTTCGAGATTCAACCGATAGATTGAAAGAAAAAGGGCTACAAGTTATCGGTGTTAGCTGCGATGCACCAAATACTCATAAAAGATTTCAAAAAAAAGTGGGCATACCTTATCCATTAGTAAGCGATACGCACTTGGGACGAGAAATATCGACTAAGTATGGAGCTGTTGGTTTTTTTCATAGCAAACGAAAAACGTTTTTGATTAACAAAAAAGGAATCGTTTTTAAGGTTTTTGAAAACGTCGATATTGATAATCAAATTGAGGATATTTTAAGTAGCTTTGAAAAAGAGTATCAGAAGTAGTATTCAGAATCTTGACTTCTCTGTGTGCCCCTTGTTATTGAAAATTTATATATTTCAATAATCTTTTTTTAAAGAGGGGTCTCATGGAAAAGAAAAACTTTATTAGTTTACTTTTAGGCGCACTCGTTGTGCCGATGTCTGCAAACGCAAGTGGATGGGTGTTTAGTCTTATCGCTCCTGTGATACTGGTCAATACGCCATTTCGATTGATTGGAGCAGCGCTCTTTTTACTCGTTGTCCTACTTGAATCGTTCATTGTTTCTAGGGTTATCCATGTTGGGTATGTATCGTGCGCAAAGCGTATACTCTTGGCAAAGGCACTGTCATTTCTTGCTAACATACTGATTTTTGCGCTTGGTGTTTTAATTAATTGGACATTCATTTTTGGTGAAAACGGCTTGTTTTCTTTGGTTCGCCAAGCAGGAATGGTTTCAGATGAACAAAAAGCTTTCATCGCTTCAAAGTTCACTATGATCTTGGTGATATTTTTTATTGCTGTAACGCTTGTCTCAATGCTACTTCAATATGCAGTTCTTAGTAGATTAAAAATTGAGCGAAAAAAGCTTATCAAAGCAATAGTGTTTGCGAGTGTGATAACGTATGCAGTTTTGATGTTGCTTCTTGTAGCCTGCGATTATTTTGCAATCTCGTTAATTTCTTTACGATAAATCTGGCCGTAAAAAAAGGCCCGTTTTGCACGGGCCTTAAATCTTAAACTCATAAGTAATTATTTTTCTGGCGATATGTCTTTATACATTGAGCAATAACCATCGGATAGATCAGGATATATTTTTTTGAAACCAAATTTTGTGTAGCATGTCGTGGCGCCTGGATTAGTTGATGTTAATTCTAATCTGGCAATATTTTTTTCTTTAGAAAGTGCTTCTACTTCTTGTAGCATGTGTGTAGCAACTCCTTGTCTGCGAAATTCTTTGGGAACTTGTATGTTGCTAATGTAAGTCAAATCTTGATCTATCTTTTTGTCACGAGCAGGATTGATTTGGTATGCCAAAAACCCACAGTCTTTATAGGTATCTGTAGTTGTACATTTTATCAAACTAATATGTTTATGTAGTTTCATGGGTGGAATGCTTCTGATGTGAAACTTAGATGTTTTTTTTGCAGGCGCAGATATTTCTGGTATCACAATCTCTTCTGGCTGAGATTGTGAATTTAAATAATATGCAGCACTAGTAACAGCGTACGGCAGGGTTACAGCCATACAAGTAATTGCTTTTGCTCGAGCGCTTACAAAAAGTCTAGATCCAGTCGTCGCACCAAAGGTATGACTTGAGCATGCAAATAGTGCCATGATTGAAATAAGTTTAACTGAATTATTAGTAAAATTTTTCATAAGATAGGTCCCCTAATTTATTTTGCTTTTTTCATATCAGCAAACAACTTGTCAAGCTGCGCATTATATGCTGCGTATTTCACAGGATCGGCATTATGAAGTGACTTAATCGTATATTTGCTGCCATATTCGCCGGGAATATCAGATACTGCTAAACAGAAATATGAACGTTCATCTTCTGTTTCAATTTGATTTGATGCAGCATTTTTATTTTTTTCTTCAATAACTTTTGAAGTTATAGCGCTTGGATCTTTTGCTCCATAGCCACATGAAACGTAGACCATGTCGTCTAAGCAATTTTTACGAATAGCTATACATAGGAATTCACCGCGCTCACTTGTTTGCTGGTGATCAGCTGCAAGCTGTTTAATTTTTGATTCAAATTTTAAGTAAAGAGCATGCATGTTATGATCTTTAAACATTTGCTCAACGTATCTTAAAGCTTGGCCTGATGAAGCAATACTAAAATTGTCCAAGAAATAAGACCCTGTACAAATGCTTTGACTGCTAGAGTTCGTTAAAATAGTGCGATTCATACAGGTAAGCTCAGCGTCTTTACCAGAAGCTGTTGTACCTGTTCCACCATAGTTACTTGGACCGTTAGCCATTAAATCTTTTCGGTATGATTGCAATGTTGCATTGCTTTGCGTACCAGATCTAAAGCGTAGTGCCACAAGGTCAGGCATTTGCGCAGTATTATCTTTTAAAGCGCATAGTATGCGCCACATATCATTAGCAAAATTCCATTCCCAGCTTCTACCATGATAAAAGGTTTGATAACCTTGTGTATCGAATTCTGTTTCAAGCTGGCATACGCGGTTGATCATATTTGTCTTGATTAAATCATATGCCAAGTCTTGAGGTTGGTAGTTGTTTGAAGTACCTGTAGGTTGCTTCATTAACCTTGCTACAGCTGCATTTCTTAGTAAAAAGTTATGAACCAAGTGAGCAGTTGCAGTGACATTGTCAACGACAGCACTTGAGCATGTTGCTCCAGTTCGTACTGAATCATAATGTTTATAAAAATCAGCTTGTGAACTATCATTCCACGTTTGCAGCATTGCAATATCAAATTTTCTAAATTGTATTTGTTCTTCTTTGTCCTGATAAAATTTTCTTGCAAGAAGAGCTGCAATTTGAGGTGAGGTATTGTCTTTTGCAACTTTACGAATTACTCGATCACAGATACCTGATGGTACAGTTACTTTGCCTGAGGTTGCTTTCACCTTTTCTAACTGCTGCACGTTGTTTTTATTCAAAAATTGTTGAATATAGGGCGCAACCGTATGCATTCGGCTTTCGTCAGTTTTTACCATTACTTTTAATAAAATATTTTGCACGTTTGCTGGCAATGGTATATCAGCTAAAAAATATAAAAAGCCGTCTTGGATTAGTTTTTGGGCGTAACCTTCAGTGAGCGTTAGCGGTCTCATATGTTGCAATACCAATGCTGCTAGTTGTTTACTATCTGAGCTGTAAGATGCAGCAATTTCAGTCAATGACTGCCAAAGAGCTTTTTCAGCTATTTTGTGTTTTAGTAACTCTGTTGCCATGTCCATGGCATTAGATTTTACGCAGTACAGTAAAGCCGTTCCTCTGTCTTCTTTTGAGGCAAAAGGCACCATGAATTGGATTACATCAGAACGCTTTTGGTCGATTGCTTGTTGTAAAATGCCCTCTGCGTCGTGCAGGCCACAATTAGACAACCATTGACGCATTGAAGCGTCTTTACAGTTTTTCAGTAAAATGTCTAAAAAGCGTGATTTTGGTGCTTGGACAGGCTGTGATGTGCTTGAAACGGCAGAGCCGCCAAAATATGTATTAAAAAATGACATTGTGTAGGTTTGTTGCATAGCAAACAAGCCTGAAAAGATCATAGTTTTTCTAAGTAAATTTTTCATAAAAACCTCCATTTCGCGTCATTTTGACGCGTCCGCCATAGCCAATAGGCGCAGGCTGGATTATTCAAATTTGTATACTTTAAGGGTACCAGATAGGCCTAAAAAGCTCAAAAGGTAGGTGGTGTTTTAAAACAGCTGTCTGGGTAGTTACTTCTATCTCTGACCGGTAAAAAATCTGTAGCTTTGAAGGGAATTGGTGCAATCCCTGTTAAATGTCCATCCCGTGTTAAAAATGATTGTTTTTTTATGGATGCATGGGCTGGGCATGACCAATTATGCTCAACAGCACGATTAATATATGGGTTATGATCGCTTTGTGAAAAATAACCTTTAGCGCTGTCACGTCCATAGCTATGTTTTACGTGCTCTAAGCAATGTTGACACTTTAGATAATCAGCGGCGGTTGCATCAGCATCAGCTTCCTGCTTAATAGAATCTTCCTGCCTTTCTTGCTCAGATACTACTGGGTTAAAAAATGCATAATATGCAGCTTTTGCTTGATAATTTGCCAGACCTCCATTGAATTGTAAAAAGTGGCCAAGTTCATGGGCAATAACGAAAATGAGTAGTGTGTGATTATTTCCAATTGCATTAAGATTTAGACTAATACCCATACAAATATATTTGTTATCAGATACGTTAGGGCTACATATTGAAAGATAAAGACCAGCGGCTCCAGCATAAGTTGATAGATACAAAGGTATATTGCATGCAATACCCATATCTTGTTTGATAGTGTTAAATAATTGTAACAATTCAGGATTTGTACAAATAGTTAAACCATATGTTTCAATAAGGGCTTGTTTTTGTTTTTTATTGAAATCAATATAAGCAGCTATCGTAGCTGCTTGAACAGAAGAAGATATTCTGTTGTTAGTAACTTGTTTTTTGAGTGCAGGCTTAGATTTTTTTTGCGAAGAAGCGTTTTTCTGTTTATATGGGCCTTTTGCCAACATGTCATGTGACAGTGGCATTAAAAGTAAGCTGGAAAGAAAGATAATTTTTTTAACTAGTTTTTTCATAAAGCCCCCTAATTTTAGGCATTTAATTCTAATCTTTATACTTTAAGGGTACCAAAGTAGGATAAAAAGCTCAAAAGGTAGGGGGTGTTTTTACGCAGCTATCTGGGTAGTTGCTTCTATCCCTGACTGGTAAGAAATCTTTGGTTTGAAGTGGGATTGGTGCAAGGCCAGTCGCATGCCCAGCCTGTCTTAAAAATAATTGTTTTCTTAGGTGTTCATGAGCCGAGCATGTCCAATCATGTTCAACAGCTCGATCACAATAAGGTGCATAATCGTTATATGAAAAATAACCTTTAGGGTCTTTAGGTAAATTATGCAAGAGACTAGCTTGTACCTGCTTTAAACAGTATTTACAGTCTTGATAACCTGCGGCATGTGCATCAGCGCCAGTTTCCATCTTGATTGCGTTTTCCTTTTTTTCTTCTGTAGAAGCTGTGTTAACAAAATTGTAAAATTTCGCTTTTGATTGATAACTTCGTTGGTCGCCATTGTGTTGCAAATAATGTCCTAACTCGTGAGCTAGGGTGTTTATTAAGAAAGTGTGATCATTTCCAATTGCTGTAAGGTTCACACTGATACCCATAGTGATATATTTATCTTCATATGGGCTAGGATTGATTATTTTATGAAAAGCACCTAGGGGGTCTTTTTTTGTGATTATAAACAAAGGTATATCTTCTGTGATACCCATATCTTGTTTAATAGTATTAAATAGTTTTAATAATTTAAGGTCTGTGCAGGTAATCAAGCCATCTCGCTCAATGGTATTTTGTTTGTGGTTTTCAGATTGGCTTTGGCATTCTGCTGCCTCCATCAGTTTCTGAAAACTCAGACTAACAGCACTTACTATGGCCACATGAATTTTATTAATTTTGCTCCATGATGTTTGCGCGGCTTGTTTAACGCGTCTACTTGCTGCAGCCATAGAGGCTTTAACTGATTGAGGGATAATGCGAGTAGTGAAACGTTGGCTGAAGTTTGATCCCTTCAGGTCACTGGACAATGGCATTAAAAGTAAGCTGGAAAGAAAGATAATTTTTTTCATAAAACCCCTAGTTTTAGGCATTTAATAGTAGTTTCCATGCTGTAAGAATAACCGATTGGCCTGAAAAGCTCAAAGGGTAGGAGGTGTTTTATGGCTGACGATTTTTGAATTTTTACAAAAAAATAAGAGCCAGGTTTCCCTAGCTCTTATTTTTTAAAGCTTGATCAGCTTACGCAACGTATTCTTCTTTTGAAGGTTCGCTTACTTCTTCTGAAGGAGTTGTCATTTCTTCTGTTACTGCAGCAACAGGGGCTTCAACAACTTCTTTTTTAGACCAGCAACCTGAAAGAACAGGAAGTGCTGCTACAAGAACTGATGCTAATAGGAATTTTTTCATAATGGGCCCTTTTTAAGGTGTTTTTGTGGAATATACTTTATCTACTGCTTATTACTTGCTGCCTTTTTTGTTTTCGAATTTTTCTTTTTCAAAGAAACTTTGCGACGCTTGAACGGATCTTTTGCCATTGCTTCTTGCAAGACAACATCCGCCTGCTCTACAAATATAATGTTTAATTTTGTAATGTCACTTTTAAATTCAGCTAAATCACTTTCATTGGCCTTTGGAAGTAGCACTGTTGTGATGCCATATTGCTGAGCCGCAAGCAGTTTTTCTTTCAAACCACCGATTGCAAGGACTCGGCCGCGTAGTGAAATCTCTCCAGTCATCGCCAAATGATTTTTGAAAGGAATATTGGTCAATGCTGAAACAAGCGCTGATGCGATAGCAATACCCGCAGATGAACCATCTTTAGGAGTTGCGCCATCAGGAAAGTGGATATGCACGTCATTGTTGGTAAATTCTGACTTTTTAATACCCAGTCTTACCGCACGTGATCGAACATAGCTATATGCTGTTTGCGCAGACTCTTGCATAACTTCGCCAAGCTGACCAGTTAAGGTTAGTCCACCTTTACCAGGAAGCAGGCTGACTTCGATTTCTAAAACATCTCCGCCAAGCTCAGTCCAAGCAAGTCCTGTAGCAAGTCCAACAACGTCTCGCTTTTTGCAAATATCAGTTTTTTTGTATTTTTCCTGTCCAAGCCACGCAGTAATTTTTTCTGAAGTAACCGTGACCGATTTTAAATTCTCGTCAAGCAAGAACTCTTGAATTGATTTTCTCATAACTTTTGCGATCAAACGCTCAAGTTGACGAACACCAGCTTCCTTAGTGTATTCAGTAATAATTTGAAGCAACATTTCGCTGCTCAATTTTACTTGAGATTTCGTTAAGCTGTGCTCTTTGAGCATTTTTGGAAGCAAAAAGTTTTTTCCAATAGCTAGCTTTTCAGCGTCGGTATAACCCGAAAGGCTGATAACTTCCATACGATCGTATAAAGGATACGGAATAGAATCGGTTGAGTTAGCCGTCGTGATAAACATAACATTAGACAAATCATATTCAGTATCAATGAAATGATCGGTAAATGTTTTGTTTTGTTCCGGATCTAACACCTCAAGAAGTGCTGCTGAAGGGTCGCCAGAGCTGTCATGCGACAACTTATCAATCTCGTCGAGTAAAATGACTGGGTTGATCGTTTTTGTTTTACGCATAGCGTGTAAAATTTTGCCCGGCAGAGCTCCGATGTACGTTCTTCGGTGCCCACGTATCTCAGCTTCGTCTTTAACGCCGCCTAGTGAAATCCTGGTGAATTCTCGACCTAAGCTTTTTGCAATTGAGGACGCAAGAGATGTTTTACCAACTCCAGGAGGCCCGACTAAACAAATAGTTGGAGTACGTTTAAGATCTTGGGCATATTTTTGCGCTGCTACAAATTCAAGAATTCTATCTTTAACTTTTTTCAAGCCAGCATGTTCTTTGTTTAAAATTTTTTCTGCATTGACCAGGCTGATAGTGTCTTTGCTTTTTTTGTGCCAAGGTAGCGTTAAAATCCAATCAATATAATGCTTGCTAATCGCAGATTCAGCTGAAATCGATGGCATTTGCTCTAAACGATGCAGTTCTTTTTCTGCCTTTTCTTGAGCATCTTTTGGCAAGCGTAAAAGCTTGATTTTATGTCTAAAAGTTTCAATTTCGCCTGAGTGATCATCTCTGCCAAGTTCTTTATGAATGGCTTTGATTTGCTCAGACAAATAATATTCTCGTTGATTTCTTTCAACTTGATGTTGAACTCTGCCCTTGATTCGCTCTTCTGCTTGCAGTATTTCAATTTCGTTTTTTAAAAGAACAGCAACTAAAGTCATGCGTTGCGCAAGATCAATTGTTTCAAGAATCCTTTGACGATCATCAAATGTGATATTTGCATGTACTGCAATCGTATCGGTAATAGCTTCTTTATCATGAATAGATTGAGCGGTACTAACTAAGTCAGCTGGAATTTTTTGATTAAGTTTGCCGTACGCTAGGTAGACTGTTTTTAGATTTCTCCAAGCTGCTTCAATGTTGACGTCAGAGATGCTTGCCGGGTGGCAATCTTGCAGAAAAGCTGAAGTAAAAGATTCAGTTTCGTAAGTATCAATAATTTTAGTTCGAATGATGCCTTCAACAAGTATTTTAAGCGAGTTGTTCGGCATTTTCATAACTTGTAAAATGGTCGACTTGGTACCATAGGTGTAAATTTCATCTTTGGTAGGATTTTCAGTTTCAGGGTTTTTTTGAGCCGTGATGAAAATTGTTTTATTGTGATGCTTTAAAGCATGCTCAACCGCTTTAACCGATGATTTTCTGCCCACAATGATAGGAATGATACTTGTAGGAAGAACGACGATGTTTTTTAACGGCAAAATAGGCAAAATATTGTCAGAAGATGTTGGCTGATGTAGCACTTCAGGCGCAGTAACTGGGCCTATGTTAAGCGAATGTTCTATATCCATGTATTCTGTGTTCATATATTTTGACTCCTATATTTATGAGCAAGTTGCCTACGAGCAGGCAGCTTTTTTGAGTAACCAAATCCATTTTGGAACCATTTTCGCTTAAGAAAGCCAAGGTGTTTTGCTAAAATGATTCCTCTATAAGAATACCAGTAAATTAAAGCTTCGTAAACCACTTTCCAAGTAGGACTTTGGGTGTTTTTGCTGTATGTTAGCCAAAAATCGGGGTTTGTGATTAAAATCTTTTTTCGATTTTTGTAAATTCTTTGCGGGAATCTTTGGACATGGTATACTTCCTGTAATTATTATTCAAAAATATCTTTATTTAAAACAGTTTTTTTAGAGGATCTATGGTGCTTTTGGATAGTTCAGTGTGTAAACATTTTCATATGTGTGGTCTATCGAGATCATGTATTGGTACCGCTTTTGGCGTGGTAACATAAGACTTTTGTAGCTTTAAAAGCTTGCAAGGGTCTTTTTTTATGGCAAAAAATGGCATGAATCAAAAAAGGGGTTTAATGCTGGGGCTGGTCAAATAGTGAAATCTTTCAGAGTATAATTAAGTTTAAAAGGTACCAATATGGCTTCTTTCTTGGGGGGTATATTTAACTTAGGGTTAAATAGACACGAACGATTAAAATTCATTCTTTTAACAATTTCTTTTGCCTTTGTGCTTGGGTCTTACACCATAGCCAAAGAACTAAAAGATTCCATCTTTGTAAGCATTGTGGGCAAAGATCATTTGCCGATGGCAAAATTGCTCGTTATTTTTCTCTTGATACCAGCAGCTTTGGTCTATTCACGGCTTGTTGACGTGTTTCGTCGTTATCAATTGCTGGCTTTTTACAGCATGCTCTATGGAGTCATTTTAGCTGGGTTTGCCGTTCTTTTGGGTCATCATTCCATTGGTTTGTACAACGCTGAAACAAGTCCTTATAGATTATTCGGTTGGATTTTTTACTTCTTCTTAGAAGGGTACTCGCCTTTTGTCGTTGGTGTATTCTGGGCTTTTGCTAACTCAGTTACAAGCCCGAATGAGGCAAAAAACTGTTATCCGGTAATGGTCGCAGGATCTAAAATTGGTGGTATTTTTGCTGCTTTGTTTGCGTGGTATATTCTTGATCATGCAAAAGCTCTTGATTGTTTCGGTTGCGTAAATCACGATGTGGTTTCGCATCAAATACTCATGGGTCTTGTTTCTGTCATGCTTCTTTGCGTTCCGGTTATTTTAACGATCTTAATGCGCACCGTTCCTGGCCAATATTTGCACGGCTATGAAGCTGTTTATCAGCTTGAAAAGCAACAAGACAAAGAAAAAGAAAGCGATGCTAAAACGGGCATGTTTTCAGGGATTAAGCTTTTGGTGCAGTCACCGTATGTTTTAGGAATATTTGGATTAGTGTTTTTCTATGAAACGCTCAATGTGGTTATCGGTCTTCAGCGAATCGGCATTTTAAAAGAAGCTTCAACGTCAGTTGCTGGCTTTACCGCATCAATGTTCTGGCAAAGGTTCCAGGCACACTTTTATGGAATGATTATATCATTTTTTGGTGTTCAGTTCTTACTCAGACGTTTTGAGCTTCGTCGATGCTTATTCTTGGTTCCGTTCTTGATAAGCGGTCTTTTAATATTCTTCGTGTTCACCTACAGCGTCGATGCAATCATGTATCTATTTATCGGTATGTCTACCGTTAACTATTCCATTTCCTATCAGCTCAGAGAGTCGTTGTACATTCCAACGTCAAAAGATATGAAGTTTAAGGCGAAGGCATGGATCGACACTTTTGGAACGAAGTTTTCTAAAGGATTTGGATGTTTATTCTCAAACGGCACTCGTTCACTGGCGGCTGGAACAACAGCGTTCACCGTGGTTTACGGCGGATTTTTTAGCCTCTTAATGTTGGCTTGGTTTATAACCTCATGGTTGCTTGGTAAAAAATACGAAAAAGCGATCCGCAACAATGAAATTATTGGTAACGAGTAATTAAAGTAAAAATATAAAACGTAGTAGATGAAAGGACCATAAAGATGCTGAATGCTGTTTTACATAAATTAGGTTTGTCATTCGATTTAGACAAGCAAGAGCGCAATAAGATATTTTGGCTAGCCGTTGCATTTTTCTGTGTGATTGGTTCATACACAGTGCTTAAAGAAATGAAAGACGTTCTTTTTGCTCAAATTGTTGGTTCACAGTATTTGTATAAAGTTAAATTCATTTCCATGTTTATTCTGTTGCCAGCAACGCTTTTATACGCAAAGTTGGTTGATTTCATGAGCCGATTCTGGCTGCTTGTTTTTTACTGTGCTGTGTATGGGATTGGCGGGATTGTTATAGCTTATTTGCTGTCTGATCCAGTTATTGGTATTGCCAATGTTGTATCAAGCCCAAATCGTTATTTTGGTTGGTTTGTGTATTTGTTTTATGAAGGAATAGTTCCTTTTGTTATCAGCGTATTTTGGTCGTTTTCCAACTCGATTACAAAACCAGAAACGGCAAAAAAGGGATATACTCTCATCATTGCTGGTTCAAAATTGGGTGGAATGTTTTCGGCTGGTATCGCTTGGATGCTGTTTGCGCCACGCTTAGGATCATATGCATGGTCATCGGTGTTTACGCATCAAATTTTGCTTATTGGCGCATCAATATTGCTCGTACTTTCTCCTGCTGTGATTTATTACTTGCTGCAAATATCAACAGAGAAAAGCTTGCATGGCTATGAAGCTTCTTATGATTTTGAAAAGAAACAAGAAAAAAAGGGTAGCTCTGAAACTGGAATGTTCTCAGGCTTGTTCTTAATCTTAAAGCACCCTTACATTTTAGGTATCTTTGGCATGATGTTCTTTTATGAACTAGTCAATGTGGTGCTTGGGATTCAGCGTACAGTCATTGTGCAAGCTGGTGCAAAAGATGCTGCGGCATTTACCGGTGAAATGTTTAAGCAACGATTTATGATGCAAGGTGTGGGCTTTTTAGTTTCATTCTTTGGTACGCGCGTTTTGATCAAGCGACTCGGTGAGCGTGTGTGCTTGATGTTGATACCTATCATCACAGGATGTTTGCTAGCTTACTTTATGCTAGCGTACAACGAGCAGGCAGTGCTGTTTGTGTTTATGGCGCTTGGTATGTTGAATTATGCTTTTGCTTCCCCGATACGCGAAGCTTTATACATACCAACTGTTAAAGATGTTCGATTTAAATCGAAGGCGTGGATTGAATCTTTCGGACAACGTTTTGCAAAAGCGTGCGGGTCTGGAGCAATCGGTTCAATTCAGGGTGTGGCAGCTGTTGGAACGCCCTTGTATCTAGGATTATTCTCATCGTTTTTTGCAGGAATTGTTTTTCTGTGGATCGGTGTAGCATGGCTTCTGGGTAAGAAATACGTTTCCCTCTTGAAAAAAGGCGAAGCTATCGGCGCGGAATAATGGCTTAAAGTTTGTATTTTTTTCTTTTTCAGGTACTCTAGTACATAGAATTAGTAACATGTTTTTTATTGATAGTAACGTAATTTAAAGGACCTCAAAAGGTGTATTTATGATAGATTTTAGACAGTTGATAGATGTAGGTCTTCATTTTGGCCATCAAAAATCGAGATGGTGCCCAAAAATGCAACCGTACATTTGGGGGCATAGAGGCGGCGTTCATCTCATTGATATTTCTAAAACCGCTTATGCTTTGCAAAAAACTGCAACCTTTTTAGAGAGTGTTGTTGCCCGTGGTGAAACTATTTTGTGGGTCGGTACAAAAAAGACTGCAAAAGATACGATTGCAATCGTAGGTCAAGCAACAAATATGCCATATGTTAATTACAGATGGGTTGGCGGAACAATCACTAACTATCATCAAGTAAAAAAAGCTGTTACTAAGCTTCTTCACTTTGAAGATGTGATTGCAAGATCAACTAAAGAAAATTCTCCTTATACAAAAAAAGAAGTTGTGCGATTCCAAAAATTAGCAGAACGTTTACACAGAAGTGTTGGTGGTCTAAAGGCTTTGACCCAAAACATCGGCGCTATTGTGTTAATTGATGTTCGTAAAGAACAAACAGCTCTTCTTGAATCTATTTCATCAGGCGTTCCTGTTGTTGCATTGGTCGATACAAATTCTGATCCAAGCAACGTTCAATACGTAATTCCTGGAAATGATGACTCAGCAAAAGGTATTGCTTTTGTTCTTGAGTATTTGCAAGAAGCTGTTAAAAAAGGCATCGCTAAAAAAGCTGAATTAAGCAAAAATGCAAAAGTTGCAATTGATGCTCAAAGAGCTGCGCACAAAGATGCACAAGCTGAAGTTCCTAAATCATTCGAAGCTAAAAAAGCTGAATTGAGAGATATCATCATTGATACTTCTGATGAAAGCGATGAAGAAGTTTCGTCTAAAAAAGGTGCAGCTAAGCCAGCGTTTAAAAGACCTGTCAATAGAAAAGGCGCATAGTCTTTTTACTACTTGGAGAGATGTCTGAGTGGTCGAAAGAGCATGATTGGAAATCATGTATGTTCTGAAAAGAGCATCGAGGGTTCGAATCCCTCTCTCTCCACCATTCACTTTTTCCTATGTAGACTAAGAGTGTTTACAGGTTAAAGTGAACTGTGCGTAGTCTGAAAAAAGTGAATGGCTGCGCCGCTCAATGCACTAAGCAATAGAGCACGGTCATCACAGATGTTTGACAGATACTAGTATAAAGTTGTGCGAGCATAAAATTGTACCAGTATAAAATTGATTAAAAAACTGAGAGAAGTTTTTAAGATGTATGGTGTTCAACCTGTCAGATCCGGAAGGAAGCAGCAGAAGCATTCATAGGTTTGTAAAAGCTTCTCTCGATTTTGTTACATGAGCAAGGTTGATTATGGGCCAGGTAGCATTAAATTTAGCAAGAAAATGGCGGTCCTCAAATTTTAAAGAAATTATTGGGCAAGATTTGGTTGTGAGAATTTTGCAAAACAGTTTGTTTAAGAATCAATTCTTTCCGGTATATCTTTTTTCTGGTCAGCGAGGTTGTGGTAAAACATCAACTGCGCGCGTGTTTGCATCGGCCATCAATTGTAAAAAAATTTCTGAATTTCAAAAAAATCCCCAATCTTGTCAAATCCCCTGCTTGCAGTGCGAATCATGCGTTGCTATGACTGCAGGTCGTCATCCAGATTTTATGGAAATTGACGCAGCATCATACACGGGCGTTGATAACATTCGAAACATAATCGATACATCATCATTTCTGCCACTTCTTGGTGAACGAAAAATCTATTTGATAGATGAAGTTCACATGCTCAGTAAGGCAGCTTTTAATGCATTTTTAAAAATTTTAGAAGAGCCGCCAAAATTTGTAGTTTTTATTTTGGCAACTACAGAGGCTCAAAAGTTACCAGAAACAGTTCGATCTCGTTGTTTTCAGCTGTTTTTCAACCCTGTAAAACTTGATACTGTTGCTGCTCATCTTGAAAATATGTGTCAAAAAGAATCGATAGCCTGTGACGCTGCCGGTCTTGAGTTTATTGCGCAGGTATCACAGGGTTCACTTCGGGATGCCATTAATCTTTTGGAACAAGCGCGTTTTGCCGATAGCAAGGTGACAAAGTCAGTTGTCTTGTCGGTGCTTGGGTACCTTGATGATCGAGCGTTGTACCAACTTCTTTCTTTCATGATTCAAAAAAATCATAAAGACATGTTGGCCTTCTTTCATGAATTATCAAAGCAAACGATTTCTACAGAGTACGTCGTTAAGCGATTTGTTGAGCTTTTGTACGACGGAATTATTTTAAAATACAGCGGTGAGCCGAAATACTTTTTAGATATTCCGACTGAGCTGAAAGATTTAATCAATCAAATGCCTATGGCGCAGCTCGTTACCTATTTTGATCAAATTTGTAACCTTGATATGGCTATGCAAAAAACGAGCAGAAAACAGCTTTTGTTTGAATCTATGTTGCTTAGACTTATAAGCCGCGATGAAATAGGGCAATTAGCCTTGGGCGAAGAAAAAAAAAAATGAGCATTTGGTAGCTGAGGCTGTTGATACAGATCTGGTAAAATGGCAGATGTTTGTCAAAGCGGTACATGCTCATATTGATCCAGTGCTTGCTTCAATGCTTTTTGAAACAGACTTTATCAAATTTGATCAAGCTAAAAAAATTATACACCTCGTGACGTTAAAAAAATTCACGATGTTTCAAGATCTGTTTATTGAGCAAAGGTCTGCGTATCAAGAATATCTCGATAGAATATTTGGTTTTAAATCTATCTTGGTTGTGGAATTTATAAAAACTACAGAGAGAAGAAGAGTGGAAGAAGAAAAAAGGCAGCCAGTCGTCTCAGGAGCTACGCGACCTTCAGGGTCTGATATGGGACGAACGGTAAACGACCGAACGGTTAATAACCGAACGGTTAACAACCGAACAGTTAATGATCGAACGATTAGCGACCGAACGGTCAGTGTGAGTTTAAGTAAGAATGAAAAAAACATTGATATTGCTGATGAAACAAAATGGAAGTTAACCCACAGATTGCTTGAGAATTTTGGGGGAACTGTGCGCGAAATTGTAAAGGATTCACATGAGTTTGATGCCTAAGGTTGTCATTGTTGGACGGACGAATGTTGGAAAGTCTTCATTATTTAATCGACTTGCCACCAATGTGAAAAGCTTGACGCTTGACATTGAAGGGGTAACTCGTGACATGATCACTGATTTTGTTGAATGGAATAGTGTTAAGTTTGAATTGATCGATACCGGTGGTATTGATTTGTGTAAAAAAGCTGATGAAATGACCTGCTTGGTTACTCATAAAGTAAAAAAGACACTAGAAGACGCAGCGTTGCTATTGTTTGTTGTTGATGGACAAACAGGAATTGCTGAGCAAGACATGCATATTCGAAATTTTATACATGGCCTAAATAAACCAACGTTTGTGTTGGTAAATAAAGTTGACTCTTTTGAGCGTGAAGAAAATATTTATCAATTCCACAAGTTTGGATTTGAAAATATTTACGGTGTTTCTGCCACACATGGTCGTCATATTGGTGATCTTTTAGATCGTATAGTAGAAGTTATTTCTCAGACCAAGCCAACAACAAAAGTAATTGATGATACTCCTGAATTTAAAGTAGCCTTTTTAGGTCGTCCAAACGCAGGAAAATCATCTCTTATGAATATTTTGGTTGATCAAGATTTTTCAATCGTATCGCCTGTGGCTGGTACCACGCGCGAAGCTCTTCGCAAACGTGTGACGTTTAACAAGCAAGTAGTTGAGTTGATCGATACAGCAGGGGTTCGTAAAAGAAGTGGTGTTTCAACTGAACTTGAATCAATGATGGTAACCAATGCGTTGCAAGCTGCAAAGCGTGCTCACATTGTTTTATTGATGATTGATGTGCAAGAGCCAGAATTAACAGCTCAAGAGTTAAAATTAACTTCTTATGCTTTTGAAAATGGTTCTGCTGTCATAGTTCTGTTTAATAAAATGGATTTGTTGGATGAAGAAAAACAACAATATCTTGAATCATCCATGGAAGAGTACAAATACTTTTTGAAAAAGTTAGAAACTCTCAGTATTTCATGTAAAACCGGAAAAAACGTTGGTAAAGTTTTACCGTTGGTACAAAAGGTATGGGAAAAATTTGGCATTCGTTTTACTGATCGTTATTTAACCGATCTTTTCATGGACGCATTGGTTAAAACTCCTTTGTATAAAAACGGACAACGATTAACGTTTCATAAAGCACATCAAGTTGGTGCTGCACCGCTTAGAATCGAATTAATCGTTAGAAATACAGAAATATTTGAAGAAAATCATCGAGCATTCTTTGAAAATATTTTGCGTAAAGCACAAGATTTAAAAAGTGTTCCAATGTTTTTCTATGCTAAGGCAAAAAGAGACGTTAAAAAATAATTTAAATGTGTCTTTGAAGAAATTTTAATGTAAAAACATGGAACTTCGTTTTAATCAAAATGAAGTTCCATGTTTTTTGTTATGTATCATAAAGGTTAAAATTATCTCTTTGTGTTGAATCATTGAGGTTTTAAGAATTAATGAACTATTATTCTTAAATGACCGATATGAAGTAAAAAAAGCGAGAAAGGATTTTTATGGAAGCAAATATGACGTTTAGAGGCATGGAATCATCGCAAGCAATGGAACAATACGCGGCTAAGTATTTAACGAAGTTTAAAAAATACTTTGGCAAAGAAGAACCAGATTCGATTTTTGTGAGTGTTATCTTTGAAGGTAAGCTGAATCATCATATTTATTCATGTGAGGTTCGCATCAAAGCTCCTCATTTTGATTTGGTGGCTAAACGCGAAGGCGCAGAGATGTATCCGCTTATCGATGAAACGATGAAAGTCATGGAAAAAGAACTTCAAAACAAAAAACAACGAATTGTTGATGATTTAAGAAAAAAGAAAAAATTAGTTTAGACTAAAAAATATTGTTAGAATTTAAAGAGGCAGAACATTCTGCCTCTTTTTTATATTGTTGAAAGGTGTTTAGGTATGTTTGATTCAAGATATTTTTTTATGGGATGTATAATCATTTCAGTGCTCCTTGCAGCGCAATACTTCAAAGGTAATCTTATGAAAAAAACGTATGGAACGGTCATCATTTTAAATGGTCCATCAGCGTCAGGTAAAAGTTCAATTCAAAAAGCATTTCAGCCACTCATGATGCCTAATTTATGGATCAAGCATGGAATTGATTCATTGTTCGATCAACCGATGCCTGATATTAATCCTGAAAATCTATCTTTTTGGCAATCGCAAAATCCAATTCGTTGGGTTACGATGAGCAAAGATAAAGATGACAATGCAGTCATGACGCTTTTTGTTGGCGACCAGGGTGACAAAGTTGCCTACGGTATGAACAGTGCGATAGCTGCCTACGCGCATGCAGGATGTAATATTATCGTGGATTACATTGCCTACAAAAAAGAGTGGATTGATGATCTACAGCAAAAATTAAAAGGTATAAACACCTATTTTGTTAAGGTAAACATTCCTTTAGATATTTTAGAGCAACGTGAGCAAGGTCGTGGCACATCACCAAAAGGCCATGCTCGTAGCCACTATGACACCGTGCATTGGGATATCGTGTATGATTTGCAAGTAGATTCGAGCAAACAAAACCCAACAGAAATTGCACAAACCATTAAAGAATTCATTGAAAAGAAATAAAAAAATAGAACTTAAAAAAGAAAGCCAACTTGTAAAACAGTTGGCTTTCTTTTTGTCTAATTTGTAAATATTGGCCTTATTCTCCTGCTTGTGCTTGCATTCGTTCTTGTTCTTGCATTCGTGCTTGTTGTAGCTCTTCAGGTGTCATTTTAGCTTCTGCTACAGTCCTTGGTCCTGCCCAGTCTGAACAATAATTTGAATTATTGCTGCCAGCATCAAGATTGTTTTTAAAGCAGTAGCTCAATCTTCTAGTATAATTTGCAGTTATTTCCGCTTGCGATTGAACGGCTCTTCCTTTAGTTGGTCTTCCATGCACAATACCTATAATTGGCACACTCAGAGCCAAAGCTAGAACCATTAACTGTAATATTTTCATAATGAACCCCCGTTTTTTGAATTTTACGCAACAACCATTTGTTACGCTTAATTTCAGTTTGGCACAAAGGGGGGGGGGTAAATCAAGGGTTTAAAGATATTTATACTTAAAAGAAAAAACAGATTATAAAAATGAAAGGTTATTCACTTAGGTTTTTTGAATCGAGCTATAGGTGAAATTTGTGCAAATTCACCACAAACTATTGAATTATCCACCACATGGTGGTGAAATTGCATGGAATCGTAGCACTTCTAAGCAGAGCTTTATGGTCAAAGAAATAAAAAAATAGAACTTAAAAAGAAAGCCGACTTGTAAAACAGTCGGCTTTCTTTTTTGTCTAAATCTAAGATCGTTTTATTGTACGCTACGAACAGCCTCTACAAATTCTTGCGGAGTCATGCTGTATGGTTCACTTGACCATTTTTTCATAACTTCCTGTGTGTGAGGATTGATTATTAAAATTGCAGGTTGAGCAAATACGCTAAACTTTGTTTTAAGTTGTGACGCTTGCACGTCTGAATTATGAGTGCAATCAACTTTCACAAAAACAATGCTGCTTTCTAAGCCTTTGGCAACAACGTCTTTATGAAGTATTTTTTTATCAATTGCTTTGCAGATTGTGCAATGGTTTGCCCAAAAATCAAGAAGGACCAATTTGTTTTCAGCTTGTGCGATAGTTAAAGCTTGATCGTAACTTTCTACCCATGTGACGCCAGCTTGCTCAGAGACGTTATTTTTTTGTCGTGTCGTTTCATATGTTTTAAATGTCATGAGCACTGAGACGGCTAGCAAAACAATTCCAAGTAAACTTTTAAGAGTTTTCGTTCCTGTATCCATGTTTTTTTGCGCGTCAATGATGTAAAATAGGGCCGCAAATAAAAGATAGGCTACAAAGAGTAAACTAACCAAGGTGGTTGGTAAAATGTTGCTTAGGTAGTAAAAACAAGTTGCTAGCATTAAAAAGCCAAGAGCTTTTTTAATTTCTACCATCCACATTCCTGCTCGAGGAAGTGCGTTCATTGATGAAGAGAAAGTTCCGATGATGATTAAAGGAACACTCATGCCAATTCCAAAAACAAACAAGAGCATGAATCCTGCAAGTATGTGACCCATAGTTGCCACAATGGTCAGCAGAAGCGCTAAGCCTGGAGACACGCAGGGTGATGCAACGCTACCACTGATAAGCCCGAATAGGTATGCAGACAGGAATGGTCCGAATGCAGAATGAAGTTGGACGCTTTTTTGCATAAATGAAGGGATTGCAAGATCGATGACACCAATCATAGTCAGTGACATATAACCAATAAATAATACTAAAATAATAACAAAAATCGGTTGCGATAAAAGACTGCCAAAGGAAGCTCCGGCAAATGCGGCAAGCAGTCCCAGAAGTGCAAAGGTTGTTGAAATTCCGAATGCATAGCAGAGAGAACCTAAGAAATTACGAAATAGTGAGCGACTTTGGTTCTGATGTAAAATTCCAATCGTTATTGGAATCATTGGGTAAATGCATGGAGTTAAGCTTAAAAGCAAACCAAGAAGGAACGCAAAAAGAAAACGAACCCAGTTGCTGTTGGTGTTCTGGACTATGCCTTGCAGTTTTTCTGTGATTGATTTTTTTTGTGGAGCAGGATTATACGTTGATCGTGTGCTGACCGGTTCAGTCTGCATTGTTGACGATAATTCTGTTTTTTCATTGAAAGAAAGTTCAACAATTTTTTCCGTCATGTTGCTTTCTGGCAGAAGCAAAAAGCTGGTATGAACATTTGTTTTTACCGGAGTATCAAGCGAAGTAGAGACAGGAATTGATAGCGTTACATTGCCTTCAAAAACTTCTTTAGTCGCTAAAAATTCTGGAAGATATTTTTTAGTAGGATTTTGTGAATATGACACGGTGCCGATTGCAGCGTTGGGAGTGTCTAAAGAAACAGATAATGTTTGTTTTAAAATCGCTTCATTTTCGCCGAGCGTCAATGTCATGTCGATTTGTTTTTGATTGCTTGATTGCGTAGTTTCACGCGTTTCTATGGTGATAGGTTTGATTGTTGCAAACCCAAAAAACGTGAGTGTCAAAAGTGCTTGATATAATTTTTTATTCACAAGTTTTCCTTATGGTTACGGGATAAAATGGCGTTATAAGATTTGTGTTAACTGTACAAGCTTTTTGATGTGATATCAACATATCCCTGAAGGTGCCGAATTTATTTTAACTTGAATTCGACATTAGATTTGACTGATTCAGCCGTCGCCTGTTGGCTATCCAGTCCTCGCGCAAGGCTTCGCCGGACACAGTGGCGGACACGTAAGAAAACTGTATCTCCTCTCTCGTTTTCCTCTGGCTTGACCAGTGGATCCAGGATAATTAAATCATTCCTTTAAAACT
>JAPLIQ010000031.1 GCA_026389025.1 Candidatus Babelota bacterium
ATTTCACTCGGGACGAACGACTGAGGAGAAGTTGTATTTGTAGGTAATGCACAGCCTGAACGAACGATTGGTCTTTAAAAAGTCAGTTATTTTTTAGTATTTTCTTCTTCTTTTTTCATCAGCTGCTCCATGCCCGATGTCAGCTGGTAACCAAACGTTTGCGCAAGATTACGTTCAGCTTTTAATACTTTCTCTTTTGACAGAGCAATCAAAAGATTATCAGTTGTTTCAATCGTAATCATATCGCCAGATTTCAACAATGCAGCGTTAAGATCTTGCAAGGTTTTGACATCTTGGCCATTTACTTTTTTCAGCACTGAGCCAACAATGCGCAGTCGAGCTCGATATGCTGGAGAGTCAGGCATCACGTGCGTCACGACTAAAACAGAGTCCCCCTGCATCTTGTCTTCTGCATATTTTGCAAGGCTTGGCATCACAGGAAGTAAGTGAGGTAAGTGATTTAAAATCAACGGCATAATCACATACCCACCAAAGGCTTCATAAGGCAACTCTTCATACTCGGTAAATACTTGTCGAATCGGCAGTAATTTTTTGCGATCGAGCGTACATGAAAAATTCTTTTTTGTACCTTTGCGATACACAACCAGAGAAACTTTATGACCGACCGGCAGACGAGCCACATACTCTGCTGTTGAAACTTTATCTTCACTCCAAGGGACAACCATTTCGCCGTACAAATCAACCGGCACGCCATTGATTTCATAAATCATATCGCCAGACTTGAGCTGTCCATGCAAAGGACTATCATTTAACACATCGACAATGTAGGTACCGCCAGGCAGTGGATTATCTAAAGCTTTTAACAGTTCTTCTGTCGCCATAGACTGATACACGCCAATGTATGGTTTACGGACTAACCCGCCGGCACGTAAATCTTTTAAGAAAATTTTGACATCATTGATTGGAATAATGTATCCAACGTTTTGTGCAGTAACAACACCAGCTGTGTTAATTCCTATCACTTTTCCATAGCAATCGAGCGATGGTCCACCAGAGCTTCCAGGATTGATAGGTGCGCTCATTTGAATCATGCCAGATTCGCGACCGCTTATCACTCCTGTTGTGCTTTTAAGTGATTGCTGCCCTAATGGATATCCCAGTGCAATAATTTCTTGCGAACGCATTACTTTATCAGAGTCGCCAAGCTGCAAGCATGGTAATTTGCCCAAAGTTGTTATAATTAAGGCAAGGTCATCAGGTCGTAATTTTACCAAAGCAAAATCTTTTTCAGGCATAATTCCAATAAAATCTACCTCGAACTGGTGTTTGCCAAATGCAGGCATTTGAACCATGATAGAGGTTGCACCATTGACCACATGAGCATTGGTAATAATTTCACCATCCTCACTCATTATAAAACCAGACCCGCTGCATTGACCAGGCTGAGGAGTTCTGTAGGGCTGCAGCACATTGTGCTCAGCATTGGTCACCATAAGCTGGACAACAGTGTTTTGCACACCCTTTTGAAGTTTTAACCATAGCTGAGATGACGCTGCAGTAGCGCATGCATCATCTGTAACATTTGTAGAATTTTCTGAATTTCTTACCGAGCCTTCTTGGTCGGCAATGGTTTCTTGAAGCGAATTAATCGATTTTTCAATACGGGCAAAATGTACGTAAGTTGTATGGAAAAAATATCCAACGATGCAACACAAAACAATCAGACTAAAACTTAAAATACCATCTAACACCTTCATAAAAACTCTCCTGTTTTTTATATCTTTTTGATACTTATTTATAGAAGCTGAGTCTAAATAAAACCAAAAAAATAACCAGTGATTTTCTCACTGGTTATTTTAATTAATTCATCACTTTTTATATCAATAGTTATATCGATATGCCATCACTATAAAATTTACGACCGTATCAAGAATACTTTCTTCACGATCTTGCCCAAACTGGTTTCGTATTCGCTCCCATAGCAATGCTCCTGACTCCTCCTTGTGATAAAGACCTTTGATCATTGATGTATTTTTTTAATTCTTCATATCGCAGTCCTTGGGCTACCTTTTGTTCTACTTTTTGATTTGCTCTACGAGGATTTTGTTCGGCTGCTTCCCAAAGGTCAGCTAACTCCTGTTCTGTCATATTTTCTTCTTTTTGCTGCCTAAACTGCCAACGTTTGTTAGCTTTCTCATTCTTTTCTTTACGCTCTTTAAGTCTGCCTTCTAAGGCATCATCTGAAATCTGTCTTTTTTGTAAATCTTGCTGACTGCGAAGCTTTGGCTTATGAGTTTTTTGATACTTCTCATATTCTATAGGCTTAGTTCCAAATACTTTTTCCCACAATGTCATAGGCTTCTCAAATTCTGGCTGCTCATCAGGTTCTACAACTGTTGTTAATTTATCATCAAAATTTACCGACTTTTTAGGTTTAAGCTGAATCGGAACCTCTTGAGCTTTCTGCTGATCAAAGCGATATCCAGGAGCCAATCGTTTCATTCTTTCTTCAGCCATGACCTGAGTTGGATCTTGCCATACTTTACGAGAATCAACACGCTGCAACAATCTATTTTTTCTTTCTGCTAGAACGTCGGATGGATGAGATACTTGCGATACCATTTCATGCTCTACGATATCTCCAGGTGCTTGCATCACCATTGAACACATGCTTACTACAATGCCTAAAAAATATTTGTTTCTAATCTTCATCCCTTACCCCTTTTTATAAAATGAAAACGATTAAAAGCAGTAAACCAAAGTCGCTGCACAAAAAGCAATGATTACACTTCAAGAACACTCGTTAAAACTTGAACCTCTCTTTTTTATTTACAAATCGGTTGCTCGTGCTACGATATGAAAATACGATCTAAGTAGTATTTAAAGGTAAAATAGATATGTCACAAACACCTGTCACTCTTGAAAAAATTGTTTCTTTATGCAAAAGAAAAGGCTTTGTATTCCCTGCTGCTGATATTTATGGCGGGATCAATGGGATCTATGATTTCGGACACCTTGGGTACTTGATGAAAGAAAACATCAAAAATGCATGGAAAAAATCTATTCAAAATGAACTCGGTGACATATATTTCCTCGATGGTTCACTCATTGGACCACAAGCAATGTGGATCGCTTCAGGCCATGTAGAAAACTTTCATGATCCGATGATTGACTGTATGAATTGTAAAAAAAGATTTCGTACCGACGATGATCAAATCGATGTCAACAAACCGTGTCCGTCATGTGGCATAAAATCCTGGACCGACATTCGAGATTTCAACTTAATGTTTCAAACGCAACTTGGTGCTCTGCAAGACGATAGCGCAAAAGCTTATCTACGACCTGAAACAGCACAAACTATCTTTGTACAATTTAAAAATGTTTTGACAACCAACCGCGCTAAAATACCTTTTGGTATTGCGCAAATCGGTAAATCATTTCGCAATGAAATTACCCCAAAGCAGTTTCTATTCCGCATGAGAGAATTTGAACAAATGGAACTTGAATGGTTCTGCAAAGACGCAACCAGCATGGAAACGTTTGAATTCTGGGTGCAAAAACGTAAAGCCTTTTACAGCTCAATCGGTCTAGATATGAGCAAAATCAGAATGTATCAACACCCGACAGAAAAACTTTCTCACTACAGCAAATGTACCATTGACGTTGAGTATGAATTCCCTTTTGGATTTAAAGAACTTGAAGGTATCGCTCATCGTGGCACCTTTGATTTAACACAACACACCAAACACTCCGGTAAAGATTTAGCAATATTTGACCAAGAAACTGGACTAAGCGAAATTCCAACCGTCGTTGAAACATCTGTGGGAGTTGACCGATTATTTTTAACATTGCTTTTTGATGCGTACACTGAAGATGAAATGGATGGGGAAACTCGAGTTCTTCTAAAATTGCATCCAACCATAGCACCTATCAAAGCTGCAGTTTTACCACTCACTAAAAAAATATCTGAAAACGCAGAACCGCTGTATAAAACTTTAAAAAAACAATTCACCAATATTGATTTTGATGATAGTGGTTCTATTGGAAAACGGTATCGTCGACAAGATGAAATCGGAACACCAATTTGTTTCACATTCGATTTCCAAAGTCTTGAAGATAACATGGTTACCGTGCGTCACAGAGACAGCGGAAAACAAGAACGAATTGCGATATCCAACGCTGCCCAGTATCTTGAAAATCTTTTGGTTTAGAACTGTAAAAAGTACAAATCTCAGCAAGAAATTGACTCATGCATAAAGAAATTATTATGGCACACGCATTATTTTTTAAAAAAGGAACTTAATGATAGCAAATAAAGGTAAATATTTTCTTAAGTATTACCCACAACATATGATTCTTTTATCACTCATTGTCTCAATATGCTTGGGAACGCTACTGCTCGCACTGCCCATCTCGCGCGTAGAGGATGTACCACTTATCGATTTATTTTTCACCTCAGCATCACTTACTACGGTAACAGGTCTCATGACCGTGCCGATAGAACATTTCACCAACTTTGGTCATGGAGTTATGCTCTGTTTGATGCAGCTAGGAGGCCTAGGGCTCATGACCTTAAGCCTTGTTTTTATCTACACGTTTAGCAATTTGGGAATTTATACCCAAGTAATTGCAAGTGAAGTTTTATCACTCAAAAGCTTTAAAGATACAAAGCATACATTGTTTTTCATTATAAAACTTACAGCGATAACTGAACTTTTGGGCGCAATCATCATATTTCCAACAATGTATCAAACCTATCCTTTTAAAAAGGCGGTCTTTCTTTCTATATTTCATTCAGTTGCATCATTTTGTAACGCAGGATTTAGTTTATTTCCTGATAGAATGTTGGAGTATAACCATAATCCACTCATGATTTTTACCACTATGATTTTAATGATTGTTGGCGGTCTTGGATTTGTAACATGGCACGAACTGAGTAAGAAATTTATTTTACGAAACTCATCACCAGTATGCATTAGCTGGCATACTAAATTGGTGCTGCGCATGTATCTTTTCACCAGCGTTACGGTATCAATTCTTTTCTGGATGATTGAAAGAAATCACACGCTCGCTCATATGCCATTTTTCCAAAAAATGTACGTCGTTATGTTTACCGGCATAGCTATGAAAAGTACTGGCTTTGCCCTGATTTCATTTTCCACAGTTCATTTAGCTACCTTGGTTTTATGCATGGTATCAATGTTTATCGGATCAGCGCCACTGTCTACAGGTAGTGGTATTAAAACAAGTGTATTTGCTATTTATCTTGGAGTTATAAAAGCTGCCATTCAAGGAAAAAGACAGGCACTGCTTTATGGACGTCAGATCGTTGATGATCAGGTGTACAAAGCTATGGCTATTATAGCACTCAGTTTATCATGGATTGTCATCATCACCTTTTGCCTGCTGATCACAGAGCCGAAGTGGGAATTTATCGATATTTTATTTGGAACTGTTGCCGCATTTTGCAACAACGGTACTTTTATCGGAGCAATTGAGCTTCTGACATCTCTTGGGAAATGCTTTATAATTCTTTCTATGATTATTGGTAGAATTGGTGCCCTTGCACTTATTTTAAGTATGAAACGCATTAGCGAACAGCGAGAAATTTCCTATCCAAAAGAACATGTGATTTTGGGGTAAATTTCCCAACCGTTTTTTTTCTGCTACAATAATCATCACTCTTAAAATGCTTACTATTTCTTAAAAAGGCTTTAATTATGAAATTTTGTATTATTGGACTTGGAAGATTTGGACAACAGCTTGCTCGCAGTCTAGCAGAGCATGAAGCTGAAGTTCTTGCAATCGATGCTGATGAACATGAAATTGCTGCGGTACAAAACTATGTTACGCAAGCTATTTGTACTGAAATTGTAGATGCTGCTTCTCTTGAAGCTATCGGCATTGAAGAAATTGACATTGTTGTCATTGCAATTGGTGAAAACATTGCTCAATCAATTTTAATTGCAGCAATCATCAAAAAAAGATTCAAACATATTAAAGTGGTTGCTCGGGCAACGTCTCAGACCCAAGAAGAAATCTTAAATCTTTTAAAAGTTGATCAAGTTATCAGACCAGAAGAAGAAGCTGCAATCGACTTGGCTGATACTTTAAGCTCTCCATTTCATAACCTTGCGCGTCTGAGCAAAACTTTTTCAGTTGGCTTAATTCAAGTTCCTGAGCATTTCATAAGCAAAACAGTAAAAGAATTTGATCTTTATAACTCCTACCGACTGAACTGCATCGCTGTAAAACGTGATACAGAATTTGTCTCGATCAATGAAAATTATACACTTCTTGATTATGATGAATTGGTTGTTTCTGGAAGAAATGAAGATATCGTCGCTTTTGATAAAGAAAAATAACCCTAATGCGTAACTTACGCCGTCTCTTTTTGCTATGGCGAGCACGGGTGCGCGTGCTTGCTTGTGCGCCGTAGCTTTAGCGTAGGAGTAACACGGGGATCCACTATCCTTAAAAAAGGAATTCTCTTATGTTAAATCTCTCATATCTCTTAGTCGGCAATGCAATGCTTCTGCTGACTTGGTATTTTTTGTTTCTCAACCAAGTTTCAAAACATATTTTGATGATCTATTTCTGGATCCATCTGTGGACCTATGGAGCCATTACCGCTTTATTTATATTTGAAGATACGCTGATCAAGTTTGACACCAATCCGGTTAAAACGCTGATTTTTGATTTTACCTATACCAACTTTCCACTGTATTTTATTTCTTCAGCATGCCTCATTGGTAGCTACGTTTTATTTGACTACCTATCCCAGCGTCATGAAATTGCAAAAATTATAGCCTTAAGCCAAGTCAGCATTATCATTTCTACCGTAGGGTATCACTTCTTAGGTGATAAAATGACTTTGATATCATCCATTTCTATGGGGATAATTGTAATCGGAGCGCTTATTTCTGGACTAACCAAATTGTCGTTTAGACACCCGATGGCATCACTAAAATCGTATGATCGTCATCTCGTCTCTTGGTCACTACTCAATGCTTTTTTTATAGCAATTCCAGAACTGATCACATTTTTATGTAGCGAGCACTATGATCCAACCACGCGCGAAATTTTAAAACTACTGACCAAGCATGCGCACGGCATCCCTTTTGTCACCGTCATTCCTTTGTACATGAACATTGGAGTGCAGTGGTTTAATATTATGATACTTTACATCTGGATTCGCCGTTACTCTCATGAACGCATTGATTTACTATCTATTTTTAAGCAGCATAAAAAGCTACTGCTTACCCTTGCCGTGCTGCATACTGGGTATGTTTACTGCTACTACACAGCTTTTAGTATGATCGAGAATAAAAATATTATTTCTGGAATTATGCAGCTGTACCTGCCACTCACCATGGTTGGCGGTGTAGTCTTATTTCATCAACGTTACAATAAGTTTGAAGCTGTAGGTATGAGCATCATCGCTTTTGGATGTCTTTTGTCAGTCTTTACCTTGTAATCGGAAAATGATGATTTTAGGACCTTTGTCAAAAAGAGAGCCCGTTAATTTTTTAAAAAATTAACGGGCTCTCTTAAATAAAAAATAAATTTCTTATTTATACTGGTTGATCAACGATGCAGCTACCATCTGTAACTGTATATATATAGTCCGTACAAACCAAGTTAGTTAAGTCAACAGAGCCAGACGTTAAACCAACAGGATTTGGTATGCTAGGTGAAGTGTATGAAGATTCTAGAGCTGCTGGATCTGCTGATTGACAAATTGCTGTATTGAGCAATGCAATGTCTGCTAAATCTAGCTTAGATTCAGTATCAAGATCAGATAACAAAGTACTTATTTTACTAGACAAAGATTGACGCTCAGCTATTGCATTATCAAACTTTATCTTAAATGAATTTAAACTTGTTAACAAAGCGCTTGCTTCTGATTCATATATGCCCAAATCACTTCTTAGCGATCCATCGATTAAATCATATTGAGTCTGAAGGCAAGATTTTTCTTTAGACAAGGATGTAATATCATTATCCGTTGAAGTCTTAAGCGCATTTAATTCAAGAATAAGAGCATCAACATCTATAATACCTTGAGCAATTGTTGCAGCTAATTCAGAAGACTGACAACCATTCAAATCATTCTTTAAGGTATCAAATTTTGACTTAATACATGAAAAAGTGCTTTGTCGAAGAGCTTTGTTCGCATTAATCAAAACAGAAAGAGCATCAACTTTAGCTGCTTCAGCTTGATACAGTGTTACATCATCAAGAAGCGATGATGACAACCCACTTGTCAAAGATTCAAGAGATGCAAGCGATGCAAGCCAATCATTAGGTAAAGTTTGTACCATTGAGCCAAATCCAATTATTAAAAAGAATATGACTATATTTTTTTTTAGTATTTTATTCATAATTGCAATCCTTTTTTATTTAAAAACTTTAAATATTTTATAAAACTTAACAGCTATAGTCAGATTTCAAAGTCGATAAAGCAGTTGTTTCTGAAGACTCTTCTCCAGTTAGACCAGACATGAATGTATTTAGAGCAGAAAGAAATGCAGTCCTTTGAAGAACCATTGCGTCATAGTCATTTTTATAAGTGTTAAGAATGCTAACAGCTTCTTCAACATTAGCATCACTCATATTCGTTAATGTTGCATAGTCTGACGCAAGAGCATCTATATTTGCTTTAAGCAAATTAACATCTGTCTGAAGGCCACTAATTTCAGCACTTGTTGCACCTTGCAAAATTAATAGTTTATTTTGCAAAATAGCTTTATCTGCATCTATATTAATAGATGCATAAGTTTGTTGATATTGACATTCTTCCAAAGCTGCTTGATATGAAGCAAATTTAGTCAGCATGCAAGAAAATGTAGTTTCACGATGAGATTTTATTTGCGAATAATAATCTAAAATAGTATTAAACGTTTCCTCTTGAGAGCTGAAAGCTTGCAAAGATTCTTGAATTTGACCTGTTAAACCAGTTAAAGCACTAAAGAAATTATTTACACCAGGAAATCCACAAGAAAATTGACCTGTCATATAGGCGCTGACATTACCAGCGGTGCTTCCAGTCGAACCACTAGAAGGAATAGCAAAAGAAGCTGAAGTTGTAAGTACTAATATTGAACAAAAAATTTTATTTTTCATGATTTATTAATCCTAAGCTTTAACGTTAAAATATTAGAAAATTATTTTTTAGTTTTTTAGATCTCCTTATTTCTTAATTATTACAAATACCATCTTTAAAAAGAATAAATGCATTATTATCTTCAATCACTTTTTCACCAAGCGATTGAATAGACTGATCCAAACGAATACGAACAGAGTCTAATTGTTTGATTTTTATTGAAACATTTTCTAATTCATGCGTAATTTGATCTATTACTTGATCAAAGCATTTTTTATCATCATGGGCCTTTTGATAATCGGATTTAATTGTTTCAAATAATAATGTAATTTGACCAATTTTTTCTTGTTGCTCAGATAGAAGTTCTAAGAAAACCTTAGAGAGATTACAATACACAGGAATAGTTCCTCTAAAGTTTTTTAAAATATCTACAACCATATTTTGACGCTGTTGCAAGCAAGTAATTATTTCGCAACAATTCAAAGAGTTTAGAGAAGAAGGAGCTTGAAAAGACCTAGAACTAATTAAATTAAGAACCACTAAAAAATATAAATATTTTTTAAACATGTTTTGACACTTCTCAAAAAAAAAATATATTCTATAAACAACCTACAGATCAAGAACTTATACAACAAAAACTAAAAAGAAAAGATTTAGTGAAAAAAATAATTACAATGCCTTCTCTTATTATCATTTTAGCATTTCATTCATTGTTATCACAAGATGAAGCAACATTTATAAGCATGACACTAGAAGAATTATCTTCAGATGCAAAAAAAGTAACTGATTCGATTCAAGCATCCCTACTCTCACTAGAAGAACTATCGAGCGATCTTGAAAAAGATATTAAAGAACTGGCAACAATTGCTTGCGCAGAACCTAATTCAACAAATGATTCATTCCTAGAAGAAGTATCAAGCAATTCAACAGCAATACCGAGTGGTATACTTCAAGCTATCGGCTCACCATCAAAAATCACTATTTATAGAGATAACGCAACACAAAATAACTATTTTATACCTACAGAGCCTGTAGACTCAACCAATCAACAAGCAGAAGCACTTTATTATTTAATAAATCCAGCTCTTTCACTTTTTTGGTATACAAGAAACCCAATTACTAAAATTTTTGAGCTATGGCACTATAACTCATATGGCGTAGCCTCAAAATATATTGGACAGACTTACACATACGAACATATTAAATCAAAAATAAAACCATAAGAGCATAAATGAAATCAAACAAATTAATTATTGCATGGTTGCTTTTTAGCTCTCATTTATTAGCTGCAGCATATAAAAATTTACATTTTCGCTTACAGCCAATTTTAAAGCCAGAAATAAATATAGTACCTAATTATTTCAATACTACATTTACATGTTCAGCGATCAATAGTGGCTTCGATAACAAAAATAAGACTAAAGACCTGGGAGAATTGTTATTTGGCAAAAACATTCAACTTCAAGATATTTATTTAACAGCGAAATTAGCAGACAATGGATACTTCAAGTTGCCTGATGCTCCTTTTGGTCATGAAATCTCAGAACAATTTATATGCTGCATGGCAAAAACTACTATGAATTTTTCTTGTCATGAAAAAGTTTACGACTTCAGCCTTCAGTACAATCACAGATTTAATCTCCCTAAAGAAAACAATTTCATCAATCTACACTTTATTTTGCCAGTCGAATATCATGAACGATATATTGACTATAAAATTCTAAATGGAAAAATAGGAGCCACTACAACATCTGTTAACCTTAATCCTGTGACGCAGTTTTTTTTAAACTATAACGATATTGATACTTTTATAGAACAAGAAATTTTTTCAAAAAAGAATTTAACATTTGACCCTTATCAATACAAAACAGCACTTGGTGACTTCATAGTCGATATATACTATGAAAAACTCAACCCTCACAGATACTCATTTCAATCAGGTTTATCAATTACCCTACCAACTGGACACAAATCAGAGGAAAAAAAACTCTGGGAGATCAAAACAACCAAAAATGCGATTATAACAAGTGGATATATCTTTTGTGCTATAGCAACGCCTATGAACGCATTCAATATTTATTTTAATTTAGACTTAGCTGTTAAGTGGGCAAACATTCAACCAATGCGCGTTGCAACAAAGATCAATTCTAAAAGTGATCTAGGCATACCTTCAATTTATAAAAATTTTACCATTTTACCCTTTGATCAGTACGACACAACTATTTCTGCTTTTGCAGACAATGTAATTTGCTTAAAAAGCAACAACAGGCTTGAAGGTTCTTTTGCTATAGGAAATATCTTTCAACAAGCTTTCAATAAAGATATGTCTGCTCTCTTAGAGTACAGAATTTTGTTCTTCGAAAAACAAACTTATTCCATACTTAAAAAGTATACTCAGATAAAAAAAGAAAATATTAATCTAGAATCAATTCAATCAACCA
This sequence comes from Candidatus Babelota bacterium, assembly GCA_026389025.1. GTDB lineage: Bacteria > Babelota > Babeliae > Babelales > Chromulinivoraceae > JACPFN01. Next base: position 11,509 of record JAPLIQ010000031.1, read on the forward strand.
ATAACAGTTATGTTCAAAATTTTCGAGGAGCTTTGTTTGTAGAGTCTCAAGATGGCCACCTAAAGGGCTATATGGCAGGCACTGTTGCCTTTGCTGGGCACAACTACACTCAATCTAACTCTATAGATTTTGGAATTGATGTATTCTTTTAATGACTAGGCATTGTCAAGAATAATTATTAATCAAGAAGCATTTCTAAATAAAAATCCTCATACAGGTCTTTATATTCTTGGGAAGGACAAGGAAAATATTTTAAAAGTAAAGATCGATTGTATTCTTTCTTTAATCCTATTTTATCATAGGCATCAATACGCATTTTGTTTATAATTAAGTCTTTATTGTAAGATAGTATCATTTCTCTATATAAACTTTTAAATTTTTCAATATCTCTTTCTGACAAAAACAATCTAACGTTAAAAGACTTCTTTAAAATATACTGTTCTACTTTCTCAACAGAATCTAATAGTTCAAATTCTTTCTCAGTAATAAATGGTTCATATAAATCTTTAGGAATAGATTCATCCTTAGCTAGTTCTACCTGCCCATAGATTGGCTTATCTTGATCGTGAGAGCTAGCTCTTACGCAAAAGTAATTAATACTTAATATAGAAATTATTACAACAAGCATAAAATAATAATTATTGTCTTTAATGAAAATCATTTTTAAGTCCTTACTGTTAAAAGGTAAATCAATCCAATTTAATTTTAAAAAAACTTCATTTAATTCAGAATCTATCAATAAAGTAGTAGTTTTTTGATCATCCAAACAAAGCTGGACATCCTGTAAGCCTTAGAAAAAATATAGAAACCATAGATTTATGATTCATAAAAAAGTCCCCCATTAAACTTGATTCTTATTTTCAAAATAACTGATCGCAGAGGCAAAAGTCAACAGTTTAATTGACATAAAAAAAAAGAGAGCCTTTTTTCAAAGGCTCTCTTTAAATTTTATTATACTTTGTAAATTCTAGAAAGAATCGACACGAATAATTGTTTGCGGTTGACGATGTCCTTTTTTCACCCGGCTTTTTTTACGACGTTTAAATCGGATCTTTGAATTCTACTGAGTCTCCAGCTTCACCATCGATTTTTTCAATCGATACTGTTTTGCCTTCGATCCCTTGATATTGTTTCGTGCCAATCTGAAAGATTGCGTATTTTGTAAATGAGTCTTGTCGTTCCATGAACTTAACCTTTTGATCGAGTGATTTCATTTGATAATTTTTCTGTACAAAGTAATCATAATTTTAACACAGTTTACTGCCCCTGTAAAGAATCCATTTTAAAGCCATACTAAAGAAATCATTGCGAAGCGAAATTCAAACTTGTTACAATACTAAAAAGGGCTTTAAAATAACCAAGGGGGGAGTTATCCATGAGAGCTATAAAATATTTCCTAGTTTCGTTACTCGTCGTCTCCATCGTGAAAAGGACGCGAGCGCAAGACAGTACAGCACCTTTAACCCAATCAGCACAGATCGCTGCTACCCCTGCCGAAAAAATACGTGTAACAAAAGGATCTAAGACGATCGGTTATTATTTACCAGAGGAAAAAATGGTCCAAACGAAAAATGGTGAAACATTGTTCGTGGACGTTATTGAAAAAAAACAGGGTAATTACAAAAAAACTGGATATGACGCTGAAACGTTAGCCGTAACAACACCAAACGGTACACAAATCTTAAAAAACATTGGAACAGTTTATCATACGCGAAGTTCAAGGAAAGGAACCCTTTATGGAGCCCCTTTCATAAAATCAATTATTCATACAACGTAACCAAGGCCGACGTTAGATTTAAAAAAGATTTCGCTGCTTCTACTCGTCGTCCTCGACTAGATCGAGGATCCAGGTTATCAAAGTATTCCTTTTACGGTATAAATCGAATGTTTTTAGCAGACGCTGCAATTTGTACAAGAGCAGCAGTCATCGTAGCACCTATCGATGAATTTGAAACAGCAGGTATTGTTGGTCCACCTACCGATGGAACAATTAAAGCTGGTCGCGCAGCGACATAACTTTGAACCGCATTTTCAATTCCAACATCACTCAGTTGAGCTGTGCTTGAAGCGTACATAGGTAAAGCAATGGCCGCAGCTGTCGTAAGCGCACCTATGGCTTTATAAGGATTTTTTCTCAAATTTGCCACATAATCATACAACGCATCAGTCGCTCGGCCAAGGAGTCCCTTTGATGCAGCCTGTGACACTTGAGCGGCTTGCTGAGTAGGCATTAATTCAAATTTCATAGGTCTAAGTTTGTTAGATTTCGTTTCTGCTGTAACGCCTACAGCTACATCATTGGCAGATAGTAATGAAACTGACTGCTCAACAATTGTTGCAGCCTCTACAGGCTCTACGCTGGCAACATCAACAATTTCTTCTACAACAATTTCTTCTGCAGCAATATCTTCTGCAGCAAGCGGTACTTCTGGGATTAGCTCTAAATTACTTTGAGAGCTTTCAGGCGATGCCGATGCCACTTCTAAAACTAGAGGCTCTGGCAATGATACATTCGGTGATAATTCTATTGGTTGCGTTTGAATAAAAGGCGCCTCTGGCGTGCCAAAAGCAAAGTCTTGGCTTGAAACATTATGAGAAACTGGATCATCTACACCAACATTCATTTCAAATGGCGCAATAGAAAAATCAAGATCTTGCTCAATTGTTTCAGACTCGGTTCCGCCAAGCAAATAGGATGCTACAGGTGGAATGCCAAGCACTGCTGCCTGCCATGGTACACTAAAGCTACCTGGTTGCGGCAATGTTGGCGTAACTGGTGGGCTGGTTACAGCTGGTGAAACTTGCTTAGGAGCTGCTTGATGTTTTTCAGCTGGATTTGACCCTTTAAAAGAAGAATTTGTAGGCAAGTTTACCACTTGACCGACATCGGTTGTTTCTAAATCTTTATTTTTGTTTGGTTGAGTAGACACACCCTGAGGTGAGCTGTCTTGTGACGGTGCACTCTGAGGTGAAGCATTTTTGCCGTGAGACCTCTCGGGGCCATAATTTTGGCCGTAAGGTGATTGAGGTGAGTAATATTGCTCTTGACCCTGCCTGTGACCATATGATCGTTGAGGATCTTGATATGAAGCTAACGGATAAGGCACATGAGAAGAAGCGACAGGCGTTACAGCCTGTAGGCTTTCTACGTGCTTTATCGATGGTTTATGGGCAGCAGGAGCATGGACAGACTCATAAACTCTTGGAATGTGAAACATTTCAGAGTCAGTACCTGTCGGCAAATCCCGTCTACGACGCGTTGATTTTTTGGTTGGCGCTGCAGCATAAAAAATTTGTTGCATTCTTTGATTTTGCGACATCGATTGATGCGCTGTATCAAACAGCACAACCACTGTAAAAAGAATTAAATTTTTAAGTAATTTTTTCATCATAACCCCTATTTTAAGTCATCACTTGAGCACTCATTTATATAATAAGAATAAGCTTTTTTAGGACTTTGTGCAAAAGCCCCCACCCTTTTTTTAGACGTAAAAAAAGGCCAGTCATAAGACCAGCCTTTTTGATATTTTTAAATATCTACAAAGTCATTATTATTTTTGTTCAGCTTTTACCAAGAATGCAAATTCTGGATAAGTATCTAAGAATTTCTGTTGATTTTCTTTGTGACTAAAAGCATATGCTACACAAAGAATTTGACGACCTTGAATTACAGAACGATCTGAAAGCCATGAATTTTCTTTATTTATACTTTCAACATACTTAATGTGATCGATGTCAGTATTATCTTCATTATCAATATTGTTTTTCATATATTCTTTCATATATTCAATATGACTTTTTACTCGATTAACTTCTTCAGCAAAAGCTTTTGCTGATTCCATTAAAATTGGATTTTCTACTGAATTTATATTGGCACCATGCTTGATCAATGTTAACATCACCCGAGCATCTATAGCTATATTTAGCAATGACATATTGTCTGGAAACTCTGCAAGACCATCCTTTTCTACATCCGCATGCTCACCAAAAAACAAGGTAATAAGCGCGAATTTATTAAAAGTCTGATTTACGTCGCCGCCACGTTGCACAAAATCTTCAATAGCTTTAATGCTCAATGGCACAGATTCTTCAGAACCCAAGCTGTCATTAAATTTTAGCAAACTTAAGGCCAAATCTAAAGCAGCAGCTTCTTTTGCAACACTTGTGCTTTGATAGCTTAATGCTTGATTTGCATTGATTGTTACTGCACCCAGTGAAAGTAAGGCACTCATCATTATTAATTTTTTCATAGTAAATTCCTTTTTCTATGGTTTTATCATTACAAACATGATAACAAACCCAAAAAAAGGCGCAAAAGGCTGGCCTACTTTTGTACAAACAACGCGAAAAACTGTAGTTTTTCCCGTTGTTTCAAGGCATCAAATCTTTAAATTCCCACAGTAGATCAAAGGCTTTTTTAGGAGAAAGATTATCAAAGTCAACCTGCTTGAGTCGCTCAACGATCAAATTCGCCCTAGGATCAATCGAGTTGAGCTGTCCGCAATCAGTACTCGTTAAGTCACTATCACTTTCATCCTTGGTCAAAATTACCCCGCCTTGATGCAGCCCCGCAAGTATCTGGGCAGCCCTTGCAACGACCTCTTGCGGAATGTGGGCAAGTTTGGCAACTTCAAGGCCAAAGCTTCCGTCAGCTTTTCCAGCTACGATTTTATGCAAAAACACTATGCCGGCCTCTGTACGCACACTATCAGCATAGTAACTGACTATTCCTGTGCAGTGACTCTGCAGATCTGTTAGTTCGTGATAGTGAGTCGCAAAAAGGCACCGAGCACCTATTTTATGGAAAATGTATTCAACGATTGCCTGAGCCAGAGCTAGTCCGTCATAAGTACTTGTGCCCCGCCCTACTTCATCTAAAATCACTAAGCTAGACTTAGTTGCCTGCTGTAAAATTTGGGCAGTTTCTTCCATTTCAACTAAAAAGGTACTTTTACCCTGAGCTAGAAAATCTCCAGCACCAATTCTGGTAAAAATACGATCTAAGATTGGCAGCTTAGCTCTACGAGCAGGAACAAATGAACCTGTCTGAGCAAGTAAGCAAATTAACGCAACCTGACGCAAATAGGTAGACTTTCCGCCCATGTTGGGACCGGTTACAATCCACAAACTTTGCTCGTCGGTAAGCGTAGTATCATTGGCAATAAATGTATCGAGGAGCCCAGCCGCAACCACTGGATGCTTACCACTTTCAATGATGATATCTCGACCAGTATTAAATTCAGGCTTTACCCATCCCCACTCATGAGCAACTTTAGCAAAACCCACCAACCCATCAACGTTTGCAACCGATTGGCTTACGGATCGCAGGTCATAAACGTAATCTTTTACTTGAGCTTTTACGCCTTCAAAAATCTCTTTTTCAAGCCCAACGAACTTGTGCTGCGCTTGTAGTATTTCAAGCTGCAGAACTTGCAATGCTTTCATCGTAAACCGTTTTCGACCTACTAAGCTTTGCTGCTCAATGTAGTCAGCTGGTACGATGTCTAAGTGCGTTTTAGTGATTTCAATGTAATAACCGGCAAGGTTGTTATGACGAATTTTGAGTGATGTGATGCCCGTTCTTTCTATTTCTTGCTGCTCAAGCTGCAAAACCTTGCTGCTACTGTTTTGGACCAAGTCCCGCATACGGTCTAAGCCTTCATGAAATCCAGCTTTTATAATCCCTTCAATGTTGCCGTCATCATTACAAGACTTTTCTAGCAGCCTTTGTAGCTGTGAAAAATCTTTCATCGCCGACGCAATTGCATGTAAAAAATCACTATGGCTACCAAGTAACTCTTTTTTCAACTCTGGAATCTTTGAAAGTATCGATCCTAAGGCTGCGAAGTCTCGAACAGATGCCCTGTCTAAAGCTATGCGGCCAACGATTCGTTGCATGTCACCACAACCCGAAAGTAAATTTTGAACTTTTTTAAACAAAACGCAGTCAGACAAGAATTCTTGCACCACGTTTTGGCGAGCTTGAATAATATCTTTTTGCATAAGTGGTGACAGGAGCCACCGCTTGATCATACGAGAACCCATCGGGGTTACCGCTTTATCAACGAGCGAAAAGAGCGTATGAGAGCGCGATCCGTCAAAGCTATTTTTAACAATATCTAAATTTTTCTGCGTTGCCCCGTCAAGCATTAAAAATGCTTCTGGTTCATACAGCGTTATCGACCGAAATCCTTCAAGTGCTTTTTGTTGGTTTTTTTGTACATATTTTTTCCATAAAATGGTCGCATACAAAAGGGAACTTTGCTCTTGAAGTGTTTTAAATGATTGCTGGTCAAACTGCTGCGCTAGCCATGTGGTTTCTTGATCGATTAAAGCAGTGTCAAAATTAAGTCCATACGATGTCGTAAAAAAACCACGCTGTTTAAAAAACGATTCATACGAATGCATCGATCGATTTTGAAGTAAAAGTACCTCGTCAGGCAAAAAGCGAAACAGCTCTGCTTCAAGCTGCCTTGATGAACCAAATGGCAGCACGGTGGCATGGAGTTGCGATGTTAAAAGTTCTGAGAATAAAAGCCCATAACCAGCCTTGGTTGGGAAGAAAGAAAAAAGATAGGAGTTTGATTTTGCGTCTAAAAGATTTTCAGACACAAGCATGCCGGGAGTTAAAACATTCGTTACCCCGCGCGCTACCATTTTTCCGGTAACTGCTGTTTCAAGCTGATCGCACAGGGCAATTTTAAAACCACCTTTAACGAGTCTTGGAATGTAATGCTCAACTGCATGCACTGGAAAGCCGCACAGAGGAATTGGCTGTCCGTTGAGCTCACCGCGCTTGGTCAGCGTGATCCCTAAAAAATCTGAGACTTTTTTAGCATCATCAAAAAACAGTTCGTAAAAATCACCAACCTGGAAAAGTAAGATGGCATCTGGATGCTCGATCTTAATGGTTGCATATTGCTTCATGACTGGAGTCAGTCCAGATAAATTTTGCGGATCAAAGAACAATGCTAATCCTTAGTTTTACTCTACCAACCTGCAATAACGATGCATGTACCCAACTTGTTGATTAAATATTCGTTCATATTCATAGCTGCAGGTAAACATGCCACGATCAGCCTTGCTCAACTCAGCCAGTGCTTCAGGTGATGCATTCAAAAGGCTTTCCATGGACGCAATGTAGCCGTTGCATGAGTCAATCAACTGCTGAACTCTATCAGATGTCTTTACGAAGCGAATGTGCATAAATGCTGTTAATTTTTCAACGTCACGTGCAAGCTGCTGGCATAAATCAGCAATGTCTTTGCGACGGTTTATATCCAGAACAAAAAGCTCTTCAGCCTGCCCGCTCGCTTGAGCTCTGTGACGCTTTGCAACGGTTGGAACAACGTACGCTTGCAGAGCCTCAAGTTCACTGCCCTGGCGCATATATTTTTTCTTTACTTCAGTAAGTAAAAAGTCAAAATAATTATCATCCTGAAAGTTATTTCCTGCGGCGTTATAATCTTTGGTCGTTTTCACCAAATCTTTTACAAATGCCCGCATGTGCGTTTGAGCATCTTGGTTAAAAACCTCTGCGCAAAGAAGCGTTGCATACAAATCATATTCAATTGCGTTGGTCTTTAAATCACTAAAAACTTGGTTAATTTTGGTGTGCTCAGCTATGTACCACAGGACGGTCTCATCTTGATGCACAGCAGAAAGCTTTTGCTGCATAAAGCTCGTAGCACCATTGAGCACCATACCCGATGCAAGCATGGTCGCACTATTTGCGACAAATTCAGAGCTATCGCGCGCAAAACTTTTTACGCTACCCGTTAACCACCACAAAGGAGTTAAGAAAGACATTGGAGTAGAAGGCGTTGGATTAGGGGCAGCCTGCGTATCTGCTTTGTTGATCGCTACAAATTCTAATTTTTTACTTTCTTTAGCAGCTTCTCGGATTCCATATGCTGCCAAAAGTACAATTGCCACACTCACAGCTACTCCTACGGTAACAGCATATTTGGTAACGGTACGCTTAAAAACAGCTTGCTGCTCTTTTTCCAGCATCGCTTGAGCAGGAGATTGCACTCGTTGCAACTGAAATGATTCTTTCCCCGTCATCACAGAGGAGATCCCGGATCCAGCACTAAAAAATTCATTAGCCTCTTGAGCCGACTGAACAGTAAAAACTGAAAAGCAGATGAGAAATGAAAATATTTGACGAAATTTTATTTGAAAATGCATACAAGAAAGTCCTTTGTGAAAAGATTTGTTTGGCCCTTTTCAGTGTAGCATCGTCTCATTTATTTTCAAACTTGAGCTTTGTATCGCAAATTCAAATTAAAACATAACATAATTTTTAACAAATGCGGCAAAAACCCTTTGCTATAACACAAAACAGTTGACTTCGTATACACATTGTATATATTTAACTACATGTTCTGTTCTATCAAATACCTGTAGGGGGTTTTCTCGGTGCTTAAAAAATTAGTCAAATATGGCAACAGCAATGCGCTTGTCTTAGATAAACCAATTCTTGAACTGCTCAATATTGCTGAAGGATCGATTGTAAAAATCAGCACTGATGGTCGTTCGATCGTCATCACTCCTCATCAAGAGGTTGTCGTGCAGCAAGTACATGAAACACTTACTTCAAGTGAAGCTATGCAGCTTGCAGGAATTCGCAGCTCTATTGCGTACTACAAAGATTTCGATCCTGAAACTCAAAAGGCTCTTGAAAAAGAATTTTCAGACATCATGAACCATCATTGTGAAATGGTCATGAAACTTAATTCAAATCCAGCATTTCAGGCAGAAGCATTAGCACTAAAAACCGCTTGTGGCACAGATGCTATAAAACTTGCAGAAATGCACAAAGCGTTGATGGAAAAACATAATCCAGAATTAACGCAGTACCCTAAACAGCTAGCTGACTTCGATAAAAAGTGCCGCCTTTTAGCAGGGAAGCAGCCAGTTGCCAATATGGAGCAGCAGCAAAAAGATATCCAAAAAGAATTTCAAGACGTTTTTGCAAAGCATAAAGATACGCAAATGGCGTGCGGCTTAATGATGCAGTCACCCGAGTACGTGCACCGCGCGCAGCTTGTGACTGAAATGTTTCAAGATAATCAAGGATCTATAGAGTTTATTGAAGCAATGAAAAAGCTGATGTATGAATTTTGCCCAGAAATAGAGCAACTTCATAAAGAAATTGAAGCAATTAGTAAAAAATACGGAAACATTTAAACACTCAAATCTATAAAGGTTTATTTTATGATCATTTCACAAATTATTTTTATCATTACCTGCCTGGCATTTATTTCGACACTTGATTTTGTATTACCGCCAGTCCCATTAAACCACGCACCAACAAGGTTCGATGCCATAAAGAACTATTATAAAAACAATGGTATTCGAATAAAAATCCTGCGCAAAAATAACTTTTAAAAACGGAAACATTTAAGCACTCAAATCTATAAAGGTTTATTTTATGATCATTTCACAAATTGTTATAGTTTTATTATTTCCAGTAACGATTGTGCTCTTCGGCCTTATTGTTACCCCTAGTCAATGGTTCCAAAAACTAAATCCCTTTTTTAAAATAGGCATTGGGGCTTTATGGGGCTTGGCTTTTGCAGCTGTTGAGTTAAGTACTTCTTCAACAACTCCGCAATTACTACCTACGCAATTACCTAAGTGGGTTGGGATAACGATTACAACTTTGATTCTAATTTCAGCTTGGTATCGTATTTATAAATTGCAAAAAAATTACAACAACCAAGACAATAAGTAGTTCTCATTAAAAAAGGTCGTAGTCTTAAAGCAGGGACAAATATACAAAATATTTCATTAGGGAAAATTATGAAAAACATATGCAAAAAACAGTTACTACTTTCTGTAACGTTAGCTTTCTGCGTATGCACGTACCCAGCAGCAACAGTCAAAAAAACAGACGTTAAAACAGGATTGAATCAACAAGTCACTCCTGAACTTTTAAAAAACATTAATGCTGAAAATCCAAGCGAAACTGACTTGCATGCAAGAGAGTTTGGCAGTCAACAAGCAGCGATTCATCATGAAGCTGTACATGCTAAATATCATATGGAAGATTCTGCTAAGGCTATTAATGCTGCATGCATAAAACTGTTTGGGCTAGCTGGACTTGGTTTTGGTGCGACATCAGCATATGTAGCATTAAAAGCATTAAACATTACCAAATACCGCAACACTGTAATTGCTACAGCAGGATTGTCGCTCATGACCTACATGCTACTTAAATATAAAGATTTTAATATGTTGAGGGGCTGGCAAAAACATTCATTGCTTGCGCAAGACGGCTCTTCTATGTGCTCACTGTCTACAATTCCAGTTAGCATCTTTTCTGGATTTGATACGACTGATATTTCAATTCAGCCACCAGAAATGCAAAGTTCAATTGTTGCTGTTAAGGCAATTAAGGCAAAATATGATTTAAATGATGTGGTAATGATTTCTGATTTATATGTTTCGTTAGCACATCGTGGCAACGGACACGCGCATCATTTACTTGAAGAAACCTGTGAGCATTTATTTAGCAATGGCACTAAGGCAGTTATGTTAATTCCAGATCCATTTGAGTATGAAAACGGCAGACCAAAATCATTAGCCGATGATGATAAAAAACAAAGGCTCGTGAAATTGTATCAAAGTTGTGGTTTTAAAAAGAATGATGATGGCACTGCTCTATTTATGTATCGAGGCACAACAAAGACCTAATTTATTTCAAACTCCTGCACAAAAATAACTCTTAAAAAGGTTGTAGTTTTTAAGCAGGGACAAATATACAAAATTTAAATTGCTGAACATATAGGTTTTCAACCTTAACTTGGGTGGACGGCGGCGACAAACCAAAATCCACC
>JAPLIQ010000016.1 GCA_026389025.1 Candidatus Babelota bacterium
GCGATACTCATCAAATATCTGCTCAGCAGTCATAGAAAGAATCGGCGCCATAACCGTCGTCATCGTATGTAAAATATGATAACAAACCGTCTGAGCACTTCGTCTCAAATTACCATCAGCTTTTTCAACGTACAGTCGATCGTTGATAATATCTAAATAAAAGGCACTTAAATCTTTAGCGCAGAAGTCGCCCAACTCATGAAACGCAGCTGTCATCTTTCTATCACGATATGCGCATTGTACTGTTTGATTAAACTGATGCAAACGAACTAAAGCCTGCTGGTCAATTGCAAACATGTTTTCAAATAAAACTGCATCTTTTTTTATATCAAAATCATACAAATTCGAAAGTAAGAATCGGCTGGTATTTCTAATTTTTCGATACACCTCAGAAACGTTCTTAAGAAGTAATTCAGAAACGATCGGATCGCTATCATAATCATTACTTGCCACCCACAGACGAAGTCCGTCGGTACCAACCTTGTCAACAATCTCTCCAGGAGTAACGACATTACCAAGCGATTTTGACATTTTTTTACCATGCTGATCAACAGTAAAGCCATGCGTTACAATTTCTTTCATGCACGGATTTTTTTCAAGCACGAGCGATGTGAGAAGCGAACTTTGAAACCAAGCACGATGCTGGTCTTTACCCTCAAGGTACATGTCCGCGGGATACGCTTGTAATTCATTGTTACGGAGCACCGCGTAGTGGCTGACACCAGATTCAAACCACACATCTAAAATATCAAATTCTTTTTGAAACGAAGTTGAGCTGCATGAAGAGCAGCAGTAGTTTCCAAGATCTTGAACTTCTACTTTATCCCAAAATTCAATGCCCTCTTTTTCCACACCAAGAGCTGCAACTTCAATGAGCTCAGGTGATGTAAACACATGACCACACGAGCTGCAGTTCAATGCAGGAATTGGAACTCCCCAAGTACGCTGACGCGAAAGACACCACTCAAGTCGCCCTTCAAGCGTAGCCGAAAAGCGATTTTTCCCCGTCTCAGGAATCATCTGTAAAGTTTGAATTGCTTCAAGAGCATGTTGTTTTAAATTATGTTTCGATAAATCACAAAACCACTGACTCGTTGCTCTAAAAATCAGTCCATTGTGACATCTCCAACAATGCGGGTACGAGTGTCGAATGCTTTGTTTAAAAAATATGAGGTCTAATTCTGCTAATTTTTTTATAACCCAAATTTGTCCATCAGCAACTGGCATGCCTGCAAGCTCAGCGGGTTGAATTTCACTGGTATATTTTCCATCTGGTGAAAGCGGTGAATAAATTTCTAAATTGTTTTTTATACCAACTTCATAATCCTCTGGTCCGCAACCAGGAGCACTATGCACACATGCGGTTCCATCTTCAAGTGAAACAAAACCATCACCGATCACTGGTACTTGCGCGTCGATGAAAGGATGATTAACTTTTTGACCTATCAAAAGCTCTGCTGCAAATGTTTTTAAAACACGAGCTGAAAAACTAGTGGTCGTTGCAACTTTTTCAACTAATTCTTTTCCCATGATGACTAATTTGCCATTCATTTCTACCAGTGCGTACTCTGCTTTAGGACGTAGCACAACTGCACGATTCAACGGCAATGTCCACGGAGTAGTAGTCCAAACTAAAAGACTAACTTGACGCCCTGCTGTCTCAGGAAATAATTTTGTAGAAATGTCTGACGAAAATGGAAATTGAACATAGATCGATGGATCTTTACGCTCTGCGTACTCGATCTCAGCGTTTGCTAAAACGGTCTGGCATGAGCCGCACCATGGAACTGTTTTTAATTTTTTCTGTATAAAACCTTGCGTTACAAACTCTGCAAACGCTCGCAAAATTGCTGCTTCATATGAAAAATCCATAGTTGCATAGGGTTTATCCCAATGCATCATAACGCCAAGCTTTTTAAACTCTTCGCGTTGAATATCGATCCATTTTTGCGCGTAGGCGCGACACTCTGTTTTTAATTCTTGCCGAGATAAATCTTTGTACTCTTGCGTAACTTTTAACTCGATTGGCAAACCATGGCAATCCCAACCAGGAATAACCGGTACATGCTTACCAGCCATACGCTCAGACTTGGTCACAATATCTTTTAAAATTTTATTATATGCATGACCCAGGTGAATATTTCCGTTTGCATACGGTGGCCCATCGTGAAGAATGAATTTTGTTTTACCTTGATTATGAGTGAACGTTTTTTCACTCAGTTTTTCATCGTTCCAACGCTGGAGCATAATTGCATCAGAAATAGAAAATTGAGCTCGAATTGGAAAATCTGTTTTAGGAAGATTTAACGTAGTTGAATACTCATTTTTTTTCGTTTCATCACTCATGGAAAACACACCTCATGGCAGAAATAAACATACAGAAATAATGCATTTTAAAAGGATACCAAAAGCTGTGTTTTTTTCTATGGCTACCTACAAAGGTACTTCATTCAAAATCAATTTTGCTCAACTCGTAATTCTTGTTATCATATCAAGTATGAAAATTATCAATCTAAAAAACAAAAAAATCGGTATTTGGGGTCTTGGCGTCGTTGGCAAATCAGTGCTTGAACACGTCAAACAATTCACCGATCAAATTCAAATTCTCGATAGCAAACTGCACGAAACCATAGATGTTACGCTGCAAACACCGCAATCACTTAAAAATTTTTTAGATTACAACGATATCATTATTTCAAGCCCTGGCATTGTGCTACACCCCTACCAAAAAAAATACGGCACAAAATTTATAAGTGAACTTGATTTGTTCAGTTCACAAATTTCTACAAACGCTACTCACATAAAAACGATTGCAATCACAGGCACCGTTGGAAAAACAAGTATCACCAATTTACTGCAGCAAAGTATTTCAAATTCTGTTGCCGCTGGAAACATTGGCTACGCAATGCTTAACGTGTGCAATGTCAATCCACAACCACAAACAGTGGTACTCGAGCTTTCAAGCTATCAGCTTCACTATGCAAAAAGCTTTGCCCCGGACTTGGCAATCTGGACCAATTTTTTTCCAAATCATTTAGATCATCATAAAACTGCTAAAGAATATTTTTTAGCAAAATGCAACATGATCAAACATCAAACAAACAATCAGATCGCCCTGCTGCCCTATGATTTAGTAGAAAGAATAAAAAAACATATCGACATTGCCTCAAGCTTGTATCTCTTTTCTTCTCGCAAACCACGCAAGAAAATAACAACTCCAACATTTTATATTGAAAAAAATAATGTTGTTTTGAGTGATGGATCAAAGTCTGTAGTGATTTTTAAAAACATCAACCTGCTGCCTGATGTCACATTTCAACAAAACTGGCTCATCATCATTGCAAGCCTGCACCTACAAAACATTCCATTCGATCAGCTCATAGCTATGACTCACACCGTGCAAGATCAAGAGCATCGTGTTGAATTTGTCCGCAGTTTTCGCGGCGTTGATATCTATAACGATTCAAAGTCAACGGTATGGCAAGCAACCCGTAAAGCGATAGAACGCTTTAAACATAAGAAAATCGCCCTGTTTCTAGGCGGGCTGAGCAAAGGTACCAATCGGTCACCACTGATAAAATTTTTAACCAAACAAAATGTATGTGTGTTTGCTTTTGGAAAAGAAGCTGAACTTTTATCGTCACTGTGCAAAAAATATAACGTGCCATGCTTCTCGTCAGCAACATTGCAGCAAACGTTGGATCAATATATTTTGATTGAAAGTAACAAAGAGATTTCAACGCTGGATCCCCGATCGGTGTCGGGGACGACAACTAACATTGTCGATTTTGAAGTTTTACTTTTCTCCCCTGCTGGATCAAGCTTTGATCTTTTCAAGAATTACCAAGATCGTGGCACTCAATTTAAAAAAATGATTATGGGATTGTCGTAAAAGTTCTTGCTAAATATTTTCTTCATTCATGCAACATTCTATGTTAACGTGGTGATTATATTTACCTAGGGAAATAATAAAATGTTTATAGAACAAAGACTTAAATACGACCTGACCATGTTCCTACTCATCAGCATGACGTTTGTAATGCTCGGAATTATTTTTGTATACTCTTCAAGCTCTTTTTTCGCACTCGAAACTCTCAACCAACCATTGTATTTCGTCAAAAAACAACTCGTCGGTCTCGTGGTAGGAATTTTAGCTTTTTTTCTTGCTCGGTCGATTTCACTACAGTTTTTAAAAAGTGTCAGCTTTTTTGCCTTGCTTGGCACCACCATTGCCACAGCACTTCCGCTTGTAAGCTTTTTAAGCCACAAAATGAATGGTTCTCACCGTTGGTTAAATCTTCATGGATTTATTTTTCAACCGAGCGAAATTTTAAAAGTTGCGCTCGTTATTTATCTAGCTTCCATTCTTTCTCGAAAAAAAATACTGGACAACAATACATTAAAAACAGGGTTGCCGCTTTCTATCATCATGGGAGTAATCGGACTTGTTCTTCTTAAGCAGCCTGATTTTGGATGCTTGGCTACTCTTTTTGCAACGACGCTGATCATGCTTTTTGTGGCAAATTTACCACTCAGATATTTTATCGGAACCATTGTGGCAGCACTGCCAGTTGCATTTTTCATGATTTATTTACAGCCATACCGTTGGCAACGAATCATAACCTACCTTGATCCTTGGCAAGACCCTCAAGGAACTGGCTTTCAAATTATTCAATCGCTTATCGCTATCGGTTCTGGAGGCCTGTGGGGCACAGGGATTGCGCAATCGCAACAAAAATTTTTCTATCTTCCTATGCAACACACTGATTTTATTTTTGCCATCATGGCAGAAGAAATTGGATTTATCGGATCTTTGTTTTTTATAATCCTCTGCATGCTTTTTGCATGGTTTGGATTTAGAATTTCATGGAATTTAAAAAATATGTTTTCAATGTTTTTAGTCCAAGGAATTACAACTATAATTTCGCTGCAGTTTATTATAAATCTATTTGTATCAACAGGCCTTGCGCCAACTAAAGGTATCGGCCTTCCATTTATTTCTTATGGAAACACAGCGCTTGTGTGTAATCTTTTTATGATTGGTTTAGTGGCAAATGCAGTGCAATCAAACGACTAAAAGTAGATTCAACGAGCAGATCAGCGCTTCAAAGCTTGAAAATAATCTTGAGAAAAATCTTTTCTTACACTTTTCAAACAAATGTTTGCTACATTCTTATCTTTTTTGAGTAATGCGACAGTACTAATTAAATATAAATCTGTTTTGAACTGATTAGGCTTTTTAGATATTCGCTCTTCATAATAAAGACGCATTAATTCTAATACGGTAGTGTCGATAAAGTGATCATATATTCCTGCATTACTTCTTAAAAGCAATACTTCCGACATAAGACCCGTATCATGTAAAGGATCTTTGCTTGGTTTGAAAAAAGAGCTCTCTACTTTTTTTATAGCTTGATTAATTTCTTTATTGCAAGATTTTTGCAACCCTGGACAGCTACTAACAAGCGATTGAAAGGAGCAAGTAGTTACTATAAAAAATAGTATATTTAATAATAATTTCATAAAAATATCCCCCTATAAAAAGACTATTTTACAATGCATCTACCAGTGATTTATTTTTATTTTCATATTGTTTTTTTATTTTTTGAAAATGTACCATATATTTTTCCCCTAACGGACCATTTCCATATAAAAAAGCTACTATAGCTTGCCCAATAAACACTTCTGTCATATGATTACGTGGCTGCAAACCAAACTCTTGTAGATAAAGGCCCTTTGCTTCATGTAACTCATGTTCCATATAGCTGCTATAAGGAAAGAGGTTGAATCGACACAAAATTGCATGATCAATTAATTGCATTTGCACAGGTAGCACCTCTCGTCCTCCTGTCACAGCTGCATCAACTTTTTCAATAGCTAAAAAAAGATCATCGACCAGAGTTGCTTGAGACTCATGCAAACAAGACAAACCTAACAAAAAAAATATCCCAACACCCAGTGACTTGATGACTGACTTCACGACTTACTACCTTTTATTAATTCTTAATTAATCGCAAGACCCTACAAACTAGAGTCTTACGATTAATTATCTGTTTTTCAAAAAACTATTTTTTCCAGTTCATAGCTACATCAATTAAAAGACGAACTGAAGAACCAGTCGCGCCTTTTCCATAGTAACTAATGTTTGGCACGTTGTACGCAGTGCTTGCGATGTCTAAATGAACCCATGGAACTTCATCAGTAAAGTGTCGCAAGAACCATGCTGCAGTAATTGTTCCTGCTGCAATCGCAGGATTTCCAACGTTTTGAATATCTGCAACTGATGATTTAACAGCTTCTTTAAAATCGAGCGTGAATGGCAAGCGCCATACGTAATCACCAGAATGCTGCGCAGCTTGTTGCACTTTGCAAGCCAACTCATCATTGTCACTGAGTAGCGCTGAAAAGAATGGTCCAACAGCATAAATGCATGCGCCCGTCAGCGTTGCTACATCGATGATTGCATCAAGTTTATAATTTTTAACCGCGTAAGACAGCGCATCAGCTAAAACAAGACGGCCTTCTGCGTCAGTGTTACGAATTTCAGCAGTTTTACCATTGTAAAAAGTTACGATGTCACCTGGCTTTTGTGCTGCTCCACCGAGCAAATTTTCAGTGATTGCTGCAAAGCCAATAACGTTAACGTCGGGTTGTAAATCAGCTAAAGCTGCAAGGGTATTTATGACAGAAGCTGCACCAGCCATATCTTCTTTCATCTCTTCCATAGAATTTGCAGGTTTGATACTCAGGCCGCCTGAATCAAATGTTATACCTTTACCGACAAATCCAATGGTTTGTGCTTTTGCTTTTTTAGATTTGTATTCAAGAATTACAAATTTTGCATCTTGAACAGATCCAGCAGAGACACCTGCTAGTCCGCCCATGCCCATTTTTTTGATTTCTTCTTCGCTAAAGATTGTGCACTTAAGGCCTTTTTCTTTTGCTAATTTTTTAGCATGTTCTGCAAGTGCTGTTGGATGTAAATGATTCGCTGGGGTATCGACCCAATCTCTGGTGCGATTAACCGCTTGCCCAATTACTGACCCGATTTCATTGCCAGATTTTGCAGATTTTTGCTCAGAAGCTCCGACACACAGTGTAACTTCAAGAACTTTTGCTCTATCTTTTTTATCGATAGTTGTAATGTAGGTATCGAATTTGTAACTTGCAATGTGGACAATGGTTGTTACTTGGGCCGTGAAATAATCAACGTCTAGACCAAACGATTTTGCTTCAGGCAGCTCGAGTGCCAAAGACTCAAAACCTTTTGCCGTAACAGCCTTAACGACAGACCCGATCGATCTACGCAAAGTTTCTAAACTTAATTTTTTGTCAGCACCTTGAAGGCCAAGTCCTGCAAAATACAGATAGGTAATTGTTTTACCTTTGCCAAAGACTGGCAGATGAGCAACTGATCCTTGTGCTCCAGTAAATTTAGAGTCTTTTAAAAATTGACCAAGATCAACGCCTGTTGCTTTGCTTAAAGCAGCTAGATCTTTTTCTTGAAATTTTTCTGCAATAAAAAATGCTACTGACTTGCTACCAAGATCAAAAGCATTTTTTATCGAAATTTTAGTTTCTATTTTCATAACATTCCTTGTATCTAAAAGAATTTAAACGCAGAAAAAACTATAACAAAAATCCTCGCACAAGTCACATCTGACTCATGCGAGGATTTTTTAAGACTACTTTTTATAAAAAAGTTATTACGCCATTGCACCAGTAGCTGTGACAGCCGCTGGTGTAGCTGGAGCCTTCGCCGCTGCAGCAAGAGCTGCAGTTTGCATGTCAACTACAGGACCACTGCGATACGCTAACTGATTTTTACCTGTTGTGCTGTTTTTCGTTACAGTAACTTGCAGCTTATTAAGTACTGATAAGAAATCATTTAACGCCAAGCTATAACCTACTGACATACCAGTGTTATCAAATAATGCACCTGTTTGTAAATCAGCATATCCACCATCAGCAAAATAGGTAAACGTTGATGCTGTACCATCAGATGGAGCAATTGATCCAAAATACCGACCACTTGCAGAGCTGTAAATTCTGCCTAAATTCAATCCAAGCAGGTTTAAGTCAGTCGGAGATGTTGGAGCACCAACGATAGAACTTGCTGAATTCAATGCCTTCAAGCCGCCCACATTGTTTATATTTTGAACGAACAATGCATGCGTTGACTCATCAGGCACAGATACTGAAACAGAATTTCCAGAAATAGTTATTTTCTTAGTAGTGTATGGACCAACTGGAAGAGCGAAAGGACAAGCAACCACATCACCTTTCCAGATTTGTGTTTGGTATGATGCCAACTGAGTATCATCCAACTGATCAGATATAAAGCCATATTTATAATCATGTGTTCCGTCGCTCACCGTGATAAATGGAGCCTTAGTGTTGCCGTCAACACCAGAAGAAATGGTAATTGTTTTAGACGCATCACCACTCACAGGAACCATGGTCAATGGAGCAGTTGAGCCTTTTGCAGCCGCTACAGCTTTATACATTTTTTGACCATAGATGATATGAGAAATGTTGCCACTTTTTGATACCAACTGTGCGTCAGCGTATGAACTAGGTGGCGTTGGTGAAAGTAATTTTCCAGAAGCATCTATCGGAACTACAAACAGAGGGTTCCATGAGAAGTCTGGATTAACGCTGTATGATTTTTTACCAACAGTGTAACTAGTTTTTGCTTTATTGTTAGTAACCGTCAACACGTTGTACGGAGAAGACATTGCCATCCAGCTCATTGAGCCATCAGTACTATTAACGTTTTTATAATCTGCACCATCGCTCATGTACCCTTGCATGTATCCTGCATTATTTTCATACAGAAGGATCATGTCATCTACGCCTTTTTTGCCTGCAACTATAGCGACTTTTTGCTTCAACTTAACTGGTGTACCATCTTTTTCGTACAGATTACCACCAGAAACTGAGATCCATTGGTTTCGTTTTCCTTTAGTTTCATAAACGTAATACGTTCCCATCAATTTACTAAAGTACATATGATAACCATTTGGCAGCGTGATATTTTCACCAGGGAAATTAGAATCAGTGCTTACATACATAGTTGAACCAGAATTTCTACCAGTTAATGCCTTATCATCCTCTTTCATTAAAAGTGACGGTGTAAGAAGTGGCACTCCGAGTGATTGAATACCATCTGCATTAACAACGATACCGTACATATCTTTAGTTGCTTGCAATTCAGGATCTTGAACTACACGTACCTGATGCACTGTAGGACTAGCGGTTGAACCGCCTACTTTATAAATTGCACCAGTTGGTACTTTTTGATTTGGCACATTAAAGAATTGATACAATAAATCATTTGGATCTGTATCACTTGCTGGCGACACACGCACGTAGCTTTTTTTGAGTGGATCAAATTTCAACGTTTGGTAAGGAGCTGGAAGTCCTTTAAGTCCTGATGGTGTAAGTCTGTTAATAATTGCAAGCACAGAATCTGCTGTCATTAAATCTGCACTTTCTGGAGCTTGAGCTTCATCTGCATCTAGCTCTTTTTGCTCTGCTTGCTGTGCAGCCACACGAGCTTTAGCAATTGCCTGCAGCTGATTTAAATTATCTTGAATCCACAGACTCCAATCACCTTTTGAGCTGTCTGTAAATGTAAAAAGTGACGATATAGGAGTCATCATTCCTACAACACCAGTTGCATCATACACCTGACCAGTAATTAAACTCATCACGTTTTTAGTGTTACTACTTAACGGTGTTTGTCCAACTATCGGACTGTTTGGATAACCATCGATGGTTACAAACATATCGGTTGGCTCAAAGCTTGCTTGTGGTTTATGCATTCCGGCAGCAGTAAAATAAACATATTTTTGTTCGTATAAATCACCAGCATAAATTCCAAGATGCAACTCACCAAAACTATATGGACCCATTGGCGTTTGCATTTGTGCTGCATACGCATTTACAAAATTTGTATATTGGGTTTGGAAGTCTGTACCTGTTATCACAGGAAATTTAGTAGTTAAAGCATCTTGAATCAACTGACATCTCATTTTATTTGATCCTGCTGGTGCTGATATTTTTTGATGTTTATCATTGCTATCCAATACTGGATTGCCTTGAGTGTCGTACAGATACCCTGTAAGCAAGCTCACTAAATTTGCATCCTTTGTAGCTGAAGTAGCATTCATCGGATTTAATGTTGCGATGGCTGGTGACGATGATTTTACGATCACATACAAATCTTGATTTGTTAAAGCAGCTGAAGGACTTGGGCTTACTTCATAAATAAAACATTTGCTTGCAACGGCTGTTTTAGGTAAACCATGCGCTAATTTAAATGCAAGTTTTCCAACGTTAAAACCTTGTGCTTGTGCTGAAGGATCAAAGTTAGCCCACCATGCATCACGCATTTCTATTAAGTAGTCAGGAATAGTAGCCGTAGCTCCAGCGATTTCAGTGAATAAAGTAAATGTATTTTTTGCAGATTTATTTAATTTGTAGGTTTTTCCACTTTTTGTAACAGGCGCTTGTGAAAAATCGGTTACTTGTAGTGAACCATCTTTTTGAACTGTATAACCAATATCAGTTACCAAGCTATAAAAACTAACAACTGAAGGATCTGGTAATTGCACCCCAGCGTCACCTGCATTATCCTGAGCAACTAAAAGATCTTTAACTTGTGACTGCGCACCTTGTGATGCAAAACAGTAACTTCCTTCATACAAGTTAACAGTTGATGCAGGAGCACCCGCTGCTCCAGGAACAGAAATAGTTTTATCGCTTAACGTTAACTTAGCATGACCATACGAAAATGGCCCTTGAGAGTATTTTGCAAGCATTGCCTGTGAATGCGCTGCAAATTGAGCTCCTAAAAGAGGGAACGTTGGTGTTTTTGCTTGAGATTGCGATAGTTCTGCAATCGCAGTTGCAACAATACCGCTTGTACCACCTAAGCCTGGATCCGTAGCCGCCGCGTTACCTTGCAAGTCATACAGTGTAGTTTCACCACTAACCAAACTTGCCCAATACTTTACAGCAGGATTTAAACCAATTTTTGGCCATTTTAGCGTTGAATCTTTTGGTATCGTAGGTACTTGCAATGGAACTTGATTACCTTGATCATCAAGGAAAATAATATAATCAACAAATGATCTAGATGCTGAACTATTTGCAGCACTTCCACCTTGTTGCGCTTGAAGCGCTTTAGCAAAAGGGGTGTTTGCGCATATATAAACCTGACATCCCTGCGCTGCGTAGTTAGTATTTAGATCCGCATATACAGCTTCAGCAGTTTTGGATGAAGCATTTGGCAAAAGAGTAATCGAACCTGTTGGCGCAGAAAAACCAGGAAAGTTTGCTGGACTAATTATTGTGTCATATAAAGTAGTACCCCATCCAAACATTGGAATGACCGAACCAATTCCAGGTACTGCATCTACGGCATCTACTGCTGGTATTGCAGCTGTTGTAGCCGTTGCAGGCACTGCAGCTACGCCAGCTACTGCAGGTGTTTCAATAGATAAACCACTCTTGTACGCTGCCAGTGATTTAGAAAGTAAGCAAGGATTAGTTGGATCTGTTTTACACGTAGACACATCACCATTTGCTACCATTGCACCATTTTCTTCAGACTCACCGATACATTTACAGTCAAACTGTGATCTCAGCGAAGGAGCCGCGACCGCACCAGCAGATCCTTGGCCTACATCAGCGTACTGAGTATAAGTAATTTTGTTGCCAGACATTTCTAATTTGCTCAGCTCACTTGGTAAAAAATCTTTTACGGATGCTGGACTTGACGGCTGATAGTTAGGATTGTGTGGATCGATTGGAGCTATTAAAAACATTGGACTGTTTGCTTCACCTGACGCATCCATCACATAGCCTGAATTTAAATCGACGACAAGCCCGGTAAACTGACTGCTTGTCAGCGCACTTGAAGCTGGTGGTGTATATGATGCAGGTGGAGCAAATGAAGTTACGATTCCAGAGTGCGGATAGTAAGAACTTTCTTTGATTACGTAACGTGATATTGGTTGCATATCCATATCAGTACCGAAAGAAAACAATCGTGCTCCGCCGTTTTGAATTTTTGTCGAAACTGTGTTGGTTGTTTGCGGTTTAGGATTAATTGAATAGTCAGCTGTAGAGCCTGAACCTGAAATAAGAAAACGCTTCATATCATCTTCTGAAATCGTATCGTTAACGTTAGCAACAGGAATTCTTACATAGATAGGAAGTGTTGCTGAAGGATTAGTCCAGTTAAAACATGAATCTGGAATTTGCAGAACCCAATCACCAAATTGAATCGGTTGAGCTAAAGTTTGAAGCTGAACTTGTCGTTGTTTTTGTGCTAAAAATGATGATTCAAAAATATTTGGAACCATGAAAAGGACGGCTGAAATGAGGAGCTCGCCAGCAGCACCTAGTTTTCTAAGGACAGCCATACCAGCTTCACCAGCTGAAGGAAGCGCGTCTGCAATTGCAGATCCAGCTTTTCCTAGACCTTCGGTTATACCATTTTTAAATCGAGTTGCATCTTGTAATAATGATTTTGATTTAAATTTAGCAGCAAGAGTTTCTGCGTCGGTCAAACCTTTAGTAGCTGCATCCCTTGCTGTATTTATAGCATCCATAGCATTTTTTTGAGCTGAAGCAGAATCTTTTATAATTTGACTTGTATAATCATCCATACTTTTATCAAGAGAAGCTGCTGCTTCATCTGAAAAACTAGCCATTGATTTTAAAGTTCCATCTGCAGCAAATGTGCCTCCAGCCTCAGCAAAGGTCTTGTCCATTTTCACCAATAAATTATCTGCTTTATCCCCAGCAGCTGTTACCATATCTGTAGCAGCTTGTCCTTTTAAGCTGCTTGTTGCGTCTACAAGAGCGTCCTTAGCGGCCTTCATTTCTGACTTAGCTGCGTTCATACCAGCAACATCATTATTTTTCATTGCCTTAGCTAAGTCTTTTCCAACACTTTTTAATTTTTTTCCCATATTGATTATGGCATCATTAGCTTTACTCACCTCCAATTCTGCGTCATTAAGTACTGATAATGTGTCAGCTACTCTTTGAACCGCAACTTTATCGATTATTCCTGTTGCGCCACGTCGGGCTGATTCTGCAGCTGCATTTCTTGCAATAGCTTTTGCTTCTGCAATCGCTCCTTCTCTTGCTTGTTTTGCTATCGATCGAAATAATCCTTCTGAACTATTTTGGCTAGCTATCTTTAGTGCCTCATCAGTTTCAGCTGTTACGAAACTATTCGGAAACGCTTCAGCAGCAATTTTCGAAGCCTCTTGCTCAGTCTTGCCTACAAGATCAGCATTTAGTTTAGCTATTCGATCAGCAAATGCTTCAGCTGTTTCACCTTCAGTTTTTTTAAGAAAATTTCCAGCAGCATCTTCAGCTGTCTCACCAACCACTTCAAATGCATCCGCCATTGAAAACATAAATCCTGAATAGGAAACGAACGTGAACATAATGAAAAATTTACTCAACAAATTAGCGTGCTTCACTTTAATCCTTTTTTTAAAAATTGAATTTACAAATCGTAAAATCACTATAAAACAAAAATAAAGTTTAATGCAAAGAGTTTTTTAATTTATTAATTTTAGTCAGTTAGATAACACTCCCCTCGCCGTGCCCGGCGTAGCTTTCTAGCGAAGCCTGAGTGACCGATTAAAAGAAACATTTTTTATTGCTGGATCCCGGATTCCAGCCGTCCCAGCCTTCGCCTCTGGCTATGGCGGACACGGCGCCTGTTGGCTACCCAGGCTTCGCACAAGGCTATGCCGGGCACAGTGGCGAACACGGCGCGTCCGGGATGACGAGATGAGAAATAAAGTCTTTGTTATAAATTAAATCTCATTTCAAACAACAGTCGGCTTACCATCTTCCACAACGACCACCCCAACCATAACCAAGCCCGCGACCATAACCAAATCCACCATAACCACCCCAACCCCAGCCACCATAACCGCCCCAGCCCCAGCCACCATACGGATAATAACTTGCATACGCAATAGACCGAGCAATGCGCTCTTCACGCTCTGCGCGTTCATCATCTTTTCTATCTTTAATCATTCTATCCAGCTCATCACCAATTTTTTTATCAAGAAAAGAAATAATGTCGCTTTTTGATGTTGGCTTAACGATTTGAGTCATGCTTAAAGCTTTGCCTTGCTCAAAAAGCAGACACGTCGGGAACTCTTTTAATGCGTACTCCTCATCTACTTCATGGGCACGTCTAGATGCCACGTCAACAACCAAAAACCCAACATCCTTGCTCAGGTAGCGCTTAAAGTCTCTGTCCTCTGATGCTGATTTCACCCTGCTCTCAAGTGAGCGGAATGTATCTTTAACCTGGCGCTTTTCATTGCTTTCTAATTTTTCCTGCCCCATTGACCCTGATGGCGCAAAGCAGACAACTGCGTACGGATACTGATCAATTAATTTTTCAAATTCTCGCCCACTGCCAACACTATGGTACCTGGCTGCCAGTGGCGCTGCCATCAACAATAAACTAAGTAAACTAATCTTATTTTTCATCATACTTCCCCTTTTTTTATGCTACTTGAATGATAACTCGATCATCGACAATTTTTGACGGAACCCTAAAGTCACTACTCAAAGCTTTTTTAATAAAACTATTTATTTTATAGCTGTACATCTCTGGTTGCGCAATGCATGATCCACAATGCTTAATACCTAAAGTAATCCACAATCTTTTCAGTGGCGTTCCTACAGCGTCATAAAGTGATTTAACAGACTCTGACGCAACACTTTTATCACCTTTACAAGAAATAAACATACATGGAACTTTAATTTTAGACGCTTGCTGCAGAGGAATAACCGGCACAAACTTGGTAGAAACCGTAGAAGGATTCATGCCAGACGACCATTTAAAAATAGGTTTTATTAAAAATTGCATCCGCGGACTGTACAGTGATTTCATAAATAACGTCTTGCCAGGCAGTCTGTAGGTTCTACCAAACAACGTGTAGGAAAGAAATGCGTCCATGTTGCGAGCCATACAATCAGTGCTTGATTCAAAAGGACTATCAAGAATTAATAGATCAAAAAGATTTCCATGCTCAGCTTGAGCCATCATAAGCGCCACAGCCCCCATAGAAAAACCAAACCCTATGATCGGCTTACCTTTAAGCCCTGGATGATTTTTAACAAACTGCACAGCTCCGTAGACATCGTGCATTTCATCGCGACCAATGGTTGACTCTTGATCTTGCGTTAGCTCGCCATGAGCTCTAAAGTCAAAGGCCAAAACGTTAAAGTGCGGAAAATATGTTTTAAAGAAAAAAGCTTCATGCTTTGAATGAGTATATCCATGGCAGATAATGACTGTGCCAACAGGATTAGGACGAGTCGCCAAAAATCCATTTCTGGTAAAAGTTTTATCAGATGTTTCACTTTGCTTAACCGGAAACGAAATGCTTTCAACCTTTAAAGACAACATGTTTTCTTTGGTGTTATCCAGGTGCTTGACATAGGATGCAAATTCAGAGGAAACGTTGGCTGGTGTCATAGTTGTCACGCAGTCGGACAGGTCTGCGGTCCGAGCAAGTGCTGCCACCTCTGGCGTTGCCACCTCTGGCGTTGCAATTATCGAACTTGTTATTGATTGAGCCGATAAATCGGCGTGAATTTGATTGAAAAAACTAAAGAAACTAAAAATTATTAATAAAAAACTGAATCGCATGTTTTACTCCCCCATTAATAAAATGCGTACCACTAACAGTTTTTAGTGTAGCAAAAGGGAGTTTTTCATTGCAAGATTTTATTCTACTTCGCCAGAAAACCCCATGGTTTTTAAAGCCTAGGGCGCATTGGCAAGTAGAACGTTACGAAGTAAACGAACGAAGAGAGCTACGTAGTAAGGTAGTTACGAAGAATTACGCGTTCAACGGATTTTAAGCCGTTGAACGCTTCATAAAAACTTTTTAACGTACTCTAAAAGTTCTACCTTGCTCATGCAGTCAGTTCTCATTTCAATAAACTTGCCATCTTTGAAAATAAGAAGCGATGGCAAACTTTTAATTTTAATATCATGCTTATACCAAAGGACCCTGACGATATAATTAGAGGTCGTATGGTGCACTTTGTAAATCTTAACTTGACCAGATAATTTATGGGCAACAGCTTCCAAAGAAGGAACCATGCGAACACACATAGGACAATTTGATCCATAAAAATCAAGGACTACAACCCCTTTTGCTCCCAAGACCAACTCATTTAACTCTTTTTTCTCAGAAATTTCTTGAATCTCTGTTTTTTCATCAGAAAAGTTCTCAAAGAATTTTTTATCGAGCTGCTCACCGATCTCAGCATTAAATCCAATAGAATATAAAAACGATGTTGCATCAAGGGCAGCTTTAACACCTTCACCAGAAGCTACGATTGCCTGTTTGTATACGGGATCTTGGATTTCTCCAGCAGCAAAAACACCTTTGAGCATGGTTGACTGAGTTCTGCCGTTCATAACAATATACCCGCTCTCATCGAGCTCAACACTGCTACCCTTTAATATTTTATTGTTCGGATCATGGCCTATGGCCAAAAAGACACCATCGATTGGTCGACGCTCAGTTGTTTTCAATAAATTGTCATAGACGTCAATTGCTACAACTTCACCACTTTCTCCATGCACAGCAGTAATTTCTTTATTGAATTCTACTGCAGCATTTGGATAAGCAAAAACCTTTTTCTGCATTGCAACGCCTGCACGCATAGCTTCTTTACGAACAAGCATCGTTACTTTTTTTACATAAGGAGCTAATTGAAATACCATCTCTGCTGCACTATCACCACCACCGGCAATAACAACCTCTTTACCTTTAAAGAATGGAGCATCACATACCGCACAGGTGGTCACGCCTTTACCCCAGAATTCACGCTCTCCAGGAATATTGAGACCACGAGGAGTTGCTCCAGTTGCTACAATAACTGACATAGCCTTAAACCGACGGCCATCTTCCGTTTCAAGGGCAAAAGGCCACTGCGAAAAATCAACTTTTGAAACAGTATCATGAATAATAGCAGCACCAAATGATTCAGCTTGTTTTTTTATATCGTCCATAAGCTCAGAACCGAGAACTCGGTCATGACCAGGCCAATTTTCAATGTATGTTGTTTGAGTAAGCTGACCGCACGGAATCGGGCCAGCAAAGACGAATGCTTTCATTCCAGCGCGCGCCATGTACAGCGCTGCGCTCAGTCCAGAAGGACCAGAACCAATGATAACGACAGGAACAACGTTTTCTTGCTTGAGCGCTTGCTCTAAAACGTACTGTAATTCAACTTTCGATTTTGTCTCAGGACTCTGCTTAAAACAAGCTGCAAGGCATAAAATAGGTAGCGCGATAAAGAAGACTTTAAACGATTGGCCCATTAAAAAACTCCCTGTCAGAAAATCTAAAACTGTCTATCTAGAACAGTACTGTATAGAGCTATTTACACAAACACAATACTTAACATGAAATAGCCCAAATTTGACAAATATGCAAGTTTAGTTTAAAATTGAAACATGTCTACGTTAACAAAAAAACTACTCACACCGCAAAATCCGCAGCCCGAACTCACACAGATCGCACACTTTTTGTTAATTAATTTCCTTAAAGTTTTTTAGGTGTAACAAAATGAATCGATTTTTTAAAAGATATTTTCTTTCTATAACACTATTATCTCTTGGCTGTCTATCAATTTTTGCAAATGAGGCAAAAAGCTCAAGTGGCTCACAAAAAGGGGCACAAGATAATTCACCAAGCAGTTCCATTACTCAGCTCCAAGACGCTGCAAAAATTGCCCTAGAGCGAGAAATTTTTCAATCTTACATGTCACAAGCTCGCCAGCAAACCCAGACTATAGGCTTCTGCCTTCAACAGCTTTCACAAACGATTGATGCCCAAAAAATAAGTCTTACAAAAGAGCAAAAACAGCACGTTACAAAAGAAGTGGTTGCGATACAAAATTTCACCAAAATTCTTCTTGAAAAACTATTCGTTTTAAATTCAAAAGAAGCTCTTCATGAAGCAATACTTATCAACCACGTGCTTATCGACTATCTTTTTTCAGTTGTTAAAGCCGATATCACAACCATTGAAGCTTGCAAAATTCACGAACATCTTGTCAAAAAGTCAAAACTAGAACTGTCTGAAGAGCTCCTATTTGCTCTTGCTGAAAAAAACCAAGAAGATATGGCAAAATTAGTCAATGCAACCGATAACGTTGGTCTGCGCTGGTACAATCATGCATACCGTGGTCTTCAAAAATACAATGCTTACACTGTTGCTAAGGGTGTAGCAATAACTGCTGCTTCGATTGTTGCAATTGGATACATTGCTGGGCACTTAGACGACTTAACGCCTCAGTGGATTTTAGACTCCAATTTTCATAAAAATTGGATCAACTGTTATCCATTCAAAAGAGATCCAACCACAGGTGGCTATACAGAAATAGATAAAAATATCACCTACAAAACAAACCCAACAACAGGCGAAACAGAGACTGTAGAAGGTCCTCTTACGCCAGTCCAGCTTATGATTAAATCTAGCCGCAAACTCAATAAAGGAAAGCTTCTTACAATTGGCGGCGCTCTACTTACGATCAGTTATGCTGACTTGTTTGCCAAATTATATAAAGATCCTATTGATTGGCTACAAGCAAAAAGCAAAACAAAATTAGACGAAATAAATAAAATACTGCTAGGTACAGCTAAGCCGAACCTCAGCAATGATGGTGAAGAAAAAGTATACTTTAAAGATATGGTTGGCTGTGAGCATCTTGAAGAAATTGCAAATAAAATTGCAAGTTTCATGCAGCATCCAGAACGATATGAACGAGCTGATCTTGCAGAGCATTCTGCGTATTTACTAGAAGGCCCACCACAAACTGGAAAAACTCTTTTTGCAAAAGCACTCAGAACCCTTGTGGCTGAAAAACTTGGCGCTGATAAAAAAGTAAGCTTTATCGATGCGAAAAAAATCTTAGATTCTACAAGTTTTACCATTGAAGATATTTTTGCACATGCTGCATACTATTCTCCATGCATTATCTTTTTTGATGAAATCGACTTGGTTGGAACCCACCGTGATAAAAATCCATTGAAAACGTCACAATTGCTTACCTGTATGCAAGGTGTTGATGGCGCGTTAAAACAAGTGTTTGTTATTGGCGCAACTAACAGACCTGAACAACTTGATCAAGCTCTTTTAGTGGATGGAAGATTTGGAAAAAGAATTCATATCGGTTATCCAAAATATGAGCATCGTAAAATATTCTTGCAGCAACAGCTTGAAAAACGTTGTGTAACGTTGAGCCCTGAATACATTGATTGTATGGCTCAAGAAACTAATGGCTGCTCATACAATATGCTTAAACGAATCATTACCGAAGCATTAATTCAATCATCAAGAGAAATGCGTTCAGTATGTCAAAGCGATTTCGAAAAATCACTCGATACTGAAGTCAGAAGAATTCAACAAGCAACAGCTATGTCTGATGACGAAAAAAGAATTATCGCGACATATCAAGCTGGTAAGGCGATTGCCCGACATATTTTACAAACAAACCAAGAAGTGGTTAAGCTCACCGTAAATACTGTTGGTAAAGACATTAAAACAGTTGAAGCTGCATTTACTATCAAAACGTCAACTGATGTCGCAGGCGCTGAAAATGAAAACTTAGCTGCAACCAAAAAAGATCAGAAAATTAAATTGGGCGACGTGTTTACAAAGTCACAAGCAAATCTTTCTGAACTGCTCAGCGATGAGGAGCAACGAAAAGAATGTTTGGCTCTGCTTGCTGGAAACGCTGCTCTGCAACTTATGCTTAAACAGTCGTACACACAATGCAACAAGCATGACCGCGCAGACGTGATGCAGATCATTTACAATATGATCTCAAATGGCGAAAAAATTGATGAGAAAACGAAAACTCAAGCTATTGCGCTTAAAGATCAATATGAAAAAGAAATAGCTCAACTGCTTGCTCCTCATAAAGCTTTGATTGAAAAAATCGTTGCTTTGTTGATGAAACAAAACACGATTGATCGTTATGAATGGAAAGCTTTAATTAAATAAGAACTTAAAGAACAAAAAAAAGAGCAGCGCTTTTT
This sequence comes from Candidatus Babelota bacterium, assembly GCA_026389025.1. Lineage (GTDB taxonomy): Bacteria > Babelota > Babeliae > Babelales > Chromulinivoraceae > JACPFN01. The sequence goes on from JAPLIQ010000016.1 coordinate 20,123, forward strand.
ATAGGCGCTGCTCTTTTTTTGCTTCAACTACTTTATTTTGAATACAAACAATTTTTCCATTCAACTTCAGTCTGGTATGCTGATGATGAAAATATCAATGAAAGAGTATGTTTTTGATTGAGTGGTAATATCGGTCGACCGTTGGCGTTTAAAGCTTCAAAGCGCACAAGGTAGACTGATTTAAACTGGCTATATCTATCCCCAAAGAAATGACGATATTCAACAGGAAGATCAGCACGGCGAACTGAATCCGGCAAATAGGTTTTATCACCAATTTTTAAACGAATGTTCCAGGTAGCATCTTTGTCACCAAGCAGATCATTAAGCTTTTGATATTCGCCGGTATACAATGATCGATTCGATTCATAGAGATTTTCTGGTTGTGTGCCCGCAACGTAAAATGATATGAAATATCTATTTTCATTTAAAACACGTTGTCGCATGAGCGACTCTTGCTCCTGCGTAACACCATGATATTTTTTATGATAATCAACATACAGCATTCTCACATGGTCTGTTAAAAACAGCACGTCAAATTCTGCAATCGTTGCAAATTTATGATAAGCAATAGTTGAGCAAAAATATTGCTGAGCCTCCTGGACAATGTCTTGAGAATGTTTTTTGGCTTGCTTGAAATTATTTTTACCCCAATCTATGATTTTGTTGCAACCGCTTAAAAGGACTATACACTGAATTAATACGCTTACATGCACCAAAGATTGTAATTTTAATCGCTTCATTACACTACATCCTGCTTTCAAATTATTGTGATAAAATAACATGCATAACGTATATGAAAGATCTATAATTGACAAGTACGTTTTGCTAAGAAAAAACAAACTATGATACAAAAAAGTTTTGCTTTTATTGCCTACCGCTATCTTTTTACTAAGAGTAAAGACACGACCATTAATTTCATGGTCAAGATTTGCTTCATCGGAATTTTGATAGCCAGTTGTTCGCTCACACTCGTCATTTCAGTCATGAATGGTTTTGAAAAAGCAACGTACGAAAAAATACAATCAATTTATCCAGACCTTATCATCGACGTCCAAGGAGAGCAGTTTGACATGGATTGTCTGTCTTCAATTCTTGCGCAGCCGATTTATAAAGTTAAACATTTTGCTCCACAACAAGTCGGGCAAACACTCATTTATAATCCCGAAACAACGCAGACTCCTATCATGATTTTTCTGCGAGGCATCGATCCTGAAAAAGAATCACTCGTTAATAAACTAGACCAAAAAATAATCAATCCGAAGAGCTATCCACTTTCAAGCCTTACTAAAAACAACCAATTAATAATTGGCTGCAAGCTGGCAGAAGAGGCAAATCTTTGCGTTGGCGACACAGCACGTATTTTATACTCAAGCGATGAACCAGCTGGCCTGCATATCACCTTTCAACAAATAACGGTGATCATTGGAGGCATTTTTAAAACAGGCGTTGAAGAGTTTGATAACAATGTTGCCTTTAGTCATAATCTTTTTTTTGATCAATTGTTTCCCGACCAAGGTATCAGGCAAGTCCATCTCAAGCTGCAACCGCACGCCGTAGAAGATGAAGTTATTACAACTTTAAAAAAACGGTTAAACGCTGATGTCTACTGCTGGAAAGATTTATACCCTACCTTAATTTCTGCGCTCAAGCTCGAAAAATGGGCAATGTTTTTCATACTCATCCTCATTGTCTTTGTCGCGAGTATGAATATTGTTTCACTCATCTTTATGTTTGTAACTCAAAAGAAACGAGACATCGCTATTTTAACATGCCTTGGCATGCATAAATCATCGATTCGATATATTTTTATAACCATCAGCTTGATCATTGCTGTGTGCGCTACGTCACTAGGTTTGCTCTTGGCCTACATCGTAGGAAAAATTTTACAAACGTTTCCATGCATAAAATTGCCTGACAACATTTATGATACGTCATACTTACCTATCCAAATGGAACTGACTGTTTTTTCTGCTATTTTTCTCACAACAATTATGATAAGTTTCCTGGCAAGTGTTCTAGCAACGCGAAACATAGATCGGTTGCACATAGTAGACACCCTAAAAAATGAATAAGCCCATAACTAAAAAACCAAGAAAAAAGGAGTTTTTATATGAACAAATACGATTTGCCCAAATTTCAGATTCTTTCAACAACCGTAGCACTTGGTGCCATTCTTGCTTTTTCAGGATGTGACTGGTGTAACTGTTGTAAAACTCAAAAAGAAACAACAGAGGCTAAAGCGCCAGTAGAGGTAGCTAAAGCGCCAGTGGAACCTAAAGCGATGCCTGAGCATCATATGTCTGAGGTAGCTCATCCAATGGAACAGCATCCTATGCCTGTGCATCCAATGATAGAGCATCCTATGCCAATGCCTCATCCAATGCCAGAACCTAAAGCTCCTGTAGAACCTAAGGCTATGCCAGAAGCAAAAATGCCAGAACCTAAAATGTTTGAGCCAAAAGCAACAATTCCTCCAATGCCAGAACCTAAAGCAATCCCTATGGAAATGCCAAAAGCACCTGAGCCAAAAATGATGCCGAAAGCACCTGAGCCAAAAATGATGCCTAAGGCTCCTGAGCCAAAAGGTCCAATGCCTAAAGAGGCAAAAGCTAAGGGTGATGATCTTAATTCACTGCTTTCATCATTGAACGCAAAAGGTTAAAACGGGCCCATCAGCGACGGCTGGAGGCATGGGTCGTCCTCGGACTTGATCCGGGAATCCACTCAAAATTTTAATAAAAAAAGAAGAACATTTATAAATCATAAACGTTCTTCTTTTTTTATGGTTAGTTATTTTTTCTTAGGTGCATGATGCCGAAACTGATCTGGTCGATCACTTTCTCTGCCCACCGTAGCTTCTAAGCGACTAATGGATTGAGCGAATTTTGTTTTGATTTTGTTTCTGATCTTTGCAGATGCTTTTTTCATGATTACTTACTCCCCTTTTTATTAAAGTCCCATATGCCATCATGATATGGGAAGCAAGGAACCAAATTCAAGCTTTTTTTTAAAAGACTGAACAAAATGACAGCATATGTAAAAAATTCAGCAAATGATCTTGAACTATTTGTGAGTCTTCTGGTTTTTCAAATATGAAAATACCTTGGTTGTCGTATTTCATATTCCACGTGTGCAAGACAGGATCACGCATATCAAACCGCTGTATCAACTCCTGAACCTTGTTTTGCTCTGAACCATTGTCACCCATAAAGAGTGATCTATCGTTTACCGAGCGAACAGATTGATTGAAGTCTGATTGTTTCATGTGAGAAGTGAATTCTTTTTGAAGTTGCCAGCTATTGTCTTGTTTAAAAGACTCTGGATGATGATATCCTGCAACGCCCTTTAAACAGCTGAAGTCTGGATTGTTCACTAAGTATGCTGCTTTGCTAATATTGAAAGCATCCTGAGCACAAAGATCGTGAATAATAAATTCTGATAAATTTTCTAAATGATGATTTTGTACCATGTTTTTAGAAAAACCGCCTAATTTTGAAAGCAGCTCTTGTTCTTTGTTTTTACTTTTTATATAGTCCATGCCCCATCCTTAATTTTGAGCAAATTACTATCAAATCAATTCAAAAGATTTCTACCATACCAAAATAATAATAACAAATGATTATCTTCCAAAATCGTACTTATCCCCCTGTGTGTCCCATAAATCAAAGAAGACCCAGGCTTGATTACCGTAATTAACTACAAACTTCGCCGGGCACGGCATCAAAGTTTGTACGATTTAATAGTAATGATATACTGTGCTCTGTTCTTATAAATGGCTCACACACGTTGTTAAATAGAAAAATTATGACACAAGCTTTTCTGGTTTTTTATATTTTAATCTCACAAGCGTTCAGCATGGAAGGCAGAAATATTTGCAGACCAGTCGATCGCTGCGTTCCGGTCATCACGGTATCTTCTACCGATCCAGAATTTGAAAAAAGTTGGATCGCTCTCAACAAAAGTTTTCTGTATGAAAAAAAAGAACATCGATTAAAAAGTAACTTTTTACGATTACGACCTATCAAAAAAGGTTTCGATCAACAGTTTTTCGATGAGAAGTACCTTACAAAAGGCTTTATAAAATTTCGAGATAAAACAGGCAAAGTTTCAACACGAATTCTTTCAAAGCTTGCCAATGAACTAGTAGAAGAGATTAAAGTTGGCCAACAAAAATTCACCCATTTTGACATATTAAAAGACAAAGATTTTAATTACAAAACGCTTTCTGGACTCATTGTTGCAAAGTTTAAAAATTATCCTTTCGTTATAAAAATCTCTATCGAACATCCGCATACCATGATTCAACCATTTTCAAAAAGCTTTGAAACTGATTGCATTTTTGTTCTGGGTGGCAACTTGAGACATTTAAGTAATTTTACCAGAATTGCCAACCTTGAACGGATTAAAAGTATTTTAAAAGACAATCCATTTTTTGCAAACTCTCTAGACTTTCCACGGAAATGGTATTGGAGACCAGACCGATGCCACGATCTAAAGGTTGTATGGAGCTGCAACGACACCACAGAAGAAATGTTTCTGCCAAGCGTCTACGCAACAATTTCTGACTTTATAAAAACTGATAAAATACAACCGCAACAAGAACTCAATAAAATTGCTATGAAAGTGGCAATGGATACTGGCTTTTTAATTGACCCACATGCAGGTAATTTTGTTATTGAACAAGGAACAAATAAAGTTATTTTACTCGACACAGAAGATTTCCGCATGATTGCTGGCCTTGAGCAAAGTATGAAAGCAAAAAAATATTTTGGTTGGTATATAGAATTAGCAGGCAACTGTTTTTATAACTACTGCATGAGAACAAAACAAGAACGAATAGAACAATGTACACTCATCTAAGCTAATTCATCTTCAATGATTTTAAGCAAATGTGAAAACTTTTCATTACGCAAACGAAAATCTGTAATTCTTGCAACTGCGTGCGTAATGGTCGTATGATCTTTTCGATCTAAATACTCTCCAATCTCTCGTAAAGACTTATCAGTATTGCGCTTCATTAAATACATCGCTACCTGACGGGCATGACTCACACCTTTGCTGCGATCTTTGGATCGTAAATCTTCAAGGCTGTACGAAAAATGTTTTTTAACATGATGGAGCACAAGTTTAAAATCAATCTTTATAGGAACGTCTTGAGACTCAAGTTCAGCGCCCAGTACTTTTTTAGCCAAGTCACAAGTAATGGCCTGATTGGTCAGTGAAGCGTATGCCAAGACGCGAATAAGCGATCCTTCTAACTCACGAACACTGCTGACGTTTCGCTGAGCAATAAATTGCGCTACTTCATCAGATATGATTTCTCGCTGCATATGAGCTTTACGCTTTAAAATCGCTACTTTTGTTTCAATAGTAGGAACTTGAACATCTGCTATAAGTCCCCATTCTAAACGAGACTTTAACCGCTCTACCAGGCCACCCAGATAACGAGGCAAGACGTCACAAGAAAGAATTATTTGTTTATTTGATTCATACAAGTTATTAAAAATATGGAAAAAAACTTCCTGAGTTTGTTCTTTGTTGACCATGAATTGAATATCATCAACCAACAAAACATCAACTTCTTTATACTTTGCTTGAAATTTCGAAATTCCATCAAAGCGAACAGCGTTAATAAATTCAGTAACGAAACGATCAGTAGTTTGATACAAAACAACTAACTGTGGATGTTTTTCTAAGATTTCATTGCCAATTGCATGAAGCAAATGAGTTTTTCCAAGCCCCGAACAACCATATAAAAGCAATGGGTTGTACAAGCAGCCAGGCTTACTTGCAACGGCTTTGGCCGAAGCGTAGGCAAACTGATTATTTTCTCCAACCACAAACGTATCGAACGTGTACACCGGATTTAATCTGCTCGGATGCGCCTGGTAGCCTGACATTTTTTTAACAAGCTCATACTTTTTCTTTTTGGGAAATGCTTGAGTCGCTGGAATAATTTTGGATGACTCTTGAGATGATTCTCGCTGAGATGTATCTCGTTGAGATGTATCTCGCTGAGATGTATCTCGTTGAGGCAAGTCATGCTGAGATGCATCTCGCTGATCAATCACAGCCTCTGGCGATACCACAGATCCCAGTAAAAAATGAATCGTAATGGTTTCAACGCCGAGCAGTCGCTTCAAATGTTTTTGAAACAGATCTTTATAATTTGACTCAACCCAGTTTTTGACAAAAAGATTAGGAGCGCTAAGGTACACTCCTCCAGTTGTATTATCATATCGAGAGATAGTGACAGCTTTAATCCACGTTTCAACAACGCGAGTGCCAACTTCTTCTTTAATGATTTTTAAAAAATCTTGCCAAATCTGATCATTGAGTACATTCATAAATTCTAATTCTTTTTTTTACGGTGGTACGACTCGTACCTATATGTATGCTACAAAAAAATGATCGTGTAAATGTGTTTCACAGTTTAGCAAAAAAAGATCGTTTCCTACAGGGAAATTTACATTTTTATTTTTCAAAAGTGGACTTAAGTAGGCTATTTTAAGCAACTGTAATAGAAATCATGATGGTATTACCATCTACAATTTTCTTAACAAGTGTGCCAAATAAAACGAGCTCAACCCCTGATCCAGATTGCTGCAAAGCCCCACTTCCAGCACCATCAGAAAGTACCGTATTCGGCATAAAAAATCTGTTAAAACTATCATTTTGACTATCTGCGTAACTTGCAGGAGCATAGGTAATGATTGGACCATCCTGCTCAAAAGTTAAAACAATGGTGAAATTTTTGGCACCATAAATCTCTTGAATACCTACAATTTGATTCGAGTACGCTTCTGACTCATACTCATCACCGTTGACCAAAATGTCTTTGGATTGTATTGCCATAAGAGCCATAAGCACATACATTAACATTGATTGTTTTCTAGTTTTTTTATTCATAAAACCCCCTTTTTGAGTCGTTACAGATACCTTAATCTACAAAAAAGTGGCTTTCAATATCAATAATTAGGTTTTTATTGTATGGGTTGGTTGATTAAGACTACGTAGGTCAACGTTAGCCAGACCTTGGCATAATTGTCTAATCAGTCGGTTTCCACTAGCTACTAACTTGTTTAAGCATTCCCCTGTGTCCCTACGCGGGACAGCGCCCAAGTATTCTTACCAATACTTGGGAAACAGGTATCTAAGTGGCTAGCGCCCCTTAGAAAACCCCCTACGGAAAACGCTCGTATTCGCCTCTTCTAATTTTACTTCGCAAAATTAGCGGCTCACTTACTCACGGCTTTCCTGATAATGAACTTAGTCTGTAAATTTACTTTATTTTCGTCTTTGAGTTGGATCCGGGGTTCTTGTGTT
>JAPLIQ010000034.1 GCA_026389025.1 Candidatus Babelota bacterium
CAGTTCTAATAACTTTTTTCAATGCTTTTAAGGCAGGATCTATGTGGTCGTTATATAATTTTGAAAGAGGCTCGCTTTCCAACTTTTCAGACAAACCAGATAGTTTTTCACTTGCTGGCTCAATAACTTCTTTTCCAGTACCTTTAACTACCTCACCACCAAATTTAACAGCAGCATCTTTGCCTTGTTTCATTACTTCTTTTTTTAATTCCTCTGGAAATCTATCAGCAAAATCACCTAAAAGTGTTCCACCTACTGCTTTAACGTCATCCCACCATGATCGATCTAATGCTTGTACGTTTAGAGTCAACTGCGCATCATATTCTTTTTTAGCTTGCGCCTCAGACTCTTTTAATGCTTCTGCTACTTGAAGTCCCATATCAGCTTTTACAGCTGCTGATGTCATATCAAGAATTAATGCACGAACCTGTAAAATTGCTTCTTGGGTAATTGTTTCGACACCATCAAAAAGGTACTTCTCGTCTGGAGTAACATCGCGAGGATCATCTGACTGCTTGCCCTGTTTTTCTAAAAATGAATAATAATCTGCGTGCGCTGACATTTTAGCGGCACGCATCGATCCTTCAAAGCTACGAAGCGCTGATGCAAGATAATTCGTAAATGCCTCAGCATTTTTCTTCGAATATGATCCAAGACTTTTTATTTGTGTTTTAACTTGCACAGTAAATGCTTTTTCTGCGGCTAAAGCATGATTTTGAACATTGCTGTAAATGTTTTTCATTTTTTCTACGCGAAGCTTATCGAAAGCTTGCTCCTGCGGCGTTAGCGTCTCCTCTGGCTTTTGATCATCAGCCATTTTTTCAGAAAGTTGTGTAAGTAATTTATTGTCAGTAATTAAACCTTTGTTTTTTCCATCTCCATATGCCCAATCATGGTATCGCGGCAAATAAACCTGCTCAAGCTGCGTAACATCTTTACCTTGATTTTTAAGATCACTAACATCTTGCTGAAATTGCTCAAGCCACTGAGCATAGTGGGTTTGCTCTCGCAGCGAAAGAGGAGAATTCATATTTTCTGCTTGCGCCTTAGCTATCAAAGCATTAAGACCATTTGACGTCTTAATCAAACTATCCATTGGTGTATCTTGCACAGCTTGGACGTAAGACTGAGCAAGCAGCCCTAAGCTCAAGCACCATAATTTTTTATACATCTTCAATTTCATTTTTTTCCTTTTTTTAGAAACACTTAAAACTACCTCACCCAAACTACAAAATAATTTTTTAAAAATAAAGAGTTTGGCTTTTCGATTATGGAGTAGCAAAAAAAACAACCTATGATATATTTTTCAAGGTAGACAAAATCATAATGTAACAAGGAGTTTTATGACTATAAAACAAAGTTCACTAACCAATAAATTCATGCTTTCAGGCTTGCTGCTTGTTGGCCTGACTTCACAAATAGCTGCAAGTCTTTCACATGACTCAAAAATTAATTGCTATAAGACCCAACGCGATGGTTCATGGAAATATCTTGAATACATCTTTGTTGTCAAACCGGCAAATGAATTAAAACAAGCTTCAAGCAATGCTCAAGCTTTCATGGCTGTTGCTTGGTCAATATTTTTTGCACGTACAACTATGTACAAATTTATTAATCCTAAAAGCAAGCCAGAAGCAGTAGAAGTAAAAGTAGCAAAAGACGAAACTCTTGTAGAAACTGCACTGTCTGAGATCCTTAAAGAGCTAAAAGAATTTAAGGAGAAAGCAAAAACAACAAAAGAAACTACTGTTGATCTTGCTACATACTTAGCAGGACTAGCTATTTCTGGCGTAGCATACCAATCATATTGCAACTCCGTTGAATCAAGCATTCGCATTAACACTATGACAAAATTCCTGCAAAATTGGTCTACTCATCGTAGCAATGTTCCAGAAGAATTTGCGGTAGCATTTGATGAGCTTTCAGCTTATTACAGCGA
>JAPLIQ010000017.1 GCA_026389025.1 Candidatus Babelota bacterium
TTGCCATCGAGGCACCAGCCCGGGTTAGGATTTACTTCAAGTAATTTTATGACACCGTTTGCATCTGCGCGAAAATCAAACCTGGCATAATCACGGCAAGCTGTTCTTTCAAACATTTTAATTGATGCTTCAATCATTGTTGCACTGTCTTTTTCATCCAGGTTTGCTTGCTGGTATGAAATATGAGTCCAGTATGGCGAGTCTGGAAGCCACTTAGACTCATAACCCAAAATTTTTGGAAGACCTGAAGAAAGTTTTTCATAGTTCACTTTCATTATTGGCAGAATGGTATAGTTTCCACGATTTCCAATAATTGAAACGCTGTACTCATCCCCTGGTAAAAATTCTTGAATCAAAAGTGATGTGTCGCTCATGCGCTCTAAAACTTGCTCAATATACTGCTTTAACTCTTTTGCATTGTGCACGACGGCATCTTTAGTAATTCCAAAAGAGCTATCGCCCAAGTTTGGTTTTACAATGACTGGAAAATCCGTAGGTGTTTTTGCGTATGGATCATTATGATCAAAATAAGTTTCTGCAGGAACTGCAATGTTTAAACTTAAAGCAATGTTGCGCACGATAGATTTATTGTAACATACTGCAAGGCCATCAGGTGCAGCTCCAGAGTAAGGAATGCCAAGCATTTCAAGGAGTGCTGGCACATGAAGCTCCATGCGTGCATCGTTATTGTAACCTTCATCGCACAAATTAAAAACAAAGTCAGCTTTTACAGATTCAAGCACAGAAATTAAAGTTTTGTGGTCGCTGATGTAAGTGAAATTATATTCATTTAATGCTCCAAGAGCTTTTTTAAGCTGCTTTATAGTTTCAAAATCTTCAAAATTAGAGGCTCCACCTTTTTTAATTCTGCCTCCTAAGCTTGGATCATTTAAAAGAACAAGTATCTCTTGTTTTTTATTACTTGAAAACGATGTAATTTTTTTCACAAAAGTTTGCTTGGGAATAAACATAAAGCCTCCAAAGATATAACTAATTTTCAAAGCATCTACATTTTTATAAAATACAAAGTTTATATAAAAAATCACAGCATTTGTTAAGCTAACAAAAAACAATAAGGAATCTATTAAAAATATGAACCTACGAACATTCAAACACCATAAATTATGGCGCGACAAAATGGTCAATCTTGTCAAAGCTGGTACTAAAGCCCATTGGATATCATTAAATGACCTAGAGTTCAAAAAACAACTAAAACTAACGCTGATAGAAAAAGCTCACGAAGCGCAACACGCAGACTGTAAGCAGTCTTTAATGGAAGAATTAGTAGATGCTTTAGAGGTGATTGATGCAATGTGTCAAGCCCATGGAATCAGCGCTCAAGAATTAATGGCGCTCAAAAAAAAGAAGCGGGAAACAAGCGGTGGCTTTGATGGTAAAACGTTTGTCACATTTGTTGAATACCAAAAAGATAGTGTCGGCGAAAAAATATGCTTAGAAAATCCTGACAAATACCCAGAAATAAAAAATTAATGATCTCTACTTTTTAAGCATGACCAGGATAATGTTACATCGTTTAGATCATGCAAAACTAACTGCAAGAAATCTTAGAACTGCTCTTTACAGCTGCGCTAAACTTTTAAAATTTATTGCACAACACAATATTGTGATGCATAGCTCGTATGGCTTTCAAGCAACTCTATAATTTCAGGAGTTGAAGAATTATCCCTCCGTGCTCGGCTTAAGAGTGTATGACCAAAAGAAGTATTAGGTTCCACCTCAATATTTACATGCGCACCATTATCAAGTAACGCTCTGACTATTGCAACATTCCTTTTTTCGACAGCAACAACCAAAGGATAATAATGATATTTAGTCTTAATATTTGAATTTGCACCTTTACTGAGTAACGCTCTGACAATCTCAAGATTTTCTTTTTTAACAGCTATATATAAAGGGGTATTATATGATGACCAATCTGTAATATTTGGATTTGCACCTTTATCAAGCAATGCTCTGATGATTTCATTATCTCCTTGTTCAATAGCTACATGTAAAGAAACGTAGCCCCCCTTTTCATGATCAGGACTTGGATTTGCACCCTTATCAAGCAATGCTCTGACTATTTTTATACGTCCTTTTGAAACAGCCTCATATAAAGGAGTGCGACCATTTGCAATGACAGTATTTGGATCTGCCTTAGCATCAAGTAATGTTTTGGCTATTTCAAGCAGTCCTTGAAAAGCAGCCTGATGCAAAGGAGTAACACCTACGTCATTACTAATGTTTGGATTTGCGCCAGTATCAAGCAATGCATTAACTGCTTCGATACGCCCAGCAGATACAGCTATAAGCAAAGGAGTAAGACCTTTTTTATTTGCAATATTTGGATTTACTCCAGCAGCAAGTAATAATCTCATTATTTCAACACTTCCTTTCTGGGTAGCTGCATGTAAAGGATTAAAGCCTTCTATGTCTGTAGCGTTTGGATTTGCCTTAGCAGCAAGTAACGCTCTGACCGCCTCAACGTTTCCTTGCTTAGTGGCTGCATGTAAAGGAGTTTGCTCTGTGTTATTATTAATGTTTGGATTTGCACCATTTTCAATAAGTAATGATACAAGAGACCCTCCTGTATCTGCTCCAATATTAAATAATACATTATTTAAAAATTCAGGACTAAATTGGCGTTTTAACTTCAAAGGTTGTTTTGGATCTAGATCGTATTGCGACCCAGACATTAATTTTATAATAAATTTTTTAGAAGAAGGGTCACATATATTATTTGTAATATCCATCATTTCAAAAGCAGGCAAATTTTTAGTTGAAATTGCATAATCTAAGGCTGTATAACCATTTTGATCTTTAATTTTAATATTAGGTTTATGACTTAATAACTCTTGAAGCATGTCAGGATTATCTCTCAAAACAGCATGGTGTAAAGCTGTTTTTCCATTGCCGTCTGGTTCATTTATAATATTTGGATTATCACTGACTAAATGCTGTATAACCCGGGGATCAAAGTCTTGATCAATCACGGGATTAAAGGCATAGGCCAAATGAAGGGGATTTTGACCTGTAGTTACAGTTTTATCTCTTGCAGATAGTCCTTTTTTTAATAATTTTTCTACAGCATCAGCATTTCCAACTTCTGCAGCTACATGCAGCAATGAATGATTATCGTCATTTTTAGTGTGTACTTTTGCTGGAGATAATTTGCTTAAAAAATAATTAAAGAAAGATGCTTTGTGGTTTATTATAGCGGCCTTTGTAAATTCATATGCATTTTCATCTACAATTGCAGGATTAAATGCTGAGATAACATCTGTATCATCGTCAGAAAGTGCAGTAAAAAAACGTTCTTCTTGCTCACGAGTTAAGCATTTAAATATTGCATCATCTTGTGCTGATGACATTGCTGGCGCAGATGAGAAGATCGGAATTCCTAAAAACAGAAGAAGCCATAAAGTTGAATATAATAATATTTTCTTCATCTTAGGGCTTTCGTGAGTAAGTAATTTAATTTGGATGAACAGAAGTTTTTGGCTTAGATCGGGTCTTTTTCATGTTTTTAGTATAACTCTTTTAGTTATTTAAAAACAGTCCCCAAAGAAAGACAAGCCTAAAAATTATTATACATTAATGATTTTACGCTAATCGAAATAATGCAGAACTAACAGCAACAGCCTGAACAGCTCGAAGCGTGGTTTTGGTCAAAGCGCATGACTCAAAGCCGTGATTTCGTAAAAAATCTAATTCTTCACCAGTTAGGCCGCCTTCAGGGCCAACAGATAAAACTACACTTTTACCTGCAGTTTTTTTGTAGATATCAAAAAATGATTTTCCAGAGACATCAAATACAATTTTATCAACTCCCGATGGAATTGAGCCAACAGCATCTTGAATGTTTTTAGGGTCTTGTAAAACGGGGAAGCTGTAATTTTTTGATTGCTCTGCCGCAGCAATAAGAATGCCGCGTAGCCGATCAAGCTCTTTTGGTGTCACAGCGGACGATGTTCTAGACTTTTGTATTGCTACAAGCTGAATTTCACTCACCCCAGTCTCGCACAAAGAGTAGACGGCTTCTTCAAGCGCTTCTTTTTTTAGAAGTGGCAGTAAAAAACTAATTTTAGGCTGAATTGTAACATTGTTGCGCAATTCATCAACGAGAATTTTTATGTCTTTTTTAGTAACTTGAATAATTGTAACCGTGGCATGCACGTATCTATCAAATAAAACACAGATATCACCTTCTTGCACCTTGACAACTTTTGCTAGTCTATGCACTAGCTCATCGTTACGCACAGAAATCGTGGCACCTTCTACCCAAACCGTTGAAATAACTTCCGGGCTGTAAAATGAAAATATATGCCTAGAGCCTTTAGTTTGAGCCATATATCCACGTTGTCATATCGTTTACTGCTCGTTTTGCCTTACCGTATGTTACAAGAGCTACAATTTCTGCATACAACGCGCATTGCGTTAAAAGTGAATTTTTATTTGCTTCTGCTTGAGCAGCAGTTGCCACGCTGCTAGCGTCAACACCGTCAACCAAATCTGATAAAGGATCAAATTCATCATCATCAGCGCTAGTTTCCTGACCCGATGGAGAAAATTCAAGTACGCCGAATGGATCATCTTCTAGCAATGTATCTTTCACGACCAAAGTACGCAGCACATTAACCGATTTATCAAATTCAAAACACAGAACAACTTCATGCTCTGCAAATGGATCTGATGGATTTGATATTTTTAAATCTATAGCGTCACACATACAAGACATTTCTTGATCAGTAGTCATCTGCAACTCGCATTGAGAAATTTTTCTTGATGCGCTATTAAGGTCTAAGCGACACTTACCTACGCACGGTTTGCCTGATTCATCAAGCATGTACAAAACCAAAGCTGCTTTTTCTGTCAAAAATCTTTTAGGAACCCGAATAGTAAATGAAGAGGCGCATAGCTGCACGTCACATGAATACACTAGACACAATAAGAACGTTATAACTTTTTTCATATTTTTAACCTTTCAATATTTTTAACTGCCTGAACTTTTTAAGTCTTAGCAAAAAACTGGAGTTCAAGTGGTCAATTTATGCCCCTTGTCTCACCTTGATCGACACAATGTAAAAAATCTCTTGTAAAAATTCTCTCGTAAAAAATCTTTTTATGCTTTAACGCTTGTACCACGAAAAGAAAACAAACTCTTCATCGGAGCTTGTAAGCTTAAATCCAAAAGTTTTATATAAACTTTGAGCCTTAAAGTTATTATTTCTGGTTGCTAGAGAAACCTTAATCGCCCCCCTTGAAACCATATCATCAACTGCAAATTTCAATAATTTTTTGGCAATGCCTTGACGTCTAAAATCTTGATCAACCATTAAAAAAAGTAGTTGCCATACATGCTCAGAGAGAGGATAGTAGGCTAAAAAACCAGCAATGTTATCGCCGACTTTTAAAACTTTCACTACCATGTCGTGCTTTTTTTCATACTGTGACGATGTTTTATGTCTGAGCATAAAATCTACATTGTATGTCGCACTGCTACCAGTGCTAATCATCCAATACCAATTGTCGCCTTTATGAAATAACTCATCAACCTTAGCACTATCTTTTTGAAAATCAAAGTCTTGGATTTCGACCACGTGACTTTTATGCCACAAATATGATCCAATACCTGCGCCCAACATTAACGCAACAACCAAAACTTTTATTTTAATATTTTTCACTCAGCACCCCCTTTTTTCTCGTATAAGATTTGTTCTAATACTAATCCTTTTGATGGAGCATTTGGAAGAGTATGGCACGGATTTTGTTTACTTAGCACATTTGCAAGATCATTTAAACTTAAACTATCACGTGAAGCTATTTCCAAACAAGCGCCTACAATGCGCCTAACCATATACCTCAAAAAACTTTTACCTTTAACTTCAATTCGATACGCATTCCAAGCTGGAACGTATGAAACATTCATACTATCAATAGTGCGAATGGTATCTTGCAAATCATCCCCGCTACAAAAAGACCTAAAATTATGTGTTCCCACAAAAATATTAAGCGCTGATTGTAAAAGCTCAAGATCAACTTTACGACGAAAATACCAACCAAATCTTTGCACAAATGGCAACGGCCGCTCTAAAAAGAAATGGTAGGCATATGTTTTTTGAATCACACCATCATGTGGATGAATCAATCGATCGAGTTGTTCAACTTTTCTAATAACGATCTCACTTGGAATAGCTTTACTCCAAGCTCTTCGTAAAACCTCTGACTCAACTTCTATGGGAGACCGGACAATGGCCACCTGACCCAAAGCGTGAACTCCTGCATCAGTACGAGAAGCACCAAGCAAGGATATTTTTTGACAAAATACAGAGAAGAAAGAATCAATTAAGATTTGAGAAATTGTTGTTGCACCTGGCTGGACCTGCCATCCATGATAGCCTGTCCCGTCATATGCAACAACAATTTTATAATACGTCATAAACTCTGAGGTTTAATATTCAGTAGCGCAGAAAGGCAACAATGCCATGATTCGCGACTTTTTGATCTCTTGAGCAACAAGTCTTTGATACTTGTTTGAGTTTCCAGAGATACGTGATGGTAAAATTTTACCACGTTCTGTTAGGAATTTTGACAACAATACCGCGTTCTTATAGTTAAGATCGTGGATCATGTCAGGATTGTTTGTGAAACGGCATTGTTTTTTTGAAAGCGCCGTTTTTTTGCGGAATTTCTTCTTTAAAAGGCGAGCGCTAATTTTTAATTTTATTTTTTTTGTCATGGTTTAAATTCTTTTCGTTTTTAATTTCAATTTGTTTGTATCTTTGCCAGCAAAAATATCGCTAAAGACTATGATTGCATTTCTGCAGCATCATCGCCGTCTGCGTCATCAAGATCTTGAATTTTTTCTTTGCCTTCAAAGTTTTTACGAGGTCCTTTTTTGATCAAACCTTCCATATCATGACGTTTCAAGAAAGTGTCCACATCTTGTGGGCTATCTTCCAATGAATCAGGTCGTCTGTATTCAAGCGACGCATTAACATCTAAACGTTCAAAAATATGTTTTACGATCAATGTGTTAAACTTAAAGACGAAAATCTCTTTAAGAGCATCAAGCAATTGAATTTTTTCTGTTTTTTCAACTTCAAAACGAGTTAAAAAATATACACCATAATCATTATGATTAACTGGGTATGCAAGACGGTATTTTCCCCAACGATCAAAAGATACTAAGGTACCTTTATGAGCACGAACTACTTTTGTAAAGTGGGTTTTGATTGCTTCAGATTCATCTTTAGTGATCTCTGGAACTGTGAGAAATAAAATCTCATATCGAAACATAAACAGACTTCCTATGTGGATTCTATGCCCAAAAACTCTGTTAAAGGCATAATAGGGTTATATAAATAAAAACATGTTTTAATCTTAACAAAATTAGAAAAAAGGTCCAGTCTAAAACAAAAAACTACGCTTTTATGCAAAGTTTTGAATTCTTTGAACGACTCTTCCAATGATTCTAAAGTAATCTTTTCCGCGAATTAAAGCTACAGGAGCATCTTTATGATTAACTGGCGATAAAAGAATAAAGTCATCAGCATAGGTAACACGCATGATAGCTTTTTTAGGCGTATCGTTGCCATATTCAACAGCTCCGATATCACCCGTTCTCATCCAAACTTCAGGAGAAATCAAGACTAAATCGTTTTTGTTAAACATAGGAGCCATACTGTTACTATCAATTGATAAAGCAAACATAGATGAATCGGTTAAATTCAGCCCTGGGACAAAAATGTCTTTAAAGCCTGTTGTTATCTGCATTAATTGATTGGTATACGGTGATGGATTTGATGGAATATCGCCTACCACTGGCACTACGCCTAGTTTTAAGCTCACATCTGTTTTTTCTGGTAAGCTGACATTGTTGTCAATGTTATCAGTTCTTTTGCGACGCTGCATAAAAAGATCGGTCGGAGTAATTTCAAAAGCGTTTGCTAACTTTCTTAAAGAATCCTCATTCCATCTTCTTGTGCCATTTTTGATATGAGTCAAATAGCTTTCTGACATTCCTGTCTTTTCTGCTAAAACTCTAGTGGTCCACCCTTTCTCTCTAAGTAATTCTTTAACCCGAAGCTCGGTTGAAAGAGACATAGTAACTCCTTATTTTGAACTTTAGTAGTATGGTAGTATGATTATATGGTACTTATAAGCATAGAGAATATCGAAAAACCGCTATCTGTCAAATGGAAACCTTCTTTGATTTTTTTTACACAATGAGAAAAAAGATGATCAATAATATTATGTACAAATTCGAACAAGAATATTGGGGCAAAAGCCTCCAGATCAGCGGAGTCGATGAAGTGGGCAGAGGGTGCCTGGCTGGACCAGTTGTAACGTCCGCAGTTATTCTTTCTGAAAAAGTCTATCATCCAAATCTCATTGATTCAAAAAAGCTATCTCCGGCAAAATTACTGCAAGTTTACCAGTGGTTAATAAATCATTGCACCTACAGCATTGGCGTGAGTAGCAATCGAATTATTGATAAACATAATATTTACCAAGCAACAGCAATGACTATGAAAAGCTCTCTTTTACATCTTTTTGATAAAGCTCCTAAACTTCCGAGCCTTATCCTGGTTGACGCTATGCCGATCAACCTTGCTTGCACGCCTTACGCAAACATAGAGATTCAATCGTTTACTCAGGGTGAATCGAAATCAGCTTCGATTGCGGCAGCTTCGATCATAGCAAAAGTAACTCGAGACAGCATCATCGCACGCATGGGCGAAACGTTTCCATCGTATGGACTGGCAAAACATAAAGGCTATGGAACGGCTCAACATTACGCGTCGCTGCGCTCAAACCAAGCATCAATTATTCATCGACAAACTTTTTTAAAAAATTTTTTAACGGAACAGCATCATGAACAACAACTACTTTTCTGAGATCATTGAAGGCAATTTATCACAGTGGACTGGCCAATGCTGGAAATGGGACGTTATGCCTACTTTTGGATCACTGGTAATTACCTCACATGGATCACTTCAAATTTTTGGCATAGTCAACTCCATTAAAACTGGATCGATGGATCCTCTTAGATTTCCTACGCCTTACCAAAAAACAGAAGAAGAACTGCTTCGTGAACAACCACAAATCTTTGAGTTTTTACAAACCACCTTTACCTGCATCACCATAGGCTACGAAGAAAACGGTAAAGTCTTTTATCATCTTCCCGGCAAGCCTCCAAAAATTCATGCTTTTATCGGCAACGCAAGTCCTGAGCAGTGCCAACAATTTTTTGCAAGCGAACAATTTTTACATCTTCTGTTCAATCTTCAGTTATCAAATCTTGACGAGCTTCTCCTGGCGCTTCTTAAAAATCTTGTCGAAAAAAAAGCGCTCAATAAAACTAATTTTCATAGTTTTATTGAGACGTTTTCTATGCTGTGTAAAAATGATTATCAAAAATTGAAGATATTCTTACAACGATCAAATCATTTATTTATAGAGTAGGCTTACTTTTTTTGCTCTTGCTTGCTGTGCAACCAAGCCATAGTTGTACCCATAGTAAAGCCACCTACGCCCACACCTCTCCAAAACTGTTTTTTTCCAGATTCAACCGTAACATGTTCAGGAACACCACTGTAATAATTATTGGTAATTCTTGGAAAGAATCCAGACGTTGATTGACTGAGCGTCTTAGCGTCAACTTTTGTAAAATTATAAGTAGCTGGCCCAACATTTTCAGTGCTTTGATGCGCGTACGGTTGCCCGTAAGGGTTCCAGTTAGTCTGTATATGTTCCTGCCTTGTTTTTTCAACTGAACTAGTTAAGGGATTTTTAAGTTGTATATTTTGTGCTCGAGCACGAAATGCCACGATGCTTGAGTTCATAGCTACCTGACTTTTGCTCGCTACAGCTTTTGCCGCACTGCCTAAAAATGCAAAACCGCTGCGCAAATCAGACTGAATAGTTGAATTGCTTGTCATAGAATTTGCAATTTTTACTTCTGGTGTTTTACCTAACCAAACTTTTTTACATCTTGAAAAGATAAAGCTGCTTATTTTTTTACCCATAGGAGTTTTGACTGCCATACCAACTAAAAAAGCTGCTGGCAATTCCCAAAGCGCTTGGCTCTGTGATGCAGTCAGTAAAAAGACTAAAAACAAAGATTTTTTATTCATAGATTTTCCCTCGTCATACAGTCAAATATAACAATCCTTACCATTATACTATAGCAAAATTTCTAAAAATGTTTACCGCAAAGGATCTTTTAGTCGGTTTTGCTAAGCTTGCAAATATGTGGGATACTAAAAATAGACCTACGTTCAAAGTTAAAAAATATTGGTTAATGAACTTGTTTTTACATTAACGCAAGCTCATCTAAGCAAATAAATGCCCCTCCCCGCTTTCCTCTGGCTTGACCAGAGGATCCAGGGTACTTGAAAATCATTCCTTTGAATTTTGATTTGTTCGGATAAAAACATTTTTAAAAACCTGGATCCTCGATCGTGGTCGAGGAAAACGAGAAAAGGCTGATACCATGTTTCAATTTATTAAAGAAAAACTCAAAAATATTTACTCTGCAGTTACCTCGCAACTGCAATCAATTTTTGAAAAAAAATCAATTGACCAATCAACCATCGATCAAATTCAAGAACTTTTAATCAAGGCTGATACCGGCATAGCTCCAACTAAAAAAATTATTACGCACTTACAGAGCGCATATGAAGCTGGCTCACTTCAAGAAGGCAGCGATGTAAAAAAAATATTGCACCAAGAATTGGGACTTTTACTCTCTAAAAATAAACCACTTCCTCAAGCTACTATTTTTCTTTTAGTCGGAATTAATGGCAGTGGCAAAACAACGTTTGCTGGAAAACTAGCTCACTTTCTAGCAAAGCAAAAAAAATCATGTTTGATTGCAGCCGCTGATACTTTTCGCGCAGCAGCACCAGAGCAACTTACTATCTGGGCGCAAAAAGCAGGGGCTAGTCTGATCATAGGCAGACCAAACCAAGATCCAGCATCAGTCACCTTTGATGCTTGCGAGCAGTTCAAAAATCAAAATTTTGACGCATTAATTATAGACACTGCTGGTCGCCTTCAGACTAAAGATTCGCTGATGAAGGAACTTGAAAAAATAAAAAGAATTATCACCAAACAATTACCAAATCATATCGTATGCACGCTTCTGACTGTTGACGCAATGCTCGGACAAAATTCATTTCATCAAGCACAAATATTTCATCAGTCTACCGCGCTTGATGGAATTGTTTTAACCAAAATAGATGGCAGCGCTAAAGGCGGAATCGTCTTTTCGATTGTGCAAGAACTTTCAATTCCAATTGCTTATCTTTCTTGGGGAGAGCATATCGACGACATGACTCCATTTAATCCAGAACTTTACATTCAAAATTTATTGGGTGAAGTTAAGCTTCAATCACATAAGCATCAGTAAATAATGACTCAACGCTTTTAATAACTGGATCCCCGGGTCAAGCCCGAGGACGACGAGAGAGAAAGGAAATTGTTTTGAAGATATATATAAAAAACTATTTTTTACTACTTAGCTTAAATATTTCTATAGCTTGTTACTCTTCTTGGTCCCCTGTTATAACAGCTGAAGTACTAGAAGGTAGAAGAGATTTTATAGAGCCTGTTGTCGGGACAGTTGTTGGCTACCCGCCACGTGGATACAATCCTCAAGCTCCCGACAATACTGCTGCAAGCCAGACATCAAATGACCTTACAACTCCTTTAGCTGGCGGTACATCTACCTATTATACGCAAGAAGCGGCTGGCAATAATTATCTAACTTTTGCAATAATTGGCACTACTGATCCTACTCAACCGATAGCTCAAGCTCCTATTGCAAATCCTCAAGCTGAAAGCCGTACTCGTAACCGCAGATTATTAAATTGTTTTTTTTGCTGTTGCTGTGAGTGCTAAATGTATGAAGCCTATAATCAAAGAAATTATTTCTAAAACGAATCTTTCAAGCCAAGAAGCTTGGTGGCTACTTGAGCATGTCACAGGTAAAAGCAAGGAAGAATTACTCTTTTTACACACACTTACCCCCCAGCAGCAAATAATTCTGCAAGAATGCATCTTAAAATTAACAGTTGATCATATGCCACTGGCATATCTACTTGGCTTTGTGCCTTTTTTAGATTTAACCATAGATGTTGCCCCACCAATTTTAATTCCACGACCAGAAACTGAAGAGTGGGTGCATAATGTAATCCAAGCGCTCAAACCGCATGAAAAAGAAATAAAAAATATTTTAGATATTGGAACAGGGTCTGGTTGCATCGCTCTTGCCCTTGCTTATGGTTTTCCGCAGGCCCATGTAACAGCGCTTGATATAAATCCTGAAGCTTTACGGCTCGCTAAAAGCAACGCTGAAAAAAATAACATATCAAACTTTACCTTTTTGCAGTCTGATCTGTTTTCCGCGCTCATAAATAATCAAACCTTTGATTTAATTGTCTCAAACCCTCCCTACATCAATCCTGACATGGCACAAACACTGTCGCCACAAGTAAAAAATTGGGAAGATCCACAAGCACTCTTTGCTCCAGATCAAGGCCTGGAGATTATTGAAAAAATTCTAAAAAATTCAGCCTTATTTTTAAATCCATCAACGTCACTACCCTGCCAGCTTGCTATCGAAATTGACCAATATCATAAAGACGCCGCGCTCACACTGGCCGAGTCTGCTGGCTGGGATGCCACAGCCCAAAAAGACTGTTTTGGTAACTGGCGGACAATCTGGTGTAAAAAAACGTAAAAAAATGGTGCCCTAGATTAATTTCTTAGGGCACCATTTTAAATTTTAAGTTAAGAATTTATACTTTATAAAAGCGTTACTTTTTTACCGGAAGCACAATTGGTTTTGCTTGCGCTGGAGTAGGTTTAGCTTCAGGGTTATCTTCCTGAATCATCGATGTTGCAGCGTTCATAGCAGCGTTCATCATTAGTTGGATAGCAATCGTAGTAAGTACTGTAGAGATCACATGCGACATAAAGTCTTTTGAGCTAGACATAGCCCAACCTGTCCATCCCATAGCGCTCTTATTTTGAAGAACTGGCATAGCCATAATTGGAGTAAATTTATTCAGTTCTGCAGTCGCTTTTCCAATCTCTTGGATCATGCTGTTTCCTGAATTAGTTGCAGCCAGTATCGATTGATTTGTGTCACAACCTATAGATGCTAATTTATTTCCTTGGTACACGATTGCGCCGATAAGTGGCACTGAACCAAAGAAACTTCCAACACCCATTCTTGCAGCCGCAGCCCAAGAAGCTTGTGCTTGGCCATTGATACAGATAATTGCCGTAATGGCTAATAATAATTTTTTCATAAAAACCTCCATGATTTCTTGAACTTTTAAACTATAAATAGTCTATCTGATCAGTATCAAGGGGTCAAAAGGTAGGGGTGTTTTTTAATTCTTCTAAATAAAAGATATAAAGACCTGCAAAAAGCACTAGGAGCGCAAAAAGCGCATTTCCAGTCACTGCGTACCCCATGAAAACTGCTCCATAAAAGAGCCCAAATGCTGGTTCTAGAAAACCCGCAAAGGATATAAACGTTGGGGAATACTTGGTTAAAAGATAGACGTAGAGCATGTAGGTCAACAAACTCGATGCCAAAAATGCCATCATTAATGTCGGAAAATCGTATGAAAAGGTTAAAGAAAAGACGCTGAAACCATGGACAAAGATCACAAAAACAGCTGAAACGAGGCCACCAACCAGCATAGCAATCCCATTGATAAGCTGGATAGGATGAGAAAACTCTTTTAAAAACTGCTTTAAAACGATCCATCCGTAAGAAAAAACTAACATAGAAAGAAAAGCTATTAAATTGCCCCACCAAACCAGGCCAGGAGCCCTTGATCCAGCAGTAACGGCATGCTCAGAGATCATCAAAATCGGAAGTAGTCCTAAAAAGCCAACCAACAGTCCTATTGTTTTTTTATAGGTCAAATACTCTTCTTTGCGAAAATATTGAATAATTGCGGTAAGAAATGGGCCTGATGCAACAATAAAACATATCGAGACTGGGTCAGCGTACTGAACCGCATAGGAAAAACCACACATCACAAAGGCATGAATCAAAATGCCATAGGTCAGAAGTAGCTTCCATCCGCGCTTTGGCAGTGAAAACTGTACAGTTTCTTTTCGAAAGAAAACCCACGAGTAGCTGAGCAAAATAGCACTGCTGCCAAGAGCTCGAAGCATGCCAACGAAAAATGGATACGGGTTTGTGGCTATCAACGAACTGTTGATAAACGTCATAGCAGAAAATACTGCGTACAATAAAATAATTAAAAACATAACAGAACCTTCAAATCTAGAGCTTTTTATGCCAAAAACATAAAAAATACTCTTCAATATTGACTATAGCTTACCGCGTAGATTGAATATTGCACAGATAAAACATAAAATTTCAATAAAAAAAGTCAAAAGATAGCCCTTTGTACTTTCGTTACACAAATTTATCGGTACACTAAAAATATATCTTCCACTTTCACCTAAAAGAATTCAACATGGCACAAACAATAAAAATTCTAGATCCTCAAGAAGCTATCAAAATCGCCGCAGGCGAAGTCATTGAGCGACCGGCTCACATCATAAAAGAATTAATCGAAAACAGCGTTGACGCAAAGGCTAGCACCATCACGATTCATGCCAGATCTGCCGGCAAAGACGAAATTAGCATCTCGGATAATGGATCCGGCATGTCCCCTGACGACGCCATGCTGTGCTTTGCTCATCACGCAACAAGCAAAATTTCAACGGTTCATGACTTGCAAAACATCGTCACCTATGGTTTTCGCGGAGAAGCCCTTTCAAGCATCGCATCAGTCAGTCATGTTGAGCTTATAACCAAAACGGATGAGGAAAAAAGTGCGACCCATCTGGTGCTCCATGAAGGAAAAGTTATAACTGAAACCGTGGCTGCAAGGCAGACAGGAACAACTCTAACGATCACCGATCTTTTTGCATCAATTCCAGCTCGTAAAAAATTTTTGAAAAGTGACGACACCGAATGGAATTTAATTGTTTCAATATTTCAGGCATTTTGCCTCAGGTACCCCAACATACATTTTAAATTATTTCACAACGGGCACTTATCATACAATTGCCCTCCAACGAAAAGTAACATTAAAGATCGATGCGCTCAGTTATGGAGTGGAAACCTTGATCAACATTTAATAGACCTTGAACCAAAAGAAGAAAAAACTATTTCTGTTACTGGCGCTATTTCAACGCCACATTATTACCGTTTTAATCGCGGACAAATTTTTACCTTCGTCAATAATCGCTGGGTTAAAAATATCGAAATTACCAAAGGTCTCATCAAAGGTTACGATGGTGTCCTTCCAGCTCAAAAATATCCTGCTGCATTTTTATTTATCACCATTGACCCTGCGCAAGTGGACATCAACGTTCATCCAAAAAAAGAAGAGGTAAAATTTCTACATCCTGGCATTGTGCAACGAGTTATTCAGGAAGCGGTACAAAAAACATTGAGCAATTTTGTAAGCAGCAGTCTGGCTCCTGTGAGTAAAGCTTTTGATGTCGCTCCGCAAACTTTTTATAAGCCATATCAGTTTTTTACGCAGACAGAGGAATTTTCTTCTGCTTTTGAAAATAAAATACTGGGTCCCCGGGTCAAGCCCGAGGACGAAGAGAGGGAGGATAATGCTTCTTCATTTGCGAGGCTCGATATAGCGAAAGATAATGTTTTTTCTTCTCCATTTAGAGATATGAAGACTGACAGATTATTAATGCTGGATCCTCGAGACAAGCTCAAGGATGACGTGGAATTTACACCAAACGTGTCCAGCGAATTCTCATACGCACCTTCTGTCATTCCCGCGCAGGCGGGAATCCAGGAAGAGATTATTCAAACAATTCCAATTTCTGCACCAGAGGTTAACAAATCTATCTACGAGCAAGAACCATACTCAATCGTGGGACAATTTAAAAAAACCTACATCATGCTGGAAAAAAACAATCAGTTAATCTTGATCGATCAACACGCAGCTCATGAACGGATTTTATATGAGCAGTTCAAAAAAAATATCAACGAAACTGCTACCGTCAGACTTTTGTTTCCTCATATCATCAAGCTAAGCGCGTCGGAAATTGAACAGATCACCGCTTATGAAAAACTTTTTTACAAACATGGCATAGAGTTTGAAGCGTTTAGCCAGACTGAACTTATCATCCAAGCAACACCAGTGCAAATGCAGGCACAGGCTGTGCAAGAAATAATACATCTGGCTCTTGCATGGATTACGCAAAATCACAGCATTGATCATGATGAATTGTTTACAAAGCTTCATGAAAAAATCCTGGCTGAAAAATCATGCAAAGCCGCGTGCAAAGCTGGTGACTCTTTAAATCATGAACAGATGGATAATGTCATCAAAGAACTTTTAAAAACAGAAAATCGGTTTTGTTGCCCGCATGGCAGACCAACAGTATGGGGCATGGACCTTAAAGAAATTGAGAAACATTTTAAAAGGGACTACGTTGGCTCGAAACAATCGTCTGGATATCTGATATTTTAAAAAAATTTTAATAATCTTCAGCACATGGATCCCTCCAGCCGTCGCTTGCAGCTATGCCGTGCACAGCGGCGGGATGAAGAAATAAATTCTTGTGTTGTTAATGAAATCTATTATCGAATTCAAATTAAATTTAATCCCATATCTTGCACTTTTGTTTTGACATTCCTTACAGTGATAAAAACAAAGGATTGTAAAATAAGGGTAAAATATGAAAAAAATAGTAATTGTTTTAGTTGGCACCTTGTGCGGTCAGCACATTCAATCGATAAATATTAAGCTTCTGAAAGGAACGCATACGATTGTTCCTGCAGGCTACAGCCCGGTGATGGGCCTTGCATCTTTAGAAGGAGGGATAGCAGAGCAGTTGTACAGAATGTCTCCTCAGTTTCAAAAAAAACAAATTGATGAAATTTTAGAAAAAAATCCTAATGCGATGCAAGAGAACCCTGAGTTTGCAAAATTCGTTGCTAGTATGAAATCAAGAAAAAATAGTGCAACAGAAGACTTGATAATGGAAATGTTTCATATCGTTCGTGGTTCATTTAAAAGGACGAATGCGCCAGACAATCCAGTTCGTCAACTCAAGCCAGAGCACATCGGTAAAATTTTGAAAATCATTCAAGACTCAATGAATTTGCTTAAAAACATTGATGATTTGCCAGCAAAGCAAGCACAAGAAAAAATAGAAATAAAAGCAAAAATGAAAGCTTTAGAGCAAGAAGCAAAATCAGCTGACAAAGCAAGAATCTCTGCCATTAAATTAGAAAAAAGCGTTCTGCAAAAAACTCTTGATAAAACTAAAACAGAATCACCATCTGACTACGTAGATAGAACAATGAGATCAAGCTTAGTTACCATGCTGAGCAGTCTCGGTTTTAAAAATGAAAAAGGGAGAGTGCTTAAGTGGAATAGTTTTGTTGACGCTATTGCTGGTTCGCTGAAAGAATCAACAGGACCAAATAGAGCCTACGCAGAAAATACAACACAAGATTTGTTGCTCAGTTATTTACTGGTCAAATCGGACACTAGAGAAGATTTACAAAATTATTTCAAAGGATTTTTAGGCAGCGATGCGCCTGACTTTGTTTTGCCAGAAGAAGAATATAGCGCGCAAGACATTGAGCAAATTCTTGCTGCAAAAACAGAATCAACTCAATTTAGAGAAATGGGAGATTTGATTTCAGCTTGTATATTCAAAGAAAAGTATGGTTCTTCTTTGCCAAAAATTGTTGATAACAAAGAAGCAACTTACAAGGGCATACCTTTTGCTGATTGCATGGACACCACAATGCGCATGCTTGCAAACATCGTTACCTATAAACAATCTGAAGGAAAAGTTGGGGTAGCTCCTCAAGGTTTATCACTGAATACAAGCGTTGAAAATTTTTACAACTCTGATGGTCTTAATTCAAAATCAGCAGAAGTTGGAAATAGCAAAGTCCATCAGGCGTGGGCGCAGGTTATCGAAAATGTTCCTGGTTGTGTCTATGCGCAAATTGGTACGAATTCAGGTAACGCAATGGATATTTCAAATCTGTGCGATGGAGTTATTCCGTCAGGTCACAATTTTGCAACAACTACGGATGGGGAAATTAAAATAGATGGCGTGCAATACGAGCCGTACTCACTGCAAGTTGGCCCAAAGAGTTACACGTTAGCTCAAAAAAAGGTTGGCGACCGTACTTATTTACTGGTGCCAAAAGACTCAGAGCTTACTTGTTGCGAAATGATGCCAAATTCTCTCAATCTTGTTACAGGGTTAAATCATATATTCGATTTAAATCTGTACTCAAATCTTGAGCAAATATTTGAACCTGACTTTGTATCAAAATATTTTGATCAAATTTGTGAAAAGTTTAATTGGACAGTGGACCCTGCTGCTATAACAGAGCTTGATCAAGCAAAGTCTATTGATATTGCAGTCAAAACGACAGTTGGAGAGTTTTCTATTAATTTATATGAAAAAAAACATGGAAACATTAGCGTGAGCAGTGACCAAACCATTAATGTTGACCTTGTTGTAGAAAGTACAACTTCGGAAGCCATGATTGCACAAATAATTTCTTCAGGATTAAAAAATGCTGAGCAGTTGCCTAAAGAATTTCAAACCGCACGAATATATAATATGGTTCCTTCGCTTGATCTTAACATGAGATTTACAACCTCTGTCAGAATGCTTCTTGATTGGGATTTATTAAACGACAATGACAAAGAGTACCTAAAATCATTGTTATTAAGTCTTTCTTTTGATGAAACTTCTGTCTTTTTAAACGCTATAGTAGAAAACTTTGCCTCTCTTATTGCGACAGCTCAACTTGGAGATTTTCTTTTAGGAATAATGCATACACATGATGTTTCTTATAAAACAAATCTTGTATTGGAAAACGTAGAAACATTAATCAAAGCAAATCTGTTATCTATAGAAAATGCTGTTTCTTTAGCAGAACTAAATATAAACAATTCAAACCAGGATATTAGAGCGTTGGCGCTTTCTAAGGTTGAAAATTTAATAAATCAAGATTTTATAAAAACTCCAGAGCAAGTATCAAAAATACTTTCATTAGTAAGCAAAAATATAAACAATATCGAGGTGCTAAAATTATTCAACACGCTAGCAAACAAAGTCGATTTAATCCAGCCCGAATATGTATCAACATTGCTATCAATTATTGAACAAACAACAGCAAGCTCAGATTTTCCAACTGTTTCAATAGGGGCTACGCTTCTTCAGCAGCTAACCGGCAAAAAACTTATTACAGAAAAGTATATTGATCAAGCATGGTCAATTATTGAAAATGGTATAAATAACAGTAGCTCTGATAGCCAAATTGAAATGTATTCAAAAGGAACCTCTATTCATATTATGGATTATTTGGTTAACGAAAATCTTGTAACGGCAAGCAAAGTGTCGGACATGATGTCGAATTTTGAAAAAATTATAAAAATAGACAACCCAGAAATTGGTGACTCTTTCAAGCATATGATTATGACATCAATTGGAAAGTTGGTAGATAAAAAAATGCTAACAGCTGAAAATATTGAAAACTTTGAGCAAGCGTGCCTGCAAAATCTTGATGAGCAAAGCAAAGAAACTTTAAACAGTTTGAAATCGAGCTTATCAGGACTAGCGACTCCACATGAAGGAATTCATATTAAAATAGGACATAATCAAGGTGATCCATCAATCGAAGCAGATGATCAGATAAACGAACCAGATAAGCAGCGTCCGTTGCAAAAGTTTAATCCTGAGCAACAAAGATTACAGCATGAAGCATTGATGAGAGAGCTTGAAATACATCACGAACAAAAAATGAGACAGCAGCTCGACCAAGAAAAACCTGCAGGTAGAGAGCATGAAGGCATTCACATATAACATTTCAAACAACAATTAGCCTCTGTGAACCAATTTTTACAAGGCACCTCTCTCGATACATTTTGCTAAAGCAAAACACTCGAGACGAACGACAGTTTTATAGTTTATTCTTTTTTGTCGTTCGCCCCGAGTGAAATCGCTTGCGATTTTGTATCGAGGGGTATCTGTTTTTTAATTTGGTTCACAGAACCTAGTCCATAAAGAAGGGTAGCAGGTACGATAAAGAAGTTTGCAACGACTAAAAGATGTCCCAAGCTTCTAACTAAAAAAGAAATCAGTGTAAATCCAAACAAATGAACCACTGACCCTTCTGTGAGCAGCCAGCTTGCTTGCAGAGCTTTCACAATGCTTAAGTTTTTATCGATAATAAAATAACGAGCAAAACGTAAACGTTGGAACATGAAAATACCAGGAAGTAAAAACAGCAACGCTCCAGCCATTGTTACTAATCCAACAATTAAGTTCACGATAAATACACGTGGAACTAAATAATAAAATTCAAAAATATATCGGTAAGAAACTTGTTTTTTTGCATCAAGATCAAGAGCAATTTTAGTCCAACCGATAAAAATCAAATCAAGAAACATTTTTAAAACGATTGCAGTTGGTAGCAGCCAAGAAAAAATAACTTTCCATTCAGAGCCAGAAAGATCAAATGACACGACATCGCGACCAGCCACTTGGTTTGCCACATCAGCAGGCAATACAGATCTGATAGCTTCTTGAATGCTTGTTCCTGCATAATGCAAAGGTCCTGTTGCTTCTGTTGAAACATGCTGGAACATGTTGAGCAATGCTGCAATGTGATGACGTAGCGCCAAGAAATCAATAATTCCAAGCGCTGCCAAATAAGCTGCGCATGCAACTAAGCTGATAACTATGGAAATAAAGAAAAAGAAAAAATAATTGAAGACGATCTTTGAGCCAACGCTATAGGCAGACTCTAGAGAAAATTTCTTATTGATCATAAGACTCCTTTTTGGAAAAACAGATATTTGATACCAAGTCCACCTTAAAACAAAAAAGGCTTTTATGTCAATTATCCTTGGTCAGTTATTATTGTTTTTCTTTAAGCGAAACGTAAGCATACGACATTGTTAAATCGTTAAATGGAAAAAGATAAACAAGAACATTTATGATTGGAATGCACCGCAATATCCCCGTCCACACAATAACCGGAAACAAAACTGCAAGATTATTTTTCGTAAGCTTCCAGCTTTTAGACATTGCCTCCATTGCTCCACATCTTTCATCGATAATAATAAACGGCGCTAAAGAAAAACGAACTAAAAAAATAATTCCAGGAATGATCAACAGTACTAAACCGAAAAGAACTGCCAATACTGTGAGCACTGTAGCAAGCAGCAAAGCAGATGATGTCATTTTGTTTTCAAATTTTCGCATTGGTTTGCCTTGAGCTACATCGAATGCGTTAGCAAATGGAATAAATGCAATGTTGATGATTTTTACAAGCGCCATAAAAATTCCAATAACAGCTACTAAAATAATCGTGATAACATTAATAATCTTGCCAACATTCTTTATTCCACCACCTTCACCTATTGCATTAGCAAAGACCAATAAAACTGGCACTGCAATAAGTATCGTCCCTATTATCATAGCAAACACCAACAAAACTACTTTCAAACAAAGCATGAACCATGATTCTGTGTTTTTATACAACTCATTGTAAGCAAATTTACTTGCATCTTTAACTAAAGAAAAATTCATACCAAGACTCCTTTATAAAAATAAAAAATTATTGACGGTTATCATCATCTGAGAAAAATCTAGAATTCATGTGAGATGCTACCCGAAGCGCGCCAAGTTTGGCAAGGCCTCGAGTTAAAAATATGATTCCAATTAGGATACCCAGTATTTTAAGCAGTAGCTCGCCACCAACGACAATGATTAAAAGTAGACCAATTAAAATATAGAAATAGGCAGATATTTTTTGGCTCAACATATGATTCCTAAAGTTTAGAACAGTAAATAACAGTGAAAATGAATGAATACACCCTACAGCTTTGTCCTGAAAAAATACAGAGTAAAGCCAAATTTGCCCATTTTCACCCCTAAAAACCAGGTCATTTTGCATCACTAACTACTCGGATAAACTCACCAGCAGATAGAAATCAAAAAATAACCCCAAAACCCTTTATT
The DNA here is from genome assembly GCA_026389025.1 of Candidatus Babelota bacterium. Lineage (GTDB taxonomy): Bacteria > Babelota > Babeliae > Babelales > Chromulinivoraceae > JACPFN01. Next base: position 22,084 of record JAPLIQ010000017.1, read on the forward strand.
TCAAAGGCTTTTTTATGCTACCTTGTAAGGGTAAAAGCATATAAGTAATCCTAAAAAAGGGGACCAAAATAATGAGTACAAATAAAAAATTATCTTTAATTGCCTTAGCAACACTGATGTCATCTGTAGCTTTGCCTACTGGACGCGGTGGCGCAGCAAGTAATCCTATGGTTTACAGCAATCGACCAGGAAGTAACCGCGGTGGAATTTTTCAAAACCCTGGAGCATCTGATGTTTATAGCGCCGGGCCTCATACTACGGATAGCTTTGGACCTACTCAGCCAGTTTATCTAGATGCTTCTGATATATTCTCAGAGCAGCCTGGACCATTTATACTTGATGCTACAGCCACACCTATTCTTGGTAAAGATGGTGGCGGAGTACAGAAAAAACAAACTCAACGATTAGGACGTGATGGTCATGGTATTTGGAAAAAAGACTCACCAAAAGCTCGTCAGTGTAGATTAACTAAAGATTTTAATAATTATAGTTCTGCACTCTTAGAAGTCGCTAACTATAGAACTAAAGTAGCTAAATATAATATCGATGTTTGTAAAAACAAAAAACGTGGTGGTATGCAGGTAAAAGGGTATGATAAATATAGAGATGCTTTGACAACAATTAAAAATTATGAAAACCCTGTTGCTCCAACTTCAAATGAAATTATTGCCTAGTTAATCACTAAGCTTAATAATTGAACATATACTCTACAGGAGGCTTACGCCTCCTGTTTTTTTGTGTGTTTTTTTCACAATAATTTGTATGACTTAATTTTGCGCAGCGCTGCCTGTACCTCTGCCTACGACCTCTTGAACAAACTTTTCCAAATCTTGCTTGCTTCCAGGAAAGCCTTCAAATCTTTGAACGATTTTTCCTTTGCGGTAAACAAGCATGGTAGGAAAACATCGAATGGCAAGAGTTGAAGTCAATTCAAGATTTTTATGATAATCGATACTTACCAACTTGCACGAGTCTTTAAAATCATGGGCCACTTGCGCAAACATAGGCTTTAATATTTGGCAAGGAAAGCACCACTCAGCATACACGTCCAAGATCACCGGAAGATCACTGAACAAAACTTCTTTTTCAAAAGCGTCTTGAGTAATTTCAACTGACGGCGCGTTAACATCTTCTGCGTTTCCCCAGAAGGCATATGAAGCAAATGGCACCACGCACAAAAGTCCTAAGGCAATAGAAAATTGTTTTTTTGTAAACATAGAAAGAACCTTTTTTTAAAGTAATAAAAAACAACCTACCCCAAATCTGATACAGTTTCATCATTATTAAATTAAAAAACATAGAATTTTATGTTAGATTGCTTGCCGACAAAAAGTTATCTGCTACGTGAATTTAATGAACAATGCCAATGGTTAAGATATGCGTTCAATTTAATAAATCATTGGTCTGATCAAGGATATTTTTCTAACCCACGAAAAGTTTCAGGAAGAGTAGCTGTTATTACTCGTCGAGGCTCTGAAAATTATGCTCACTATTTAGTAGATCTATTGGGGCGGCTTGCAATACTTGAATTGATGGGCGTAGATTATGATTATCTCTACATTCCTTATGAAAAACCTTATGACAATAAACCATATATTAAAGAAATCTTAACAGTCTGGGGCATTGATCCTTTAAAAATTATACAACCATGCGGTGAATTTAATTGTATCGAAGCTGATGAATTAATTGTTCCATCATCTTC
>JAPLIQ010000009.1 GCA_026389025.1 Candidatus Babelota bacterium
TGAAGAAGGGTACGAAGGACCATTTTATATTTCGATGTGGTTAAATTTCCCTCAGGTTGCTGAATCGTCAAAAGTTCATGTACGGTACGCTGTAGCAAAAGGCAAAATGGGATCCATTGGTATTAAAATTGGTTTAAAAGGTGATTATCGACTCGTTGCTCATGATGATATAAAATTTATCGTATGAATAAATTCGTTGATGCTGCTTATTAATTATCTCAGCGTGTTGAACGGTCTTAATTTATAAAAAAGGAGCAAACTTTATGAAAAAAATTATATTTTTACAGATAGCTTTTGGTGCATGTGCAGTACAGCTGTTCCCAATAATTTCTAAGCCGATTCATTATGGTTCAAAACTAGTTGCTACTGATACAGCAAAACCTGTAAAGAGAGGGTATGTAGAAAGGTTGGCCTTAGATTATTGGACCTACCTAACAACAGGAACTGGCGAGTTTATTGATTTGATAACGCCCGAAACAAAGGAAAAAGGCTTTGTAGAGTTAGGGCTTTTAAAAGAAGATGTAGATCGAATAGAGGAATGGATAAGGTCATTTCAGTTACGTGATCAAGCAGTCTTTGAATTTGCTTGTTCCAATTTGCCAGCATGGTTAGCGGCAGAGTATGATAATTTGACTGATGAAGTTGCGCTTAATTTGGATGCAAATAATCCTGATATTTCAAATAAAGTAGGCCAGCACAATATACGTTTAGGCCTTTTAGATAGTGTCTTGCGTGTTGCCAAAAAGCCATATGTTTATATGAAAAAAACATTTAAAAATGATTCAAGTAATTCTCAAGCAGTAGATATATATAAACAATCAATAGAACTAGATTTCATTAATGCGTTAAATCAATATCAGCATATTGATGATATTTTGAATTGAAAACTATTTCTATCTGCCAGAATCAGTTAAACATCTTGCTGTGGTGGGAAGAAATATTGAGACTCTAGGAGATTATTTTCTTTATGGTTGCTCTAGCTTGGCGTCTATAGATTTATCGCCACTCTCACAGGTGAGGCAGGTAGGAGATTGTTTTCTTCATGAATGTTCTCGTTTGAAAGCCATAGATTTATCTCCACTCTCACGGGTGACGTATGTAGGCAATTATTTTCTTTGTGGCTGTTCTAATTTGAGGTCTATAGATTTATTGCCATTTTCCCAGGTGACGCAGGTAGGCAATTATTTTCTTTATGGTTGCTCTAGCTTGGCGTCTATAGATTTATCGCCACTCTCACAGGTGACGCAGGTAGGAGATTATTTTCTTGTTGAGTGCATTGGTTTACAAAATATACGCATAGGTCAAAAATTATACGACCTGTTGGGTCAACAGTCTTTTGAGCAGCAGCCATTTTTTAAAGAATTTTCAAAAGACAATATTGCCGTTGATTTAAGTTAGTGCAGTTTTAAATTATAAACTATGGCAATAAATTTTTTGACAGTTTTTTAAATTCATGAATACAATGGCTTCATCTCATTTTTTCTTTAAAAAAAGGTTCAAGTATGAAAAAATTATTAGTTTCAATCTTATCAAGTTCAATTGTAATGCGTGCTTCAGAAGAAATATTAGCTCCAGCTCCAGAATCATTTAGCGAAGAATTTTTGCAAGAAGTTGAGTCTGTACCAAGCAGAGTAGAGATGGGATGGCGCGATATGGTTATGGCTCACTGGCATAACATGTCACCTATGCATCAGTACATTGTGCTTGGCGTTGTAGCTTTAGTAGTTTTTTATGTCATACGTCGTTTAATGAAATGTGGTGGCGGATGCACATGTGGTTGCGGCAAAAGCGGTAGCTGTGGTTGCAAATAACATACAACCAAAATTTTAGTATTAAAAAAGGGCTCCTTTTGCGAGCCCTTTTTAGTGTGCTCAGAAAGGGCACGACCGTATCTTGGCTGAGTATAATATTTATCTGATCATAAACATTATGTTCTGCGCGTATTGATTGATTTATTTGTCTTATAAAAAGAGGAAAAAATGAATTATTTTAAAAAAGTAAACATATTCACTTTGTGTCTATATTTATTGAGTGAGAGTGTGATCTGTTCTGAAGAAGATGCGCTTTTGGTTATGGAGAAAAAAAATCTTCTTGGCCTTAAGCTTTCATTGGCTTCTTTGTATCAAGTGCCAATTTCTGAAGCGTTTTCAACAGAGCTTCTTACTGAAAAACTTTTAAATGATCCAGAAGGTATATTGCGTGAATCTAAGGCTGTAGAAAATCCAGAAGATTTTAATGTGATTAATGATCATCCCTTTGCGCTATTTGATGTATGCGGCTGCATGCCTTGTGAAGTATACGTTTTCTTTTCAAAAAAAATTGTTAAACAAGCGGTTACTCTTTATAAGCAAAAAGATTCAAATCAACCCTTTGTATGGGGTAGTTTTGCAAGTGGAGGGTTATTTGTAGACCTTTATGTACTAACTGAATTTGTGCAAGAATTACGCAAGCAAAAAATTAAGGATATTCATCTTCAAGTTAATTTAATAGATACAGACTTGCGAGACTATATTTTTAAACATAGTGGAGGCTTGGGAAGGACTACTGTTGAAAAACAACCTGTTCATTCACATTTAGTGTTTTTTAAAGAAACATCAAATTTATTATATAGCAATGCTGCGGACACTTCAGAATTATTGATTGATTTTTTACAATGGTTTACTCAAAACCTTGATATTAAACTTGATCTTTATGTTTATGGGACCGGACAAGATTATGTATATGATCATGAAAAAAAGAGAGTTTTCTCACATGATATACTGCTTGCTTTGGATTATGTTCCTCAATCCTACGGAGATCTTGCACAGCTTGCTGCCAGAACTATAAAAAAGGGAGGATGTTTATGCTCTTTGAACAATAAAGATATTGTAAACCTACCGGTAGATGAAAAGCTGGTAATTCCTCAGTCATATAAAGAGCTTGCTGAGTTAGCAAAACAAGAAGCAGAGGTGTTGGATTTAAACAATCAAGAATTAGAAGAGCAAGATATCGAAGAAGAAAATCAAGACAATATAATTGATATGGTAATAAGCCAAAAATCATCTGATATCTCAGCAAACAGATTTAAAAGTTTATTGCAACAAGCTCGCGGTGATAACACTAAAATTGGTAAATTGTTTTATCCTCTTTTTTATCCAGATTCAAAAAACTTCATGTTTCAATCAGAAAAATTACAGAAATCTTTACGGTTTAAACCGTTAGATTATTTTGTGATTTTATATAAAAATCATGAAATTCCGTTGCAACAGGCGCAATCACCAAAACATTCAACAGATCTATTTAAAGTTGTTGAAGTTGTCCAAGATTTAGCGCAACAAAAAGCTCAAAAAGCAGACACTCTAGTAACAGTTGATAAAAATAAAATTTCTAATGTTCTTGAAGTTGTTGACATGCTGCAATCTATTGAAAGACAAAAAAAACAAGCTAAAAAAACAGAAATGCAGCAACAGCTTAATCGTACATTAGAAGTTGTTAAATTTGTAGCTGATGCAATAGCATAAGGAAATATTAAGAAATAGATAAGAATTGCATAGTATCGATCGGTACGTATGGTGGTGTGACAGGAGCCAGTTAATCACTGGCTCCTTCCCGATTTTTAAATTAATTTTGTTTGCTGTATAAATTCTAGACAAATCTGACTCCATGCTTCCATCTGTGGAGCAAGCGCCATGCACTCATCTAAAGAAAGCAGCATGCCACTTTTGTGTTCGTCTTTGATAGAAATAAGTTCTGAATTTCCTTTGATTAAAAGTACCATGCCAAGATGTACTTTCCCAACGTCACTTGAATCATCATTTAAAATGCCAACTTTGCTCATTTTTTGAAGTCCGTCGTACTCCACTTCCTCTTGAAATTCTCGCTGTGCCCACGTGAAAATGTCGCCATCGGTGATGTCTTCTTGGCGTACATGGCCTCCGATGCCAAGAGAGTATTTACTCGCAAGTCTTTGCTCAGAAGCTGTTGCTTTTCTTTGCATCACAAATATTTTTTGATCGAATATAAAAATTATGTACGGAATAATTTGTTTGTATGAAGGATTTGTTTCTGCATGTGATCGCGGAATGAAGGTTATATTGTTTTGTATAGACTGCATGCAAGCATCAAAAGCTTGTGTGTTAATGCCATACCAAGGTGCAATGTGCTCAAAAAGAGCTGACCTTCGTATGACTAAAATTTCTTCACTTAGATGAATCGGTTGTACATGGCCTAATTGTAAATTTTCTTTATGTATGGGGGTATTTTGCATGCGAGTCCTTTGATTGCCGTGAAATGATGAACTATTTTACTGCTCTTTTTTTCCATCGCTTTTGAACTATTTACCTTAAGCTGTAACGGACTGAAAATCAATATTTTTGTGATTTTGCGATACCTTAGTATACTAAAAAATATTGATGAAAAATGTACTGTAAACACAAAAGGTCTGACATGTCATACGACTTTAAAGATGTTGAAAAAAAGTGGCAAGACCACTGGAGCAAACAACCCTACGGAGTTGTCAATCCAAAAAACACAGGAAAAAAATATTATTGCTTAGATATGTTTCCTTATCCATCTGGGTCAGGCCTGCATGTTGGTCACTGGCGAGGTTATGTACTCTCTGATGTGTACGCGCGGATGAAAGTTTTACAAGGCTACAACGTGCTGCACCCTATGGGTTGGGATGCGTTTGGACTTCCTGCAGAAAATGCAGCAATCAAAGAAGGTAAGCATCCAAAAGCTGCAACCGATAAAAATATCGCAACATTTAAACAGCAACTTAAGCAAATTGGCGCAGTTTATGATTGGTCAAAAGAATTAAACACAACCGATCCAAATTATTACAAATGGACGCAGTGGATTTTTGTTCAGATGTTTAAACGCGGTCTTGCGTATGAAACGATGTCAGACATTAACTGGTGTCCTTCTTGCTTGACTGGTCTTGCAAATGAAGAAGTGGTCAATGGTGGTTGTGAACGTTGTGGATCACACGTTGAGCCTAAAAAAGTCAGACAGTGGGTTTTAAAAATTACTCAGTATGCAGAAAAATTACTTCAGGGTCTTGATACACTTGATTGGCCAGAAAAAGTTAAATTGATGCAAAAAAACTGGATTGGAAAAAGTACTGGTTTACTTTTCTCGTCTCCTGTTAAAGATATGAATTTAAGTCTTGAAACATTTTCAGCACATTTTGAACCTTGTTTTGCCGACACCTTTGTTGCAATCGCTCCTGACCATCCGTTGCTTGCAGCTTTGATTAAAGATGTAGCAAACAGACAAGAAATTGAAAAAATGTGCAGTGAAATCGTGGCTAAGCGTCTTGAAAAAAAATATGATGACGCGCAAGTCGAAGGTATTTTTACCGGACGGTACATTGTTGACCCTTTAGGAAATGGCGATTTGCCAATCTGGGTTGCTAGTTTTGCTTTGGCAGATTATGGAACAGGAATTATAAAATGTTCTGCTCATGATGAGCGTGATTTTGCTTTTGCAAAAAAATATAATATTGCTCTTAAAGTTGGACTGGTTCCTCAAGAGGCAGAGCTGAGAAAACAAGTTGAAGCTCAAGAAGTTTGCTACACCGATATGGTTAATGGAATTTTACTTGCACCAGCACCATTTAAAGACAAAAAAGCGGGTGAAAGCAGACAAGCAATAGCTGATTATTTAATTGCGCGTGGCCTAGCCCAAGAAAAAGTAAGTTATCGTTTGCGTGATTGGGTTTTTTCAAGACAAAGGTATTGGGGTGAGCCAATTCCTTTGGTGCATTGTCAAAGCTGTGGTGTTGTACCTGTGCCAGAAGATCAATTGCCGGTAACATTACCAGAAGTTGAACGTTATGAACCAACAGGAACTGGTCAGTCACCGCTTGAAGGAATTACTGACTGGGTTAATACGTCGTGCCCACAATGCAAGGGCCCGGGCAAACGTGAAACAAACACGATGCCACAATGGGCAGGTTCATGTTGGTATTTTTTACGGTATCCAAATCCAGATTTAGCAGACGAACCATTCTCTCAAAAAGATCTAGAGTACTGGCTTCCTGTCGATTTATACGTTGGTGGCGTAGAGCATGCAATCTTGCATCTTTTGTATTCGCGATTTTATGTTAAGTTTTTGCATGATGCTGGCTATCTTCCTTTCGATGAGCCCTTTACGCACTTGTTTAACCAAGGAATGGTTTGCAAGCTTTCAGAAAAATCTGGCGCTGTAGAAAAAATGTCAAAATCTAAGGGTAACGTGGTTAACCCTGATGACATTGTTGAAGTTTACGGTTCAGATGTGCTTCGAATGTACATGCTTTTTATGGGACCCCCAGAGCTTGATTGCCAATGGCAAGATGAAGGAATCGAAGGTGTCAAACGTTTTGCAAATCGATTTATTACCTATGTTTCAAATCCAGAGACCATGCTTTCTGGCAGTGAAACTCAAAACCCTGAAGTTACTAAGCGTTTGCATCTTTTGATTAAAGAAGTTCAAGAGCGACTTGCTGTTTTCAAACCGAATACAGCGCTTGCAGCGTTTATGGAATGGAATAATGAGTCCATGAAAAGTGGCATGAAGATGAGCAAAGATTCAATGCAAACTGTTTTGACCTTGTTTTCAGTATTTGCACCTCACGGCGCATGTGAACTTTTGCAAAATATTTTTGGTAAAGATTTAACACAGTGCACCTGGCCAACATATGATCCATCTCTTTTGGTGATCAGCGAAGTTACCTACGCAGTGCAGATTAATGGAAAATTGCGTGGTACGTTTACGGCTCTAAAAGAAACTGAGCAAGAAAAAATTCAAGATCAAGCTCGTGAAACAGTAGTAAAATGGCTTGAAGGCAAGCAGATTGTAAAAATTATTTTTATTAAAGATCGCAACGTTAATTTTGTAATAAAAGATTAGGAATACAGTGAATAAAAACATTTTAATTTTTATGTTAATGGTTGGTCAAATGTCCTTTTGTGGTTATCAAGGAGCGATAGCTCAACTTCAAAGGCATGATGAGTTTTCATGCAAGGATTGTTGTAAGTGTTGCGGGGAAGTTTGCTGTACATTTAGTGAGGTTTGTACTGTTTGTTGCTCGGTGCTTTTGGTTAACTATAATTGGTACACTTATGACCAGTGTGCTACTGGATCATGTGATTTCAAAATAGCATCACTTAAAAAAATGGAATAAGATCTATTCAAATTCGTGTGTCTTTTATGGCATACAATAAATGGGGCCAGTCCGAACTCCGGGTGGCCCCATAATTTTTTAATAAATTTTAAAATCTAAATACTTGAGGTTGCTTTAGAAAAAGCTCGTAACCCTAAACTTTTTGGGTCCGATTATAATTTTTTGCACTCTTGCTTCATATTTAGAGATCTGTTGCTTGACGAGTGTGGTGTTTGGATTGTAAGCGTCGCATGTACCTGTTGCCAATGCTTTATCGTATGGCAAATCATACTTTTTATAAAATGTATGAACCGCTTTTAAATAAACTGATTTAGCGGCAGGAGTTTGAAGTAAAAAGCTGTGTTTTCCTTTTGCAATAGCTGTCAAGTGAACGTTGGTGAAGCCTTGATTTTTAAATTCAAGGTAAAGCATTAATGAATGCTCAAAGGGCACAGAACTATCGTCTTTGCTATGAAGTAATAAAATGGGAAGATTTTTATTGGTAATGTTTTTGATTGCGTGCAGTGGCGGAACGCTGCTGACTGGGTATGCAGGAAAAAGTCTTGTAAAGATTGAAAGGCTGTAAGAAGGATGAATTCCTAATTTTACGAGCTTTGGAGCAATAGTTTCCGGGAGACTCGCAGGACAAGAATCAAGAACCAACGCTTTTACGTTTTTTGGATTAAATTTTGCTAAATAATTTATGATTGTGGCAGAACCACGAGAGCATCCGTATAAAATGACCGATTTGTTTGCTGGTATTTTAGTAGACATTGTTTTAGAAATTGCTGTAATATCAGCTGTTTGCCCCATGTACATAGCATTTCTGTTGACTGTCTTGCCAAACAGTTTGGTACAATGGCCAATGATACCATTAATGCCTAAGCCAGTTGCTGGTTTAGAGTCAGCAAATTGAACTGCAGTGGCTTTAGGAGTGGTGATTGCTTTTTGAAATCGTAGCATTTGACCAGGGCCATCAACGATACCATGGGCAAAAACGGTATAATCTGCGCTGTAGGCTTGCAGGCTTATAAAAAAAGAGAGAAAAACAAGTATTTTTTTCATAATATTTCCATGTTAAAGCAGTAGATAGCGGCATTTACATTTTACCAAAAGGAAGTATTGATCGCAAAAGGGGGGGGTGTTATTAACTGCTGAAATTTTATGAAGAAATGGTTTCTGAAATATTGTATAAAATCCGTCAAAAAGGAGTGAAGCATGAAGTATATTGCTTATGGTATGTTGTGTATGGTTACTTTCCAAATTGCACATTCATCACAAGATGATACTTTTAGTTCGATGCAAAACAATGGTAAAACTGAGCATGCCGGTCAAAGTAGTTTCCATCGTCAAGATAGTTTAGGACTCTCTGAGCAATCTGATGGTATATCATCTCATCGTTCATTGAGGCATAATTCTGCAACTTTGAACTATGCCTCAGGCGATACTCATTCTTTGGAGCGCCATAGCACTTTTTATCTATTAGATAGAGAAATTTCTGATTTAAATCGTAAAATGTCTCGTAGCAAAATTGCTGATGAGCGAAACGACGATGGGTTTTTTGCAGAAGACGAGGGGCTTTCTGCAGAATTTGCGATACTTTGTGAAAAGGTACGCTCATTTCAATCTGAGAAGAAAAATGATGAAACTCTAATAGAGTCTCTTGATGATACTTTAGTCGGAGCGCTTTTTGCAGTTGCTTGTCTGCAAGGTTTGCCTTTTGATATTATTCCAACTTCGATAAGTTGTTCTCAGCATTCCTCTAAGAGCGCTACAGATTCAACAGAAGCTCTAGGATCCGCAGCTGCTAAAGCTGAGTCTTGTCAGGAAGATAAAAATGATGCGTTTTTAAAAGGGTTAGTTTCTGTTGGTTCTGGAGTACAAGTTTTAGTGCCTCTCATTAATTTCTTGACTTTAGAGTCTCAATCAAAAGAGCCTAAATCAAAGAATTTTTCAAATATTCCTCTCGTTGCAAGTCTTGATGAAAGCGATAGTGATTTTGATAGCTGCGACGAAAGAGAATGTTAGTAGAGTTCTTTGTGGTAAAATTGTGTAACGGTCGGGAGATATGAGTAGAATATATTGTCTGATGGCAACAAGCTATAATTCTAAAAAATATAAATGCATAGGCTTTTTATGAGTTTATTTAAATTACACTTACCGTTCAAGCCAGCTGGTGACCAAGAGGCCGCCATTAAAAAGCTGGAAAATCATGAAGGTAAAAAGTCTACACTTCTTGGTGTGACCGGCTCTGGAAAAACATTTACGATTGCAAACGTGATTGCTAAGCAAGATAAACCGGTCATCGTACTTTCTCCCAATAAAACATTGGCTGCTCAACTGTATGAAGAGTTCAGTCTTTTTTTTCCTGAAAATAAAGTCTGCTACTTTGTAAGTTATTATGATTACTATCAACCGGAATCATATTTGCCAGCTAAAGATATGTACATCCCTAAAGAAACCAAAATTAATCCGGAAATTGAACGACTACGAATCGAAGCAGTTGCAACTCTTATGCAACGACGAGATGTTATTATTATTGCATCAGTTTCTTGCATTTATTCTTTAGGAAACCCTCGCGAGTACGCACAGCAAGCGCTAGCTGTAAAAGTTGGGCAAACTGTTAATCGTCGCGAGATTCTTTCAAAATTAGTGTTTATGCAATACAGCCGTAACGATGTGGATAGAAAAAGTGGAACATTTGCCGTGCAGGGCAATGTGATTGAAGTGTGTGTTCCTTATGAAAAACATCGAAAATTGCGCATCGAATTATTTGGTGATGAAATAGAAGGCCTTTCATGGGTCGATAAACAAAATAATCATGTGGTAGAAACATTTACCGATACTGTTATTTTTCCCGCAAAAAACTTTGTGACTTCTCAAGAGGCAAAAGATAAGGCTTTGATAGCAATCGAACAAGAATTAAACGATTATTTGCCACAGCTACAAAATCCTATCTATGCAGAACGTTTGCGTCGTCGAGTCATGCATGATCTTGAAATGATAGAGCAGACTGGTTTTTGCACTGGTATTGAAAACTATTCCTCTTATTTTGATGGAAGAGCGCCGGGTCAGCCGCCATTCTGTCTTTTTGATTTTTTCAAAAAAGATGATTTTTTACTCGTCATTGATGAATCGCACATAGCTGTTCCTCAAATATCGGGAATGTATCATGGAGATCGAGTGAGAAAAAAATCTTTGATCGATTTTGGATTCAGGCTACCGTCAGCAGCAGACAATCGCCCGTTAAAGTTTGAAGAAGTTGAAAAGTTTTTTACTAACACTATTTTTGTATCAGCAACGCCTGGATCGTATGAGCTTGAGCACAGTGATCAAATTGTTGAACAAGTGATTCGTCCAACTGGTCTGCTTGATCCTATTTTAGAAATTCATCCACGCAAAGATCAGATTACCGACTTACTTGCTCAGATTAAAGCAACAACGGCAAAAGGGTTTCGCAGCCTTGTCACCGTGCTGACAAAAAAAATGGCAGAAGAGCTGGCAAGTTTCTTAGAAGAAAAAGGACTTAAAGTTTGTTATTTGCATAGTGATCTCAAAACTCCACAACGCACTGAAATTCTGCAAAAATTACGCGTAGGCGTGTTTGACTGTGTGGTGGGTGTCAATCTACTCCGAGAAGGAATTGATTTGCCTGAGGTTGCTTTTGTGGCAATCATGGACGCAGATATCGAAGGGTTCTTACGCGATAAAAGATCACTCGTTCAAATCATTGGTCGTGCTGCTCGAAATACTGAAAGCGTGGTTAGGCTGTACGCTGATAAAATAACTCATTCAATGCAGTATGCCCTTGATGAAACTGCGCGCCGTAGAAGTTTACAGCAGGCTTACAACAAAGAGTGGGGCATTACTCCAAAGACGGTAGTTCGAGAAGTCGTAACATCAATTTCAAAAGCTGCGCTTGATTTAACCAGACCTGAGAAAAAATTATTATCCTCGGGCTCGACCCGGGGACCCAAATCCAAATCAAATTCACAAAAATTATCAGCTCAAGAAGTTCAAGAATTGATTTTGCAACTTGAAACAGCTATGCATAAAGCTGCTGAAAATCTTGATTTTGAAAAAGCGATCCAATTGCGCGAGCAGCTGATCAAATTTAAAGCAGGTTTGTAATAATTTCTTACCAGATATTTGCATGTTGTGTTTAATGATTTACATTGTAAAACATACAAGATCGAAACAGTTTTTTTAAAATTGAGGAGTTTGCTGGTGAGAAAATCGTATTTGTTTTTACTTATTCTTGTAGCCATAGGTGCGGGTTGTGGAAGAAAAAAAGTTGCTCAAGAAAGAATTTGTTCTCGAATTGATTTTGAGCGAATCGTTTCTTTATTTCCTAAAACCGTACCTGAGGTGCACGCTCTTACCCAAAAATCTAAAAATGATATGGACCTGGCAATTGAGCTTATTGGCGATATTTCTGGCTGCGACAGAACCTATCAAAATACTGCTCTTGCATACGAGCAGGCTTACTTTCAATTCTTTCTTAACGCACATGTGTTAAATGTGTTAGCTGCAGCATCGTGTGACGCCGAGCTGCAAGCAGAAGCATACAGAGCTGTTGCTGATTTAGGGCTGTATAAAAATAATGTTTTATCAAGGAACGTAACGCTGTATCAAGCTTTTGGCGAGTATCAAAAATTGGGCAAAGATACTTACAGAAAAACTCCATCTGTGCATTATTTTTTACATGATGTTATGCAACGATTTGAAAAAGAAGGTATGAAGTTACCTGTTGCAAAGCGTGATGATTTGGTTGATTTAGAAAAAGAAATTCAAGATTTATCGAGTCGATTTGAAAGTAATGTGAGCCGCAGCGCTTCCAGCATGGTGGTGCCACAAAAAGAACTGTATGGAGTGTCTGATCAGTCTTTGAGCAGCCTTAGCAAAGACAGCAACGGGAATTATATTTTGCCGGTTAACTACCCAACTTTTTGTATGATTATGCAAAATTGTTTGGTTGAATCAACAAGAAAAACATATTTTATGTTGTTTGGACAACAAGGATATCCTGCAAACCAAACTATTTTAGAAGCATTGATAAGCAAACGAAATCAGTACGCACAAATGTTAGGTTATAAAGATTTTGCAACCTACCAACTAGATGATCTTATGGCAAAGACTCCGAAAAAAGCGGAAGACTTTTTATGGAAGATGGTAAAAGGGTTGCAACCATATGAAGACAAAGATTTTAAAGAACTTACACAGCATCTACCCCCATCAGTTCAATTTGTGGGAACAAATCAATTAAAGCCTTGGGACCAGGCTCTGGTAAAATCATCGTACAGAAAAAAACATTTTGATTTTAGTGATGATAAAATTTCAGAGTATTTTTCTTTAGATACTGTTATTCCAGCGCTTTTACAACAATTTAGTCAGTTTTTCCATATAGAATTTGAGCATCAAAAAGCTGAGAATATGTGGGCTCAGGACTTGCTCTGTTATCGAGTGCGATCACTCAAAAATCAATCGGTAATCGGGTATATATTTTTAGATTTGTATAAACGACCTTTGAAAAAAATAACTGGTCCATGTTACATGATGATTATTCCGGCAATCAGAGATGATTGTAGTATTTCATGTGTGGGATCCTCAGTTGTTATCGCAGATTTTGAAAAGCCAACGCAATGCAAACCAACGCTTCTTAAGTTGCACGAGGTAGTTTCATTGTTTCATGAAATGGGTCACGCCGTTCACGCACTTTTTGGAGCAACTCGATTTACGCAGTTTTCGGGAACTCAGGTTGCAAAAGATTTTGAACATGCTCCTTCACAAATGCTTGAACATTGGTTTGATCAGCCTGAAGTGGTTCATGCTGTTTCCCGTCACTACCAAACAGGAGCGCCACTTTCTAAAGGTATGATTGAAAAAATTATTGCATCGCAAAAATTTGATCGAGCCGATAAGACCTTAAAACAATCATTTTTAGGACTAATATCACTGAATTTGTTTAAACAAAATAATGAAAAAGATATTCATAGTATGATTGAAAAAATGCATAAAAAACTATTTAAACATGTTGCATACGAACAGGGCTGTTATTTTGAAACAAGCTTTATGGCTTTAGCTCATGATTGCGGAGCAGCATGCTACATGTACCCATGGTCTAGGGTGCTCGCGGCCGATCTGTTTGCTCATGTCAAAACACAGGGACTAGCTAATCATGAGATGGGAATTCGTTATGTTTCTGAAATATTGAGTCCTGGTGGTTCGAAAAATCCACACGACATGGTCAAACGATTTTTAGGTCGCTCATGGAATAGCCATGCATTTTTTGAAAGTTTGTGACAATTTCTGTAAAGATTTTGATATCACGAGTATCATGGTAAGTAGAGTAAGAACAGTTAAAAAACATTCTTAAATTAAGCAGTATTCTATGAATTATGTACCAAGCAATGCAACAAGCGCACCAGCATTTGTTTTAAAAAATTATGCTCCGATGAGTCACAAGGTAGAAATCTTGCATCGTCAGCATGGTAAAATTATGTGCATCTACCCGAAAAATCATCAAGCAGCTTTGCTGAGTGCAGGGTCACTGATATTTTGCACGGTAGAAAAAAATCAAAATTTTTATAGATTTTTAAATCTTGAAATAGAATCAGCACTTCATGGTTTTTCTGTTTTGCAGCTTCAATTTATTCACGATATCATAAGGCTATGCATTAAAAAAATTCCTCGTGAAATCATGGTGCCAGAATTGTTCGATTATTTACTCTATGTTTATAGTGATCTTACAAACTTATCTGATGATGGAAAATTGGTTGTGTTGTTGCGTTGTTTTTTAATGTTGGATTTACTGCCGGAGCAGCCTGAAGTCTACATCCTAGCAGCTCAAGATCCATACGGAAATATTAAACAAGAGTCAAAAATATTGCAGGAATATGTACGTAAATCTTGGGATATTTTTTATCAAAACGATACGCTGTAAATATATTCTAAAAAAAATTATTGAAGCAATCGTAATTATTGGCTAGTTTGAATAGAGATTGCAGATGTTGCAACTGTCCATGGTCTCAAGGAATAGCATTATGAGAAATTTCTTTTTCTTCCTTTCTTTTTTTCTTTCTTCATTTTCGATACAAGCTCTTGAGTTAGGTAAAAATTTAACCAAAGAACTGACAACCCCAAAGGTTCGAATTTTACTACGCAATGATTTGTCGGATCGTTATAAATACGTAGAAAGCTTAAAAGCAGAACTACGCTCACTCGAGCAACGCTGGAAAGAAGGTCTTGAGACATCTGAACAAAAAAGCCAAGAGATACAAACACAGATTGAAGAGCTTAAAGATGTGCCTCAAAAGGGGCATGCTGGCGTACTAGCTAAAAAAGTTAATTGCCTTGCAAAACTAGATCAAATAATAAGTGATATTTATGAAACCAAAGGTCAAACTTTGGAGTTTTTAAAACAGCATATTGAATTTTGGGAAAAATATTTTGCCGAATCTATGCATCAATCAAATATTATAGAAGAAAAGTCTTTGTACGCTTTTCTTGATGTGCAAAATATAATGAAAAAAATCTTTCTTCAAGAAGAGCTTTTGGATGGATTGTTTTTAAAAAAAGAAGAAACAGCCGCCGATATTTCTCGAGAAGAATACTCGTTGGCTGCTAAAGAAAAAGAATTTGAGCATGTAGAACAATTGCTTGAAGACAAGAAGAAGCAAGTAGAAAAAAATAAAGATGACATAATTCTTTTAGATCTTGAAAAAGAAGTTGTGACCAAAGAGCGAGAATTGACCTCTTTGAAGTTAAAATTATTTCAAAAAAAACAGGAGTTTTTTAATTCAAAAGAATCGATTCTGCATGATCGATTGCAATTACTTAAAGATCATTCAGAAGTTATTCGCAGTCGCTTGTACGTAGACATATCCGATGTTCAAAGCTACGAACAAAAAAACAACGAACAAAAAAAATCAGCGTCACTTAAAAAATCTGAGCTAATTAAATTACGTAATGAAGTAGCGTCACAAAAAATAACGGCTCAAGAAGAATTAGATCGATTACGAAAGCGTCATAAAGTTTCATTTACTAAAATGGCACAGCTTGAAGATGTCGAGGTAAGCACTCATGGCATTTCAGACAGTTTTGCGCTCTACAGCGTAGCTCATGCCTATGTAGCGGTGGCAACATATGAGCGATTAATGCACAAAATTAAAATAGATATAATGCTGCAAGATGCAAAAATGCAACAAGCGCAAATAATTTTCGATACGGTCAAACTACTGTATGAAATCTCTCAAGGGCATATAAAAGATACTGAAACATTTGAAAAAGAGAGAGTTGGATACAAAGAAACAAAGCTGTCTGTGCAGGCTGGAATAAAAACGAACAAAGAACAGGCACTTTGTGATCATGTTTTGATGAAAGACATTCAACGGATTATTGCCCATTTAAAAAAACAGCAAGAAAAAATGAACAATGTTTCTGGTGAAGTTTCAAATTTTTTACATAAAAAATGGTCTGATAGCATCAATCTTCTTTCTGAGATAGTAAAAAATATTGAAGAACAACAGGAAGTAATGCTTCAAAAAGGCGAGCTTTACGAGCAGATAGTTGTGGCAGAGGAAGAGACTTTAGAGTCGATAGATTGCATCTTGCATGAGTTTGACATGATTGGAGTTTGGCATCGGTCAATTAGCGCTGTCACCTGGGAAGGAATAAAAAATATTATTCCTAACTTATTTGTGTTTTTAAAAGACGTAAAAAACATAGTAGTATCGTATACATCAAAGCTTACGCTGAAAAATTTTGCTTATGAATTATCAGGGCTCAGCATTGGCAGAATGCTCGGTATTTTCATATTGCTTTTCATCTCGTTTTTTCTCTTTTTATTTTTACAGGCATTGCTGCCAACGGTGTACAAATCTTTAATGAGTTTTGAGCATAATCCTGCTGACAGCTTATATGGACTACGTCAGATTGGCATTATTTCTATAGGTTTTTTAATCGATGTATTTAAGCCGCTTTACCTTTGGGCATTGTTTGTACTTTATGTAGTTTTAAGCGGGGCATCGATAGCGTTTTTGGTTTTATTTTATGGATATACCATATTTTTTGGAATTTATGCATCGCGTAAATTGCTGTCTCAATTTATTTATGTGAATCGAAAATTTGATTATTTTTTACTAAACAAACGATTGGTTGATCGCTTTTCCTGGGTCTTTTTATTCTTCTCCATTTCTACCATTGTCATATTAGTGTTTCGCAAAATGTTTATGCTGGTCATGCTGCACCAGCAGTCAGAGTTTCCTAATATTTTGCTTCGCATTTATCATGTGGTCATTTTTATTTCGATTGTTTTTTCTTTAGACAAAGAAGAATTTTTACAACTACTTCCAAAAAAATCAAACTTTGGTGAAAAAATAGCGCTTATGCTTGAGCATTATTATTACCTGGTTTTACTGACTATTTTTAGCTTGCTCATTATCAGTGATCCGTACCTTGGTGGTTATGGATCGCTCATGTGGCATTTATCGTGGAATATTTTTGTATCAATATGTGTGCTGGGACTTCTTTTTATCGGATATATGATTATTCGCCAATATTCATCATTTTTCTTTTTTAAAGAAGATGACAGTCTCAGTGGTTCCTCAGAGCGTTTTGACTTTGCAAAAACATGGTATGCGATTTATGTTCTTAGTTTGATTTTTGCGTTTACAGTCATTGCTATTATTTTGTGCGCAGAGATCTGGGGCTACGGTTTTACGTATGGGACACTGCGCAGAATTGTCATGTATGAATTATTTAAAATAGAATCAGTTGGTAGCGCTGGAAAAACAGAATCGTTTAAATTTTTCAATCTTTTGTACATTCTATTCGTTTCATTTTGTGGTGTTGTTTTAGCATATGTTTTTAAGAAGTTTGTTTTAAAGCGTGTATTTGATATTCAATACGTAGATCCTGGAATTCAAAACACCGTCATTATTATTTCTCGCTATGTCATTATCATAACCGTCGTTATGATTGCATGTATTCAATCAAAGCTGGGATCACTAGTTACGTATGTGTCGTATGTTGCCTTGGTTGTTTTTGGTTGGTCATTTAAAGATCTGTTCACTGATTTCGTAGCCTATTTTTTCATTCTTGTGCAGCGCCCGGTTAAGCTTGGAGATTATGTAAAAATTGACAATGAAACGATGGGTGTCGTAAGAAAAATTAGTCCGCGAGCCGTTATTTTGCGGCGTAAAAATTCTGTAAACATTGTGGTTCCTAATTCAACCGTGCTTAAAGCTTCGATTTGTAACTGGAATTATACCCGTGGATACATTGGTATAGATGACATTGTTTTTTGTGTGCCATTTGGAACAAATATTAACCTCGTACGCGATGTTTGCTTTAAGGTGCTTGATGATGATGCAGATGTGTTAAAAGTTCCGCAGCCATTTGTTCGTTTAAATGACTTTGGCGACAAGGGATATATTTTCATTATCCGTGGCTTTGTAAGCTCAGGAAACACTTTGCGCCAATGGGATATTGCGAGCAATATTCGTTTTGCTCTGGTAGAAAAATTGGCCAAAGAAGGAATTTCTATTGCTGGTCCAAGTATGAAAATTTTGGTTACCAAAGAATTTGTAGATTCGAATTTTGATCGACAATAAAAATGGCCAGCTCAAAAAAGAGCCAGCCATAAAGATCTGAGAAAAGTTTTGTTATTTGTTTAGACCTTTGATTGATTTCAAAATGTTGCTTTTATCAATACCCCAGAAAAGTAGATAAACACCAACGACAACCATGATGATATTTAAGAAATCTTGCAGAAAACCTAGTTTTCCTAGGGCGCCAAAAAATAAAACTATGCCGAGAGCTAAGGCAACAAATCCTTGTTGTTTTTGTGAAATTTTATTGAATAAATCTTGTATCATGAAATTCTCCTTTTAAAATAGAACATTATAAGTGAGAACATACCAAAAAAAATTATAAAGATTCAAGTAGTTATTGTAGGTAGCCGGCAATTGGCCAGGCAGCTTCAAAATTGAGATGGTCGTCGTGCAGTGGTTGATGATGCACAAGCAGGCGGATAAAAGCGATAGGTATTTTATTTTCGTGCAGCGTTTTGAGCAAACTTTCTATGAGCATAAGCTTTTGATAGGTACTACAAGATTTATCAAAAGGATATTGATTTAAAGAGATAAAGGCTTCGGATCCAGAAGGGGAGAGAGCAACAGATTGAACAAAGATCTGCTTGTCAGTAAGTCCCTCTTCTTCTAAAAACAAAAACCAACTATTTAAAAGCAGCTTAATATTTTGCGCTGTATCTTGGCCATAAATGATCTCAGCAGTTTCTTTTTTAAAAACCTTTCTATCGCTCCAAACCCATAGGCTTACTTCCTTAGAATTTATTTTTTGCTGTTTTAAAGATGCTGCAGTAGACGTTTGACTTTTCGGAATAGAAAAAACAATCCAAGACTCTTGATATAAAAAAAATAAAGAGCCAATTGCTACAAGAGTTATGCTTGCTAAAAAATAGATACTTTTTTTCATGAGATAATCGCTTTAATACATGTCGTTAAAGGAGAGATAAGATATTTCCAGTCATCTTTTTGACGTAGTCCAGCTTCAATTGCCAGGCTTGGAGCTTTAATTCCAACGAGTGGTTTGTAAGGAATGCCAAAAAGTCCTTGCGCTACAAACACAGAATTAATTGATGAATTTTGTAACTGTTTTAAAAAAGATTTACCCATAGTTTCAGAATCTTTTAGATGTATTAAATGAGCTTGCTCTACGTGATAGAAATAAAGTGGATTGTGCCGATGCCAGCTATCAGTTGGGCTATCGAGATAATAAAATAGAGAAATATGAGAAGGCATTTCAGGTTCTTGGTAAAAACTGATACTTAGATAAAAATCTGCTTGAAGTCTGTTAGAAAATGAAGCGTTTTGCAGTGGCGCAATAGTTTCACCGGGTACCCGAGTTAAAACGATTCGAACATCAGGAAGTAGGTTATTGAGTTGTTTTTTTAATTCTTCTGCGCACTGCAGAGTGATACCACGTTCGAATGTATCATCAATTTCTCGCCCAGTATTTTTGCTGTCACCAAAAGGATCAATGATGATGGTGAATGGTTGATTTCCTAGCGTGAGCTTTTGTGAAAACATCAGAAAAATAATAAATAATTTTTTTATCGACATGAGAGATTTTCTGTTAAAAATTCGCTTAAAAAAGTAATTCGATCTTCTTGTTTTGCATTTTTTATGCCCATAGCAATTGCTTTTGGTTGGCCAACAAAAATGCATAATTTTTTTGCCCGCGTAACAGCAGTATAAAGTAAATTACGCTGCAGTAACATAAAATGTTGCATGAAAATAGGAATAATGACAGCCTCATATTCAGAACCCTGACTTTTATGAATCGTAATTGCATACGAAAGAACGAGTTCATTAAGTTCATCAAATGCGTACGAAATCAGCTGCCCATCGAAATCGACGACAACTAATTTTTCATCAAGATCAACATCATGAACGGTGCCGATATCCCCGTTAAAAACTTTTTTGTCGTAATTATTTTTAATCTGCATCACTCGATCATGTTGTTTATAGGTTGTTCCAATGTAGGTAACTTGATTTTCTGTTGCTGCAGGGTTTAAAAATTGTTGAAGATCATGATTTAATTTCTGAGTTCCTGTTGCGCCACGGTTCATTGGTGTCAGTATCGTGACGTTGCCTGGAGCGATATGGTGCTGCTTAATGATTGTTTGTAGAATTTTTGCAATGATAGGAAAACAATTTTCAGCATTTTCTTCTTTGATGAAATAAAAATCTTTTTTACAATCTGGAATCGAGCTGCTTGGAAACTCTCCTTGATTGATCTTGTGTGCATTTTGAATGATCATACTGTTTTGCGCTTGTCTGAAAATATGAGCAAGTCGGGTACATGAAGTTTTACCACTTTTGATTAAATCTTTTAAGACGCTACCAGGGCCTACCGATGGGAGTTGATCGACGTCTCCGATAAGTACGAGATGTGCGTTAAGCGAAAGAGCTTTAACCATTGCATGCGCAAGAAAAATATCGAGCATAGAAGTTTCATCAACTATCAAAAAATCAGCCTTAAGCGCATTACTGTCATTTTGTTGAAAACGCATGGTTGACGGATCAAACTCAAGCAATCGATGCAGTGTGGTTGCAGGGCGCCTGGTTCCTTCCATTAAACGTTTTGCAGCTCGACCAGTAGGCGCAGCGAGTTTATAGGTGAAGTTATGCTCCTCTAAAACTTTTATCAAAGCTTTAACCAAAGTTGTTTTTCCTGTTCCTGGACCTCCAGTGATGATAGAAACTTTATGATCAAAACAGGAAGTAATACCGTTTTGCTGCTCTTCATTAAGCTCAACTTCCATGGCTTTTTGCAGCGAATCATAAATTTCTTTAGGTTTGATTGAATGAGTAATAGGTGTGGCTAAAAGTTGTGTGATTTTTTGAGCAATACCTTTTTCAGAGCCGTACAGAGCGCTGAGTCCAACAAAATGTTTTTCAAGGTGAGTGATCAGTTTTATTTTGTCTTGATCGTGCAAATTACGCAAAGCGCTTTTCATTGGATCTTTATGACCTTCTGATTCAATTTCTAAAAGTTGAAAAGCTTTTTCTTTAAGAGTTTCAATTTCTTGGTAGACGTGTCCGTTGCTTGATTCTTGTTTGAGTGTAAAAGAAATTCCAGCTTGAATGCGTTGCACTGAGCCTAGAGCAAAGCCCATATTTTGAGCAATTTTATCAGCGATTTTAAAACCGATTCCCCAAATGTCATCGGTGAGCCTGTATGGATCTTGTGTTAATTTTGCGATAGCATCATGGCCATATTTTTTATAAATTTTTGCTGCATAAGCTGATGTGACGCCTTTTTCTTGCAGGAAAACCATAATCTTTGCAACGTATTTTTGATCAACCCATGATTGTTTGATTTGTTCAATTCGTTTTTTTCCTACGCCACTTATTTCAAATAATCGGTCGGGAGTGACATCGATGACGGTCAGTGTATCGGCTCCAAAGTGTTCAACAATTTTTTCTGCATACACTTTCCCTATGCCTTTGATAAAGCCTGAGCCAAGGTATTTTTTAATGCCTACGATCGATGTAGGCAAAGCGGTTGTGTAGGTAGTTGCTTGAAATTGTTTACCAAATTTTGCATGAAAATTCCAAGAACCTTCAAGATGAATTTCTTGTCCAACTTGAACACTTGCAAAAGTGCCGGTGACCGTAGCATTTTCTTGCTTTTTTGATTGTAGAATAAAAATTGAAAATCCTGTTTCGCTGTTCTGAAACAGAAATCTGTCAATAATTCCAGATAATTGATCGTTATTCATTCTCACTCGTCATGTTAGGGCTTGCCGTGTCCGTCGAAGCCTGGGCGAAGTCGGAACCCAGGTATTCAGCATTAAAGTGGCAGTTATTTTTTTATGTTTTTTAAGTTTTCTAAGGCGTGTGGACAGCTTGATGCAAAATCACCTAAGAAATCACACAGGTCTGAGCAGAATCTTTTAAGAGCATGAAATGTTATAATATCTCTTTTAAACATAACGCGCTCTGATTCTGATGATTTTGAGTTTGACCAATTGAGCACATAGCAATCATTGTTTTTTCTAAGTTGACATGATTCTTCAATCAGCTCGATTACGAGTTCTTTAGCATCTTTTGCGTGGACTAAGAAATGTTCAACGATTCCTAAAAAGTCTGACTGTGCTTGTATCATGGCGATAGCAAAAGCCTCTTTTTGTCCATGCGAAAGTTCTTTATTTTCTTTGTGCAGTGTCGCTTCAATGTCTTGTAGTTCTTTTATGCTATAAGATTTTCCATGCAGAGAATATAGAACATGTTCCTGATATTCATAACCAGCGTCATGATCGCGCAGATAAGCAATTATTTTGTCTGAGGCTTGTTTGGTCGGTCCATTTGCAAAGTCACTATTTATGATAATGCAATCGTAATAATCACCAGTATAAGCAGCACTTAATTCTTTTGTGTTTTTGATGTATTGAGGGCTTGAAGATTTTCCTTCTTTAGCTGATGTTACAACTTGTTTAATTTCAAGCTTTTGCATATGTGCAAATTTAAAATCTTTTTCATCATGAGCAGGAACTGCTAGATGAGCCTTTGTTGTCCGTGTGTCAAATCCTTCAAGTGCATAATCTGCTATGAATATAGGAAGCTTTTGTCCTGTAATAGGATGTATACCGTACGAATTTGTTGAAACAGCGCCATAATGTAGATGCTCATAACGATGCAGCAAAGAATTAGTTTTAATTTTTTGAATAAATTGTTGAGCGTGTTCTTTTTCAGATTCAGCAACAAAATCAAGTATTTGAGGATGTTCAGGGGATAAAATTATAAAGGTTGCGCCAAATAATGTTTCAGGTCGTTTCAAAATAATATGAAGCTTGTGAGAAAGGACTCTATTTTCATTATCTACAACAGAAAGATTGCATTGAGCGCCTTTCCATGTAAGTTTTCCCGTGATCAGCTCTTTTACTTTTAGTCTTACCAATATAAAATCATAAATCGAATCATTGAACATGCCTGCTGAGTCAAGTTTTTTTAAAAGGTTGTTGGTAAGCAAGGGAGCTTGTAGTAAAAAAGATGAGCATAAAAGTACTGAGCAAATTAATTTATTTTTCATAAAGTATATCCATTTCGTGTTTTAAAACTTTGTATCAAAGCTGACACCGAGAAGAAAATTGTTTGATGCAGCTTGATTAAAAAATACTGTATCGCTGTATAGGGAGAAACATATTTCATTGTGAAACTTGTTAAAAGTTCGATAAATCTTCCCAAAGAATTTAATAGCCAAGCTTGTTGGGGTTAGAGTTAAAAAGGCATTACTAGAATCTTGAACGGTATAATTTGCTATAAATTTTGGAAATATCTTTCCTTCAATAAATTGAAACTCGTACAAAGATTTTGATTTTTTTTCTAAATTCTTATTTGGCATGCTGGATAAGTGATGTTTTTTTTCAATAGTCTTTTTAAAGAAAGCATTGCAGCACTTTAAGTCTTTACATATATGTAGGTTCGCGCTTAGTGAAAAACATGAGCATAAAAGCGCTGAGCACATTAATTTATTTTTCATAAAGTATATCCATTTCGTATTTTAAAACTTTGTATCAAAGCTGACACCAAAGATAAAGTCATTGCCTATACCTTGGTTAAACAACGTTGCATCACCAAATAAAGAGAAAGAGACGTCGTGGCGAGAGCCATGAAAGTCTCGATGTAGTTTTCCAAATAATTTTACAGCCCAAGCACTTGGGGTTAGAGATTTAGGTATATTTAAATTTTTAACAATTTCTGCAGGAGCATTGATTTCAACATATGCTTCATTACCTCTGTACCAAGCGTTATATCCAGCAGTAAAATCCCATCTACGATATGTTTTTTGCAGGGCTGTCGTTGAGTTAAAGATAATTCCTGGCAAAACTTTTGTGGTAAATACACGAGGGAATAACCATCTGGTTAATTCTTCTTCAAACATTAATAATTTTTCTTCGCCAGGAAGAGTAGAATCCGCAAAGCTTTTTGAAAAAGGTATCTTTGGAAGGTTTTCAACAAAAAATCTTTTTTCATCTTGAGCTAAAAAGAATTCAAGTATGTATTGCCCTTTGTATTGTAAGTCGTCTCGTATGTGCCAGTAAGGATTTAATTTTAGTCCAGCGCCAAGATGTTTATCGTATCCGAGTGGACACTGTAAAAGCGCTGAAGATAAATGATCGAGGGCCGCTAAGCCGTAATCTGAAAGAATTTTTTCATAGTCAGGATTTAATTCTGGTGGCAAGGTAGAGACTTTAACTAAATCACATAAATCTAGTAATGGTTGCTGGTCTTTTGGTTGAAAATAGGTGCCATATAGACCCGTTGCGAAATGATAATCAGTTGGTAAGTAGAGACAAGCCCCACCACCGAAACCCCAGCTTGGACGTTCAAATATTTTCGTGCAAACGCTTAGTTCAAGAGTTCCTGTTCCTAAGGCATCCATGATCAGATGTTTTTCTGCAAATGCTTGCTCATTAACGCAGGTACCTGTAAACGATGATAGTTGCTCTGATATTTGTTGTTTTTCTTCACGAGTAAAATTTAAATTTCGCTCCATCCATAAAAAAGGTAATTTGCACTCAAAGTAAGTATCGGGACTCATTTGTTGATAGTAATGCCAGAAAAGACCCATTCGTCTTTCTTCAAGTCTGGCGTCACCAATAACTCTTAAAAGATTAGGAAGTTTTATATTTCTTAAAGGATCAAGGCTTACTGGTAGATTATTTAATATTCGTTTAATAAGTTCTGTGAACTCTTTGTTTTCAATGTTTAAATATGAGCCAATGCGATTACCAACTACTCTTTGTATGTCAGTGTCAAGATCCTGGGTAAAAGCTTTCTTGCTGGAGATATTGTAAAATACATGAGTGGTTAATTGTTTTTCTGATGGGTCTTGATAGGTGCATAAAAGAAAATCTGGATAATTTATAAGATTTCTTGCGACAGGTATTGATGTTTTTTTGTAAAAATCTTGATTAAAAAGCTTTGCGGCCTCTGTTATTGTTAACAATACAATCCACGATAAAGCTTCTCCAGGTTCACATGATCGCAGCGTCGCTAAGTCTTCATCGGTAATTGAGTATAAAAGTGCGTCAAGATCGTCATCGAGCATGTCGTCTTCTGCTCGTGTTGTTTGAAATAAAGCTGTGCCAAGTAACATGAATAAAGTGAAAGTTGCAAATCTATTTTTATAATTTAAAAAAATCATGTTCACCGTTTTTTAATTCAATCTGTACATTCTTTTTCCTTGATAACCTTACTATATTTTTTTCATTAAGGCAAAAACGGTTGCTCATGGCTTGTTTATCACGATGGCATGCTTGTTCTACTACGCTAGAAGGCGCAAGATTTTTAAAGTTGGGATGGATAGCGAGTAGAACCCTACGAAGTAAACGAACAAAGAGAGCTACGAAGTAGGGTTAGCTACGAAGAATTACGCACGATACCACGGCTTTTAAGCCGTAGCGCGCTTCATTATAGTATGCTAGGCTCCGTTACATAATGTCACATGTTAAACTGAAAGGTTTTTATGAAGCACACAAAATCACAGGCACTCCCAACTATTTTTGTTGAAGGAAACGTAGGGGTTGGAAAATCAACGTTTTTGAATTTTATAAAGCAGCATATGAATGTACACGTTATGTATGAGCCAAATCATTTATGGCAGGATGTTGAAGGGCACAATTTACTTGAGCAGTTTTTCTTAGACGCCCCACGTTGGGCTTACACCCTTCAAAGTTATATTCTACTCACGCGTGTAGACCAACTGCTTCATGCTGACGAGCAAGATGGTGGACACGCGGTACGCGTTGTTGAAAGGTCAATTTATTCTGGGCGCTATTGTTTTGCTCAGGTGGCAAAAGAGATTGGTACGATGGATGGGCTTGAGTGGTGCTTGTATAAAAAATCATGGGACCGTGAAGTGGTAAGAATGCAACAGCAGTCACAAGGTTTGCAACCGCAAGGTTTACAGCCGCAAGGTTTTATTTATTTACGAACTCCGGCAGAAATTTGTTATAAAAGAATAATGGGTAGAGGAAGATTTGAAGAAAAGCCAATTTCTTTAGACTATTTAAAAGCTCTTGAGAAAAAATATGATGATTGGTTTTTGCACAAACAGGGCGTTGACGAGCATGTTTTAAGTCTTCCGCAATTGATTTTGGATAATTCACAAGATTTGTTAACAAACAAGGATATGCAAGAGCACTATTTGAAGTTGGTGCAGGAATTTACTACAAAAGTGCAAACTATGAGCGTTGAAAACAGTTGAGCGCTCAGTGATGATAATGCTGTGTAGTAAAGTTTTGTTCGATAAATTCTTGATTTTTTAAAGATTCGTGGGAATATTGATCTTACAAGGTAAAAAGATGTAAGATAGTTTTTAAAACTTTATAACATGTAATAAAGATAAGGGACAAAAACATGGATGCAAATATAGTTGATTATACTAAAGCGATAGTGCTTGTTGCAGCTGGACTGGCTATGGCAATCGGAACTGTCGGACCAGCTTTAGGACTTGGTATGATTGGACGATCAGCGTGTGAAAACGTTGGAAAATACCCTGAATCAAATTCTAAAATTCGAATGATGATGATTATATCACTGGGGATGGTTGAGGCTTGTGCCGTCTATGCTTTCATCATAAGCTTAATGATTCTTAAAACAGTCGGCTAAGTTAAAATATAGCGCTTAAGGTTGTAAAGTCATATGGATCTTCCAAACGTAACTCTCTTTTTTCAAATAGGTAACTTTTGTGTTGCCTACTTTATTTTGCGCACATGCGTATTTGCTCCAGCTCTTAAAATTTTAGTTGCAGAGCAAGATCGAACTGATGGACTCAATAAAAAAATTGAGGATACGCGCAGTGAGCAGCTGCAACTTTTAAGGCAGCAAAAGACTCGATGGAACTTCATTAAAGAGTCTTTATCCAAAAAGATTCCGAGTTTTTCTTTGCCATCCTGTTCCATCGATCAAACGTTGCCAGAATCATTGAAAACACAAGATATAAAGTTATCTGATCAGCAGAAAAAAGCAGTTCAAAACATGTTACAAGATGAACTGTTGGATGTTAAGCTATGACTTTTTCTGTTGATGAAATTTTTAAATTTTTAAATGTACTGCTGCGAATTGGCCTTGTTATTTATTTGGTCAAACGCTATGCCGTCGGCAAAATCATGCAATACATGGCTCAAGAAAAAAATGAGATAGATGTTTTGCAGCAGCAGCGCGCACAGTTACGTCTAGAGTGCGATACGGTTGATCAAACAATCAAGAATGATCTAATAGTTTTTCAGGCTATGCAGGAAAAATTTGTTGCTTGGGATAAGAGTGTTAAGTCTGCAGCACTTCAAGAGCAAGCTCTGTGTGCAGAGCGTCAAAAAACAATGATTGCGCTGGCAAATCATAAACTTGAAAGTTTGCA
>JAPLIQ010000037.1 GCA_026389025.1 Candidatus Babelota bacterium
ACTTTAAAGTTACCTATGAATTTAACTCTGCAAACGAAAAGCATATTTTACTGGCTCAAGCCACATCACCCATAGATAAACAAGAAGTATTTCTTCCTTTACAATTTTCAACCTATCCAATTGCTGAACTATATGTTGATGTGTTTAATACTTTTAACGTCAAGCCGTATACTCGATGCTCTATTATTAAAGATGGAGTTGTACCAGAAATTTTAGCAGGACTTACACAGCAAGATTGGCAGTCTGGCATTTATATGGTGCCCATAATTAAAAATAATAAAAATCTAAGCAGTAGCAATCCTGGAGCTTTAACAGCTGTCTTTTACAAGTCTGATAAAACTTATCTAGGAGAAATGACGATTCCTGGCCAATATAAAAACAATAATACATCTTCAACTGGTATTAGAGAGCCTGTACATGCTTATAATGCATATTTAACCGAATTTAATTCTTTAATGGATTTATATCTATCTACTGGTGTTTTATTACAATATAGCCAAACAAGCTAATACTAAGATAGCAAGGCTTGCCCCAATATTCATTTTTGCTCAAATCACAAGCTAACCCTCAATCTCTTTGCTCGAAAAAATGGCTTATCTTAGCTTTTTTTTAAAAAATTATTCTTTTTATCTCTCTGTTTTTGATATACTTATTTTTGTCTTCAAATAATCCAAAATGGGGGATTTATGGATCAAGTGAAAAATTATGACTTTGTTGGTTATTTTTTAAAAAGAAAAGATATTTCTAATATCTCGGTTATCGATCTGCTACGAGAATTAAATAATCACTTATTTGAAGCCCAGATTATGAAAATGGCTATTGAGTATTTTCAAGAAAAAAAGTTATCAGTCTTTGATAGTTCAGTTGGTGATTGGAAATGCCAAACAAGAACATCTATGATTATCGACCTTGTGCAAAATTCAACATTATTAAAGTCAGAATCATCTGAAGAATTAAATAAAATAAATGCTATTACTTTGAAACTTGAAGAATTAATACAAATAATTAATAACTTTAATTCTATAGAGCGACAAAAATTGAGCAGGCAAGATTTACAAACATTATCGCTGCAAGCATATCTTAAAAAACAGCAACTTGTTTATAATCCACCAGAAAACATAACGTTATTAAGTTTATGTTTTTTAACAACATTGCAAAATAACAAACTCTCTATTTTCACTCGACATCAAATGAGCTTGCATAAATTCAAAGCAATAATCAACTTAGCAAAAGCAAGATTATGCCGCTTATCAATTCATTATGAACAAAATCTTGCTAAAACATATAGTACCGTAACTGAGCAAACAGCCTTGCAGCAAGTTGAATCTAAAAGTATGCAACAAATGACATCATTATTCACTGGATTTAAATCTATTTTCAAAAAAATGGAGCATAAGCAACAGCCTTTTATAACTCATGAGATAATAGTTTGTGGATGTGGTGGTATTCAAAACATTCAAAATAAATTTTATACTCCAAACAATAAAGAGTTTACAGAAGCACCTATGCCTGCTGACCTAAGCCAAGAAGTGACCGTCATAGAAGTGTATCAATTTCCAGGCTCTTTAGAGCAACTTCAAAACATTCTTGGTGTACCAAGCACACAAACAGATATACCGAAAGAATTTTATAAACCATGTAAGTGCGCTCAACCAACACAATCGCCGAAAGTTGAATCAATTGAATCGACTGGGATGGTCTTGGTTTAAACGATTCTGAGCTAAAAAAAGAATATGACACATTATGTGCCCTTCCTGGATACAGCAGAAATAATATGACTATATTTTGGATTAATCACATGTACCCGTCAACAGTTGAGCATGTTTTACAAGCTTCAAAAGACATCAAAAGCCTAACGAGTGATGTGAACTTCTGCGGCATTGGTCCAGACTGCTTGAAATAAAACAGCTTGCAGACACAACGCAAGCGTTAAAAAAGCGATTTTTTTTGATAAAAGTTTAACGTTTTTCATAGACTTCCCCCTTTTTTTGATTTTACCCTTACGGCTACTTAAAGCCTGGGCGACACCTTAAAGATAGCAAAGCGACCTTTATCCAAGCAAGATTTTTCAAAAAATTGATATTGGTATAAGGTTTAGGAGGCTGCATCCTGCAATCTTTTTTTTTATTTCATGCAACAGGTAAAAATGAGCCTACCGCAAGAATTATCGCAGCAGCAGCTCTGACTATCGGGATACGATGCATGAGTGGCGCAACAACAACAGGGCAGAAAACATTTTATGTTCTTCAATATTACGCTGCTAAAGGTTTCACTCATAGAAATTTCATTGCAATTTACCGAGTTATTACCTTCATGGGCTGGCTCTACATCACCAAAAGAAGATGTTGATCCATAGCAGTCTCTATCCATCAAATCAGGCATCATACCAGAATTTTCATTCTTTTCGCCAAGCTGAGCACCATGACCGGTATTGCTTTCAGCTGGAGCAGCGGATGGTATTTGACCTGCTTGAAGGTTTGCGCAAAGGATGATTGCAATAAAAAACAATAAAGCTTTTTCATTCATAATAGCCTCTTTAGAAGTAAAATTATTGAATCTGTACATGTTGTACAAAATATTTCATAACAAAACAAATATTTGAGCCCTACCCCTTAATACTCATATGGATTTTAATTTTGGGAGTTGCTGGACAGGCTGTAAATTTGCACCACTGTATGTTGGCAAGCTACAACAGATCGACCATTTACGGTAACTTTAATCATTAAACCTTGAAGA
The DNA here is from genome assembly GCA_026389025.1 of Candidatus Babelota bacterium. Taxonomy (GTDB): domain Bacteria; phylum Babelota; class Babeliae; order Babelales; family Chromulinivoraceae; genus JACPFN01. The sequence goes on from JAPLIQ010000037.1 coordinate 2,737, forward strand.
GATTGAGCCTCGTCAAAATTCTCTTTTTTGACTAACTCAATAGTCTTTTGAGCCCGAAGCGGCGCTAAGAAACGATATTTCCATATTGATGAAAATACGTTCAATGAATTATTTTCTACTTTAAATCCAAAGGATAATGGCAAAACCCATTTGACACATGCCCATTTTTGCACAAGCTCATTATCATCTGGTAAAAAAATGCTCGCCATCGTAAACAAAGATGGATGTAGACATATATCATTTTCAATTAGATTTACAACTTCATAACCAGGAATTTCAATGGTCATATTATGAATTCCAAATAGACGCTTATCTCCACCTATCTTGCCATCTTTATTATTTAATATGTTGTATTCTGTTGAAGTAGAGCAACTACCAGTAAATATTGTTTCAAAGGTAACTTCTTCATCGTTCATATAAAAGCAATCTGTTTTATAGGCTACAAATAATAAAGCAAAGATACATATTGTTTTTTTGTTCATGAACACAGTTCTTCCTTAAAATGTATAAAAATGTTTTTGATTAGCAATTGGTGTAATTAAAATCCACCTAAGTTAATGAGTGGATTTTAATTTTTAATAGCCGCGTCAGCTGAAGCCTTGTGTGAAAGCTGGCGTCCAGCTTAGGACTATTTTAGAACTTTTTTTATCAGAGTTTAACGTCTTCTCCCGCAATCAATCTGTCAGCTATTTGATTTAATTCTTCAAGTGATCGCTCCATTTGAGGACCAGCTTCCATCATCATTAATGCATAAACTAATTCACGATAAGATCGATCGTCTCCAGCAATATTATCCAAATAGAATGTAAATGCCCAGGCACCAATCTCTCCAGCATTCATATTATTTCGCAAGCAGGCCTTAAGATCTTTTCCAAAAAATCTTTTATTATATTTTGCATCTTGACGAACACCAAGAAAATCTAAATTTTGATAAAGCTCTTCATCGGAAAGCTCATGCTCTTGTCCATATTCCATAACCGCTAAATCTAACAAAAGATCATAAAAAACATTTTCAGCATCTTTAATTTTTTCAAGGTACATAGCATATGCCCATTTGCCAATTTCAACCTTATTTTCGCCATCAAATATCTTTTTTGCTAAATCATCGATCACTTGTTGCTTGTTAATCATTGTTCTCCTCAATACAACTTAACATTTTCACCAGCAATCAATTTATCTGCAATTTTATTTAATTCTTCATATGATCTTTCAAATTGTGAATCATCTTCCATCGCATTTAGATCTTTAAGAAACTCTTGAAAATCATCGTCTATATCAAGCATATGCTCATAATATATTTCATAAGCCCATTTACCGATAGCATCTTGAGCTTCTCCATTTTTAATTTTTTCCTTTAACTCTAAACCGAAGTCTTTTCTGGCATATGCCATTTTGATCCTTTTAAGTTTTTTTTGAATATCTGCATATGTGGCAGGATTTAGAATTTTTAAGGATAAAGCTTAACATTTTCTCCAGCAATCAACCGATCTGCAATTTGATCCAACTCTTCATATGATCGTGCAAATTCTGGACCCCCTTCCATCGCATTTAGATCCGTAAGGAAATCTTGAAAATCATCATCAATTTCAAGCATATGCTCATAATACATTGCATAAGCCCACTCACCGATAGCGTCCTGAGCTTCTCCCTTTTTAATTTTTTCTTTTAACTCTAATCCAAAGTCTTTTCTGGTATATGCCATTTTGATCCTTTTATATTATTTTGAATATCTGCATACGTCGCAGGATAATGTTGAGATACAACAGTTCTGCCATTGATCATTTTAGGACGTACTCTATTTACATTACCACAGTGATTATAATACTCATTCCATTGCCTAACTCTACCAGTCTTTGGATCAAATTCTGTTACAAAAGATCTGCCCCTTGTAGGGCCAGGAGTACTACTAGGACGCTCTGCCTCATAATATCTAATTCTCCCGTCTGGTAATGTTTCAGTTATTTTCTCTATGCGCTGAGCCTTTCGTAAAGCACTTGCTTTTTTATCAGCAAAAGTTCTCGGTGGCGTTGCTTTTGATCCAGAAGCAACCTTGCCCCCGTTTTTCCCAGCTTCCATCAATTCACTAGCAAGAGTCTTGGCTACCTTTTCTTGCACAGCTATTTCCAATTCAGCTGCTTGCATAACTTCACGCGCTACTCCTTGATCCTCAGCAAGGCTAGCAATACCCTCTAGGCTGCGCATGCCCTTAGCTTGCGATCGAACTATGCCACAAACTCCACCAACTGCATGAATGATTTTTCCAGGAATTACAGAATCTGCTACAATGCTAGTTAATGCTCCAAATCTTTCAGGCCCAGTAGAATTTGCCATTTTTTCGCCAAGAATTTTTAATCCTGCTGCAACTTTTGCATTTATTTGATCTCGCAGTTCTGGATTATCAAATAGCGGTTCAGGATCATTAGCCGCCATTGTTTCTAAAGCAAAATAAATCGCTTTACAAAGTCCCTTAAACGTTTCAATCGGGTGCGCAGCCATATTAAGAAAACCTGTAGCGCTATGCACGATTCCAGACACACCTGCTTTCCCGTACGGTATTGCAGCATCAACTATCTGACGGTTTAGCTTGAATCCAATCCAACCAACACTCATTAGTTGTGACGCCAAAAGAACCTGCTTATTTTTATTTGCATCGTGAGCAGCATCTACAAAATCAACAATGCTGGTTAATAAATTCTTTTGATGCGAAAACTGCAGTTGCATAATCGCAGCTTCTGAAAAAAGATCACACATCTCACCATGTAACTGTTGTTGTAAGGCTGTACCACAAAAACCTTGATAATCATTATAATCAATGCCATGAGTTGCTAAAAAGCCTGCCGTTTGTGGAGTCAAATGAAACTCTTGATTATATTGCGCGTAGCCTTGCTCAATTGTTTTAGATAAAGCTTCTTGACGCTGGGACCATTGATTTTCGAGCTCACGGTCTGGGCAATTTGTGATGTCAAAATTGCATGAATCATGATAATTTTTTATCATCTCCTCATAAAGCACATCTTGCTTCTGCTTTTTCTGCAGAAACTGAGCCTCCTGTTTCTGCTTTTTTTTCTTCGAGAATCTGAGCTTCTTGCAATTCAATTTTTCTTTTTTCCTGAACAATTTTTTGAGCTTGTACAACCTGTGAGTCATATTCTTTTTGTTGATGATAGAGGGATTGAAGCTGTCGGCTCGTCTTTGCTATCTCTGCTTTTAGGTCTTTCTTGTCATCCTCAAGACCTTTTTTAATATCATCCGGATTCTGATTCGAATCAAAAAGTTCCTTAAATCTAGCCTTGCCTCTAACCCAAATAGATCTGTTGTTAAAAGATTCTATTTGAGCATTAATATCCTTAAGCTTATTTTTTTGATGATTAAGCTCATCTTCCTTTTGAGCGATACAAAAAGCATTCTTTTCTTTTTTTCCCATCAGACCTGGCATTATTTTTTCTTCAATTACGTCAGAAGATGACCTTTCTAACGCACTGACAAAATCACGCGCTTCTTGATCAAATTTAGAAATTCTCGCATCACATTCTCTCGTGGCAACTTTTATTGATTCTATATCAGATATTAAATCTAATGTCGCCAATACGTAATCATAGTCTTTACCCTTCCATCTGCTTCTGTCGCAATATGGTATTACTACACTATTAAAGCCATATTGGGCTTCTTGAACAATATGCCAAACATTAGTATTTTTTTGTGCTAAAGACTGAAGTTTTTCTTCTAATATCTTACGAGTACTAGAAAGAGTATTATGTTCAGATGACAGTTCATGACGCGATAATGAAGAATAAGATTTCACGAGCTCGCATGCTTTATCTTGAATGATTGTTGGAAATTTTTCAACGTAATAAGAATATTGTGATTCATCATATTCAAAACGCGCTTGTTCTTTATACGCTAATTTAAGATCATCCTTAATCTCAGACAAGCATTCTGCCTGCTCCCTGTCATTACTCGATGATCGATCCTGAGTCACGTCATTGGGTAAAAAACGTCGCAAATCGGGTGCTCCAGCTCCCCCATGCAAATCTACGCCCCATGATTTAGTATTATTATCAAAAAATACTCGATGGTTAGTTCCCACGTCTTGATTATCCATTTCGACAGGCTCATCTGCAGATTCATCGATAGACTCTTCTGTAGACTTATCAACAGATTCATCGACATCCATGTGAGGCATCGCTGACAAAGTACCAAAAACAAAAGGACTTCTTGCAACCGATGAATTATGAAAAGAGGCTGATTGATTCACCAATTTTGCCAATGCGATCTGAGCGACTTTCCTGATTGGCAAAGCATTTGCCAACGCGACTTGACCAACTTGCCTCATGGGCAAAACAGATGCAAAGACAAATGATGACAACAATAATGCTTTTTTTATTGTTTTTAACATAGAAAGTTCCATTTTTTAAAAGTGCTATTTACAAGGACTTTCTAGCATACTATTCCACAAATTCTTTAGGCCGATCTATTTAGAAGGCGGGAGATTCGCCTTTAGGGGTATCTCTCCATTAACGTACCCCATTAATGCTATGCGGCACTCAGGTTCGCTATCACAGACATCTTTCCACAATGAATTAATTATCGCTTGTCTTGTCATATGTTCGGCACTTGTTTGCTTATCAGCAATTGTTTTAGTTTGCTCCATTGCCTCTTTTTGAAGATTGGCTTGCCTTTCAGCAATATCTGCTGCTTGTTTCATTGCTCTTTCTTGAATCTCTGCGTTCTTATCAGCGATTTCTTTAGTTTGTTTCAGTCCCGTTTCTTGACTAGCAATATATTTATGTGCAATAAACATCGTAGTAGCCAACCCAGCAACATGGAGAGCATTTTTAGGATCAAGACAATACTTTTTAAAAGCATGACCCAACGTTCCTATTACTTTTGCTAATTTTCGTTTAGGATTTTTTTTGATCTTCTTGATTTCAGTAGCAATATCATCAGTTTTATTGCTTCTAACTGACTTAGTTATTCGCTCTACTAGATTTTTCAGTTCTTTGTTAGAAGAACCTTCTGTTTGCCGAGCAAGACCCGCAGCGGTAAGCCATGTGGGATATGTAATCTTATACTCATCTTGATTTGCTTTAAAATAATAGTCTAAAACTGTTTTTCTGTGCTCTGCATTTGACAAAGGAATCTCAACCATAGAAGTTTGATCGGTAATTTGATCCGGTATATCCTCTGTTACATTCATAGTACCAATAACAATTACCTTACCATTACCAAAATTCTCTAACAGTTGCCAAAAGCTTGTAAGAATATTGTTTTCTTGATTGTTTTTACCAGCATACTTTTTAGTCAACGCCTCTAATCCATCAAATATGATAATGCATGGTTTGTCTAGATCTTCTTCTAACTTTTTAACGTGTTCACATACTTTATTCAAATTTTGTACCCATGGGTTCATAGACTCAATCAATACCCCTGCCGCACTAAAAATCAAACAGGGAGTTTGAGTTTTTATTGCTATTGCTTGAGCCAGGCAAGACTTGCCGGTTCCAGATAAACCATACAAAACAATGTTTTTTTCATTGCCACGAAACATACTTTGTTCAATATCAGAAATCACATCATTTATATCTTCTGGACAAGTTGCAAGTACAGCTTCTGCTAAAGCTTTATTCATCCTTAAAGGACGAGCGCCAGGAATACCTTTTTTTACGAGATCTTCATAAAGCTCTTTTTGCTTCATAAAGTATCTTTCGTACGATTTTTCTTGCTGCCCGTCTGAGTGTTTTTTATGCCTTTCTTCTGTTGCAGCTGCTTCACCCTCTGATGCTTGTATGCTTCCAAATCCGTACAACAATAACAATGAATTGATTAAAACAACACTGTGAAAATTTTTCATATTTTTACCTTAAAAAACGTATTTTAATTATATGTATGATGCCAAACGCACCAATTTAATTTTTATATTGATTATTAAAACGAAGAAAGAATGCCATCTATAACCTGGATCCCCAATCGAGTCGGGGACGACGAGGGTATGATCCAACTATAAAAGGTGGAAAATATCCTTGCAGGAATAAACAATTGATAAATTCTACGAGAATCTAAATATATTTTTGTTATGGTTTTTCACTGCAAAATCTAAAAATAGATCCAAAAAATATAAAACCAAATGAAAAGATAACAATATCTTGTACAGCCAGTTGATGAGGCTCTCTGAACTTAAAGAATATTGCAATTTTGTATGATACAGCGAACGCTATAAAATAAGCCGCCAGATTATATATCTGCTGCTTTAGACAATCACCGAAAAACATTATTTGTTTTTTCATGATAGTGGACTCCTTGAAAGGTTTTTGGTTATTGGACTCTGCTTATCGTGTTGCTTCAAAATACCCTGTCGATAGCGCTAGTAATTGTATAATAATTAAATCAAACTTCAACAAGGGAGTTAGGTTTATGCAACAAAATGTATTTACTTTATGAGTAGAAAACGTAATAAATTATTGACTAGGAGCCTGAATTCGATACAAAAACATATAAAAAATAAACCTGCAATTTTTAAGTCGCAGGTTTGTTTTTAACAAATTAATTTAAATAAAATTATTTTAATTTTTTATCATGCACATCAACACCCAAAGCTGTAAGCTTATCGCGCAACTCATCAGACAATTTCCAATCTTTATCCACACGCGCTTGCTCACGTTGCTGTAAAAGTAATTGAATCTCTGGAGTCAACGCAACTTGTTTTTCTGGAATATGCTGCAAGGTCAAGCCCATAACATCTATCAAGAATTGCTTAACTTGCGCCTTAGCTTGCAAATTGGTAACAAGGGCAGGTAGTTGTTCAAAAAGAATTCCGAACGCTCCTGACGTGTTTAAATCATCTTGAAGGCATGTCATCATTTCTGTGATAGTAGGATTAGTAGAATTTTTATCAATAGAAGAATCTGTAACATCCGCGAAGAAATTAACTAATCGTTTGTACGCTTTTTCTGTTGCAATAATATCTTCAAAGGCAAAATCTAATGGATTGCGATAATGATGTTTTAAAAAGTAAAAGCGAATAACCATAGGATCAAACTGCTCAAACACTTCATGCAGCGTGAAAAAATTATTGAGCGATTTCGACATTTTTTCTTTATTAATGCGGACAAAAGCGTTGTGCAACCAATATTTCACAAACGGAGCAGGATACAAACTTTCAGATTGTGCAATTTCATTTTCATGATGTGGAAACATTAAATCCATTCCGCCACCATGAATATCGACAACACCTTTAAACAGATCGTGTGCCATTGCAGAACATTCAATGTGCCAGCCTGGTCTTCCCTTGCCCCATGGGCTGTCGTAACCAACTTCATCGTCCTTTTTCCACAGTGCAAAATCTAATGGATTTTCTTTGCATTCATCTACTTCAACTCGTGCACCCGATTGCAGATCTTCAATTTTTTGCTTTGAAAGTTTTCCATAATCTGCAAATTTGTGAACTCGAAAATAAACGCTTCCGTCTTTTTCATACGCAGCGTTTTTCTCAATTAAGCCCTGCGTAAAAGCAACAATTTGTGGGATCATTTGCGTAACGCGCGGCTCATGTTTTGGAGCTACGCAATTCAACTGTTTCATGTCACTGCCAAACGCCTTAATGTAGCGATTTGTAATGTCGTGAAAGCGAGAAACATCACCAAATTCTTGCTGCGCACGCTTTAAGATTTTATCATCAATGTCGGTAAAATTACGAACATACGTAACGTCATAGCCAAGAAATGTTAACAAGCGATACACTAAATCAAAGGTGACATAGCACCGCCCATGGCCGATATGAGGATAATCATACGGAGTAATTCCGCAAACATACATCGCAACTTTATTTTGATGAGTGGACACAAAAACTTCTTTTTTTTGACTTAACGTATTGGTAAAAACTAACATAGCTAACATCTTTTCTTAAATTTGACTTAGTCGATTGTTAAAAAGTAACATAAAAAACTTCTTTTATAAAATTAAATATCATTTGAAAAAATGTACCCAATTTTTAAAAAAAATAGTATTATGTGACGATCTAAAAGCATTAACTTTCAAGCTGGGTTGCAGCAACCCAAACTTAGATTTCAATTCAGGAGAAAATTGGATGGCACTTGAGAATAAAAAAATGGTAGCAAAATTGTTTCTAGCAGCACTAGGCTTTCATTTTTTAACAGAAGTAGTTCGAGCAGATACAGATTTAGACCAAATTCGATCAAATAATGACATAGATAAACAAAAAGTAGAAAAAAACGTAACGATAGCATCAAGCAAAAAAAATCCCCAAGCAAAAAAACCTACTATTCAAACATTCCCTCAAGCAATTAATTATTCAGAGCGACTTGAACTGCACGAATCACATCGAAAAATTAACGAGATTCATGTTTCCGGAAACCTTGCTATTTCAAAAGATTCAATCGTTAACCGCTTACCTTTAAAAGTCGGTGATGAATTTAACGTCAATTACACAGCTACAATGATTAAAAATTTGTACAGCCTTGGCCTCTTTCACCAAATACAAATTTACGCTGAAACACTTGATTCAGGTGATGTTGATCTCTACATTGTTGTTCAAGAAAAACCAAAATTACACGAAATAACTTTTGTCGGTAATAAAGCTCTCTCTGAAAAAGAGCTAAAAGACGAATTAAAGGCTGACAAAATAGCAACTCTTGAACAAGAGGAACTCAAAGCTCTTATTGCAAAAATAAAGAAATTTTATCGCAAAAAGAATTATCATCACGTCAACATTACTGCTCAACTGTCGCATGGCGATGATGGTAAAGTATCTGCAGAATTTACGATCAAAGAAGGTAAAAAATCTTACCTGAACAGAATTTCTTTTAAAGGAAATAAACAAATTCCAAGCAAAAAACTCAAGCGAGTTATCTTTTCTAAAGAAGATTGGATTGGTGGTCTGCTCGATCATTCAGGAACATACAGCCCTGAAATGTCTGAGGGTGACAAATACATGATCGAAGAAATTTACAAAAACAATGGTTTTGTAAACGCAAAAGTTACTGACACTCAGGTTTATCAAGACCCTGTTTTAAATGATTATCATATCACCTACACGATTTCAGAAGGCGATAGATACACCATTAACAAAGTAAACATTGAAGGTAACGACTTAGTAACCGAAGAACGCTTAAGACAAGTAATTCCTCTGCGCGAAGGTCAGATTTATTCTCTTGAAAATATTCGTACCTCTCTGGAAAATCTCCGCATGATCTGGGGAGAGCATGGCTATCTCTTTGCAGATATTGAACCAAGTATCGATATTGATGATGAAAAGAAAACTGTATCAGTTTCTTTCAACTCTGATTTAAAACAGCAAGTATATTTAAATCGTCTTACTATTCGTGGAAATAAAAAAACACGCGATAAAGTTATCAGACGCCAAATTTTACTTGATGAAGGCGCACTCATCACCAATCAAAAAATGGAACTTTCCAAAGCATGCGTTGGACTCTTAAACTACTTTGATCCAAAAGGTGGCGTTAACTGGAAAACAATTCGAATTGATGATACTCATGCTGATTTAGACCTTGTTGTCAATGAAGTAAAAACTGGTCACTTTAACGCAAACTTAAGCTTTGGTGGATCCCCAACATCGCGCGCTACGCCACAGACTGGACTTAGCTTTTCACTTGGTTGCGGAGATCGAAACTTTATGGGTTCAGGCTTTGCGTTTGCAACCTCTGCTGAAATTTCAAAAAAATATCGTGCATTTATGGCATCTGCAAGTAATCCTTGGATCTTTGATAGACCAATTCGAGGAACGGTAAACGGATTTATTAAATCTTCTGAGTATGATGATGAAATTACCATTGCGGAAAATGCACCTCTTGAACGCGCTATTGGTGGCGTTTTTGGAATGGGTTACTTTAGCAAACTTCTCGGCGGGGTTGCTGTTAATGGTGAAGTAAACATTGAACGAATCATTTATGAAAATAAAATCAAAGCAGCAAAACGACTTGGCGCTGGCGATATGGTAATTGCGCAATTGCTCCTTGATAAAAACTTCCAAACAGGAAATCAACTTTCATTTATTGGAACAATGAGCCAAGATCAACGTAACGGTATTGCATTCGTTACACACGGTCATCAATGGAGTTGGATTACACAGCTTACCGTTCCAGGATCAACACAGTGTGCAGAGGCAGAGCATCCTATTGCATGCCAACAAGTAGCAACTGCGCTCAACCCTCAATTCAATTATTTTAAAACAGAATTCGATATTTCATGGTACACACCACTTATTAACGAACACGATCTCGTACTGGGTGTTCATGGAAATCTTGGATTCATCCATCCATTCGAGGGTAAAGATATTCCTTGGAAGCAGCTGTATCACGTTGGGGGACCGAAAACTATTCGTGGTTACACCTACGGACAAGTTGGACCGAACTGGAAAGACAGCTCACTTGGTGCAACAAAAGCATTTAACGTCAACGTAGAATTTATCGTTCCTATTTCATCAGACTTAAATACACGCGGAGTTATTTTCTATGATGGTGGTGCTGGTTGGGATACTCCTTACCGTGATGAATTCTCAATTACTGCAAGAAATGCTGGTTTATCTTTTGAAAAAGATTTTATAAATAATAATTTCTTCTATCGCCATAGCATTGGTATTGGTATTCGCATTAAATCTCCAACACCTCTGCAAGTTGACTTTGGTATCAAATTGAACCCAAGCAAACGATTCAAAAATGAATTGACACAAATGCATTTAAATATGGAGCAGTCTTTCTAGGGCACCTTTTAATGCTGGATTCAGGATTGGAGCCGGACAGGACTAACGTCGATTTGCTTATTTATAATTTTTTTGTGTAAGCTGCGAGTATGAAAAATAAAACATTACTTTTACTTGCTGTATGTATCAATTTGATAATCATTTTTTTATTGATCCATAAGCAAAATAAAATTATAAAATTGCTGTATGAAAATCAACAGCTCACTGAGCAAAAAGATATTTTGTTGCAACAAAAGAAGATGCTCACGCTGCAGTACCACAAGGGACAGCAGCTTTCGTCGATACAAACATTTGCAAAAAATAATTTAAAGATGAGCCCTATCAAGCTCAAAGAAGCAAAGACAGTGTGCGCGCCAACAAATGCTCATGAGATTTCTAATGCTGGATCCCAGGGTCAAGCCCAAGGACGAGGAGTAGAGAAAGATATTTCTGTGAAACCAGCTTAAGGTGAAATAATGGATTCGAATCATAATAATTATCTCAGATTCTTTACCGTGATCATTGTCTTTTTCTTGCTGTACGGCATGATCATTTTAAATTTATACTTTATCCAAATTCAACAAACTTCTTTCTTTAAAAACTTGGGTGACAAACAGTACAACATCACCCTGCAAACACTCCCGCAGCGCGCTTACATTTACGATAGAAACAATAATCCAGTAGCGATCAATAAAGACAGCGTTGCCGCATTCATCTTGCCTAAAACTTTGACTCAACAAGAAGAGCTTTTTGCTTTTCTAGAAAAACATTTCCCTCAAGCTTTCGAGCGGCTTGCGGCATCTCGCACCAAAAATTTCATGTTTATCAAACGAAATTTAACTCAAGAAGAAATGAAAGCTATTGAAAAAGCAAACCTTACAGATATTAATTTGCTCAACGAATCAAGCAGATTTTATCCATACGAATCACTTGGTACCGTCGTAGGTATCACCGACATTGATAACAATGGTTTATTCGGGATCGAAAGCCAATACAACAAACAGCTTGCAGGCACTCCAACCACATTCAATTTAAAAAAAGATGCAAAATCACATCATTTTTATTTTTCAAAAGAAACAAAAGAGCAAGGTACTGATGGTGAAGCGATAACGCTTACCATTGACGCTGACATTCAATTTAAGATGCAGACTATTTTAAATGAAGCAGTTGAACGATATGGCTCTCAGGAGGCTGGTGCTTTAGCTATGGACCCGCAAACGGGGGAAATACTTGCTGTTGTTTCGTATCCACATTTTGATCCAAACAACACCAAAGTTTTAGACATGGAAACTACAAAAAACAGACCCATCACCAACTGCTTTGAAAGTGGCTCTGTTTTAAAAATTTTCATGGCTCTTGCAGCCATTCAAGAAGGAGTTACTGCTCTTGATGAGATTATTGACTGTGAAAACACTAAAGAAACAAGACTCGACCACTTACGCATTCGAACCATACAACCACACGGTAAAATTTCATTTCTTGAAGTTATTCAATATTCAAACAATATCGGAACAGTTAAAGTTGCCAAACGCCTTGGGGCTGATTTGTATGATTATTATAAATTGCTCGGATTTGGAGAGTCGACTGGCCTGAATTTTCCAGGAGAGCAAAAAGGGTTTGTCAATCATCCATCGAATTGGTCTGCTTACTCAATTCAATCACTTTCATATGGCTATGAAATGACTACTTCTCTTTTGCAGCTTGCACGCGCATTTAGCTTGCTCATAAACGGTGGCTATTTAGTCACTCCAAAATTAATCCAAGATCACAGCATAGAAAAAATAGGGCCACTAGTTTCTCAAAAAACTTTAGACGATGTCTTAACCATTCTTGAAGCTACGGTCCAAGCAGGTAGTGGAACACGCGCTCAAATTGCTGGCTACAAAATACTTGGGAAAACTGGAACGGCAAATATTTTAGTTAACGGTAAATACGATGAAGATCGACATCTGTATACGTTTATTGGAGCTGTGCAGAAAGACAAATACCAACGAGTCATCGTTTGCTATGTTAAAGATTCAAAACGTGCAACCTATGCTTCGATGATTACCGCCCCACTGTTTAAAGAACTTGCAGAATGCATGATTTTACATGAACAAACTAAAAACATGTCTTTATAGGAGAATTTGTATGAATTTCAAAAATATATTTTTCAGTGCATTACTTTTATCAACAACCGTTTATTACATAAGTGCTTCTGCGGCAAGCAATGAACCGATAGATGAAATGCCACCACTCCAGCTACCCGCTGCAGCAATACCATATCAAATGCCAGAACGAGTAGTTCCTGTTGTTTCAACAACTGAGATTAGACATACTTTAACTGTTCAACAGCAGGCAGAATTAATTGAAATGCTTGCTCGGTTGAGTCTTACAGAGTAAAAGAATTTAAGTTCAACATTAGATTTAATTAATAAAAAGACTTTATTTCTTCATCCCGTTTTCCTCTGGCTTGACCAGAGGAAAACGAGGTGGTATGTGCTTATTGGTTTAGATAAGATTGAAATATTATGCAATAAGCGCATTGATAGATGTTTTTTAATGTAGAATTCGGATTAAAAGAAGTAAAAAAGACATTAAAAAAATAAGTGCTTTTATCTCAAAAGGATTAAGCACTTATTTTATTAAACTTATAAAAAATTATTATTGCATTACGGCTTGTAGGACTTCAAAGATTCTTTGAGTTTCTCTGTTGCCAAGGCGCTGGCAAACTAATTGTTCTTGATGGCTTGCTTCATCTTCATCAAAATGAGTTGCATGCATGATAAATAATTTTTCATTCTGAGTACAAATAATTCCATCTTTAATAAACACTGGTTTGCCACGGTGATTTAAACCAACATACTCTTCTTGAACCCTTATAAAAAATTTTTCATCAGAATTGTCGCAATCTATACCATCATACAGACAGATAGCCTGACGTGAATCCATTTTCCAATGAGAATCCTGTGACGCCGCAATTTGCAAACTTATACATGTTGCAAGTATTATTAATTTTTTCATAAAACCCCTAAAATAATGCTGTTTTTATACCTCTATACACAGTATCGTTTTTGCAAGAAAACATCAAATAATCTTGCTGCCAAAGGTTTATTCGCTCAGCGAGTATGAAATATCTGGCTGCGCAACTTCACAAAGTTCGTATACATCACGGCCAAATACGGTACCGCTTTCAAGAAGCATTTCGACTAATTTCTCTAACTGCACTTTATGATCAGTTACAATCTGCCATGCTACAGCTCGACATTCATCAATTATTTTTGCTACTTCTTTATGCAGCTTTGTTGAAATTTCATCTGGCAAATGAACTTGATCATGTATAAATTCGGCAAACGTTACATCTTTAAATTCTTGCGTCATACCGTATCGCATCACCATATTAGTTGCGAGCTCGCGAGCTTTCTGCAAATCAGAACAAGCGCCAGCACCTCGACCAGCATACATAATTTCTTCTGCCACACTTCCACCAAGCAACACGATTATTTCTGCTCGAATGTCAGACTCGCTGTGATGATAACTTTCCTTGTCCATGCTAAACGTCAAACCAAGGGCTGGACCACGCGGCGTAATGGTAACTTTATACAAAGGCATAGCGTTTTTTTGAAACACGCATGCTAAAGCATGTCCAGCTTCATGCACGGCTGTTTGCCATAATTCTTTTTTAGATATTTCCATACCCTTTGTTTCACGACCCAAAAGCATGTAATCACGAGCCTGATCAAAATGGTCCATGGTCACTATTGTTTTTCCTTCACGAATTGCAAGAATTGCAGCTTCGTTAACAAGTTGTTTTAACTCAGCACCAGAAAAGCCTGGTGTCCCTGTTGCAATTTTATACGCATCAATATCTTTTGATGCTTTTATTTTTTTCAAATAAACCTTTAAAATTTTGCAGCGATCTTGAACGTATGGTGCATGAATTATAACTTTTCTATCAAATCTTCCTGGTCGCAGCAATGCGCAGTCAAGCACATCGACACGATTGGTTGCTCCGATAACAATTATGGGATTTTCTTGTTGCTCAAATCCATCCATTTCAGCAAGCAATTGATTTAATGATTGCGCTAATTCAGTATCGCCACCAGATCCATGAGATGAACGTTTTCGTCCTATCGCATCAATTTCATCAATAAAAATAATGCACGGTGCAAACTCTTTTGCTATGGCAAATAAATGACGAATTCGCGCAGCGCCAACTCCAACGATAGCTTCAATAAATTCAGAAGCATTGATATATAAAAATGGACATTGCGCTTCACCAGCGAGTGCTCTAGCTAAAAGTGTTTTTCCATTTCCAGGAGCTCCAGACATAAGGACTCCCTTAGGAACATAAGCACCAATATCGGTAAACTTTTTTTGATTTTTTAGAAACATTAAAATATCAGACATGTCTTCTTTTGCCGTTTCAAGACCAGCTACATCTTTAAATTTTGTAAGAATTTCACCAGGATGATAAATCCGACAACTAGACTCTGAAAATGCAGCATAATTATCACTGTAGCTACTTTCTACTTCTTCGATCTCATCATCAAAGTCAGGCTGGCAAACGTAATCTAAAATCTGCTGTTTGTTGTAATACATTATTGCCAGCGTCGCAACACTTCCTACAAAAACTTCATCTCGATGCGCCTTGATTTCAGTCATTAATGCTTTTATTTTGTCGGGATACAGACAAGCTGCAAGAGAAGAAGCCATAATGGTGGTACACAGCAATGAATGATTTTGTAAAAAAAGTTCAATATTTTTCTTGGATATATCAATCAGTCCAGCCTTTATGACAAAATCAACTTTTTCAGGTTTTTTACTGTTTTGTTTTTGTGAAAAAACATATCCATCACAACAAAAAAAAGTTAAGAAAAAAAAGATTTTGAAAAAAGAATTTTTCATCATAGAGTAACTTTCAAAGTAAGGTTGTCAGAGGTCGTTTGCTTAGCTCCAAAGTAATATAAAAAAAGAGTAAAAACAATGACAATATCTTGCATAAAAGTAATGGGTATAAAAACAGATTGATTTTTAAAATTATCAAAAATAAAGTTATATGATATGGTACAAGCAAAGACAGAACAACCTTGGAGAAAGGAACGTAGAATGAAATATAAAATTATTGCTTTTTTGTGTATCATCTTTTGCCATCAAAATAGCTTTGCACTAAGAGATTACACCAACAACATTTTCATGTGGACACGACCTGTATTTGATTCTATCGGCATCAATCAATCATCATGGAACAACTTCGCTTACGCTTACAAAGCACCTAAAAAAGGTTTAAATTTACAAGTTTATCCAATTTACGCTCAATCGTATGACAACTTAGAAAATCCTGCATACTTTTTATTCGATGGAAAAAAAGAACTAGTCGTTACAGCAGGAACCGCATCAAACAATTTCACAACCACACCGCAAGGACAAATGGTTACTGATCCAACACAAGGCCAATATACTGTCCCATCATTTGGCAGAGATATTTTAGGTCAATGGATTGGCGTAACGAGCACCCAAGGTTCAACATTCACAGTGCAACCACGTCAACGCCAAGCAAGCGTGATGATTCAAATAATTCAAGATCTTAAACCACTTTTTGAATCAAGTTTTTTTCACAACTGGTTTATTGACGTAGCGATACCGATAACATGGGTGGAAAACAATATTGGATTTAGAGGGAAAGCAGACGTAGCTAAAGCTTTTAGCCAACCAAGCTTTCAATTCGCAAAGATCCTAGAATGTGATCACAGCTCTACCAGACTTACCCAGGCTCAAATTTCACTGGGAACGAAATATATGACCGAAGATGATTTACATGTTATTACCAGCAGTGGAATTATCATTCCTTTAGTTGAACAAGATTGCAATGGTGCACTGTTTTTACCGATACAAGGATTTAATTCCCACTTTGTTATCAACACGCAAGCATTATTCCAATTTCCTATTTGCAAAAAATCTGATCATGCAGTTTCTCGTATTTTATTCTTTTTTGATTTCGTCAATAATTTCTTAGCGCGTAATCACCAGTTGCGAACCTATGACCTTAAAGACAAACCATACTCGCGCTACATGAAATTTTACGATCGCCACAAAAATGAAACTGTTCCCGCTATGAACGTTTTAACACTTCGTTCACGTGTTGAACCTTTCAACATTGTCAATTTCGCAACAGGTTTTAGATTTAAATATCGTGATAGCATGGGTGAAATTGGTTATGAACTTTGGGCACATGGTAGTGAAGTTTTAACGCCAGAACCAAAAGCTGGCGATGACAAATATGTATGGCAGGAAGATCGATACGGTATCGCGTTTATTAATCAAGATGGCGTTTTAGCAAAAGTCGGTCCTGGTGGCGTAGTAACAGCACTTACTCTCACAGAACTCGGACAGACTGCAAGTGAAAGTACCATTAATTATGTGGCTGCACCAGATGGACAATCTTACTGCTGCCCTACGGCAACCTTTGTTCAACAAAATAAATACATAGATATTCGACAGCTTGATACATATTCTGGCAGCGGTATGCGCCCAACCATTACTCATCGAGGATTTGCAAGCATTGGATATGGTGATAAAGGTCCAAAGCGTGATTACTTTGCTAACCTAGGACTCTTTATTGAAGCTTCACAAAATAACGCAGCGTTATG
>JAPLIQ010000014.1 GCA_026389025.1 Candidatus Babelota bacterium
ATTCCAGCGGGCTTTTTTATTGTGTACTTTTTAAGTTATTATTTCTTTTTCAATGTCGGAAATAAAATCACATCTTTAATCGTTGTGGTTCCTGTCAGCAGCATGACCATACGATCGATTCCAATTCCAAAACCAACTGTTGGTGGTAGTCCGTGCTCAAGAGCTAAAATAAAATCAGCGTCATAATGATGAGCTTCTGCGTCACCAGCTGCTTGAGCTTTTACTTGCTCATGGAAACGCTCTGCTTGATCAAATGGATCATTTAACTCATCGAATAAGTTAGCCAATTCTAAACCAGCCACAAACAGTTCTGAGCGAGACGCTAGATCAGAATTATTTGGATCACGCTTTGCAAGAGGCGATACTTCTATCGGAAATCCAGTAACAAACGTTGGTTGAATTAATTGTGATTCAACAGTTTCTTCAAACAAGAGATAGATTTTTTCTTGAAGATTCATGTCAGATTTTCTGAGTGCAATTCTTTTAGACTTTAAAATTGCATCAATATTTTCTTCATTTACATCAGCGTCTGATAAATTGTTATATTTTTTAACAGCATCATGCAGCGAAATACGCTCAAATGATTTACCAAAATCAAGAGTATGATCACCAAACTGTACTTTAAAATCAGCACCAATTTTCTGCATAACAAACTGTGTCAAAGATTCGATTAAATCCATTGCATAATTAATGTCTTGATGCGCGGTGTAGCATTCAAGCATCGTAAACTCTGGATTATGCCTTGTTGAAATACCTTCGTTACGAAAGTTTCGATTTACTTCAAACACACGGTCAAGGCCACCGACAACCAAACGTTTTAAATAAAGTTCTGGGGCAATTCGTAAATAAAAATCTTGGCCGAGCGCATTGTGATGTGTTACAAATGGTTTTGCTGCTGCTCCACCAGGAATTGGATGCAACATTGGTGTTTCGACTTCAAGATAGTGCCGTTGATTTAAAAATTCACGCACTGCTTGAACCACGAGTGAACGCTTGATAAGTAAATTTTTACTGTCAGTGTTGCAAATGAGATCAAGGTAACGTTGACGATAACGAACTTCAACATCGGTCAGTCCATGAAATTTTTCTGGAAGCGGATGCAAGCATTTGCTTTGCAAGCTCCACTGTGAAACGCGCAGTGAAATTTCACCACGTTGTGTTTTGAAAACAGTTCCAGAAAGCCATAAAATATCACCGATATCAACAAATTGCTCAAACTGAGCAAATGCCTGAGCGCCAACTAAATCTTCTTTTATGTAAAGTTGCAACTTACCTGATTCGTCTTGAAGATGCACGAATGCAGCTTTTCCGTGCAAACGCACAGTCATGACACGACCAACAAGTTGGTGCGCTGTTGTGTCGCCTTCTGCAAATGATTCAAGGATGTTTTTTGATGTTGTTGTTGAATGCTTTAATGATGGCCAAGGTTCTATACCTTGCTCGCGCATTGTTTTGACTTTAGCTACACGAACTTCATGTTCTTGCGAACTATGTCCTAGATAATCTTGTAATCCATCAACCGGTTTATTTTTTGATTCCATGGTTTTTCTTACTTCCAAATAATGAAAAATCAGCTCTTATGCTTTTTATTATACCTGATTCATTTTTTTTGACGAATCCAGAGGAAAAGGAATTAAAACTGTACCTGCCCGTACACGCCATCGTACCCAGGCGAAATGACAATATCTCCCGATCTAATTTTAGCAATTGCTTGGGCAATGCCCGGCGTTGATGCTTGTGCAATTTGCTGAGTTGAAGCTTTCAAAAGTACGTAAAATTCAGGACCAACCTGCTGAAGTATTTGATGATACATTTTTTGAACTTTCTGGCTCGTGTCTGCTTGCTTTAGTTCTTGGGCAACAATGTCAAACAAAGGAACCACGCGATACCGTTTTGAAGCAAACTTCTCCGCCTGCTCAACCGTTCGATCAGCCAATTGATTAACTCGATTTAAAACTCCAATAGTCACAGGCTTATGGCACACGGGACAAATACCATTGCACGCAACCGTTTGCTCAGGAGTCAAATAAACACCACATGCACGGTGGCCATCACCATAATATTTTCCGCGTTCAGGAAAAAATTCTATGCCTGCAAGTAGTTCGTTTTTATCGTTTTTACGCAACGCACTTATAATTCCGGCGTATGACAAATCAGTGTCGAGTAAGTTGGCTTCACGGCCTAAATTTTGCAAGCTATGCGCATCAGAATTACACAGTATGGCAAACCTATCGAGTTCAGAAAGTTGCGCGTTCATTAAGAAATTAGATGACAGACCTTTTTCGACTGCATAGATGTGCTGCGTTAAATCGCCGAAGGCTTCATGCACGGAGTTAAATCCTGATTTCGACCCCAAGAGCCCGTACCACGGTGTCCAAATATGTGCAGGAATAATCATGCATTGCTCAGAAGCATTTAAAACAATTTTAACAATGTCGACAACGTCGCAACCTAAAATTGGTCGACCGTCAGATTTGATGTTGCCGATTTTTTCTAACTCTTTGGTTATGGCGTCAACTGCCTGAAATGATGGTGCAAGAATAATAGAATGAGTACGATAGCAGCGTCCGTTACGTTTAAAAACGGTACTCACTTCAGAAGACAACATAAAACGATGAGGCGAAAGTGCGTTAACTCTACATGAATCATACACTTGTGACGTAATTGTTTTTTGATACTCAGGTTTCAATTCAAAAAGTCCTGGCTCAACTTCTTGCAGTTGCGTTTTTAATTCCTGTTGCCATAACGGATGCGTAAAATCACCCGTCCCCATAACGCCTATGCCTTTAAGCTGACCCCACGTGCTCAGTGAGACAAGATCCATAAACTTTGAAGTTGCGTGTGAATATTTTGAATGAATATGAAAATCAGCAATAAATTTCATATAAAATTATTTTCCAATGACGCTGCGATAACGCTCTTCAACAAATTCCCAGTTAACCACATTCCACCAAGCTGTGATGTAATCAGGTCGACGATTTTGATAATGTAAATAATAAGCATGTTCCCACACATCAAGCCCAAGAAGAGGCACAGCGCCTTGCATTAATGGTGCATCTTGATTTGGGGTAGAAAAAACTTCTAAATCACCAGCCTTGTTTAAAACTAACCAAGCCCAACCACTTCCAAAGCGAGTCTTGGCAGCAGTTTCAAATTGATCTTTAAATGCTTGATATGTTCCGAATTTTTTTTGAATTTCTGCAATGAGCAAACCTTGTTTCATGTCTGCACTCGGTTTCATCATTTCCCAGAAAAGTGTATGGTTGTAGTGGCCACCAGCATTATTTCTGACTGCTGTTTTTATAGCACCAGGTAACGCTTCAATCCCCGTTAAAAGATCTTCAAGGCTCAATTTTTGTAGTTCGGGGTACGGCGATAACGCTTTGTTTAAGTTGTCAACGTATGCTTGATGATGCTTGGTAATATGAATTTCCATGGTCTGTGCGTCAATGTATGGTAACAATGCATCGTACGAATAAGAAAGTCTTGGAACAGTAAACATTATTTCACCTTGTTTTTAAAATAAACTTGTTCTTGGTCTTTTTTCATTAACAATTTTTCTCGAGCGATTTTTTCTTTTGCAAAATCACTAAAGTTCATCTCAATATCGCTCTGCAAAGTTTTAATTTCTTTTTGCGTGGTAGCGATATCGATGCGTGCTTGCTCTTGCTGCTTGCGCAAATCAACTAACATTGTCAGACCTCTTGGTCCAAAACAATATAACACAAAGAAGACAACTACCTCAAAGACTAAAAAACAGATGATAAATCGACGCATTATAAATGTCATACTCTCTCCCAAATTACATTGAAAAATGCCGCAAGATTCTATACTTCTGACACTGTAGCACAGGCGCAAAAGTTGACAATATAAGTCAAAGGAGTACCTTGAGGAAGCCTACTGAGTACCCTAATCAAAAGCAAAACAAAGATTTTTTAACGTGAAATATAAAATAAAATATAGAATTTATCTCTCGATTGCATCAATTTCGATGTTTGCATTCTTTTTTACCATCACTTCTGTTTATCATCAATAAATCGATTTCAAATTATACAAGCTATTTCATCAACCAGGTATAATAGTTTTTAACTTTAAATCCACATTTTAATGCTACCTTAATAGATGCAGCATTATCACAATTGCAACTCCATAAGGGAGTTACATTCCGCGCAAAACATTCATGTATAAAATGTTTAGTTAAAAAAGTAGAAAAACCATTGCCTTGAAAATCTGGATGGGTAGCAACTACAATTTCACACATATCATTACCGCACCATGCACCATAACATTCCGCAACAACTTTTCCTTCTTGGCTTACAAGAACGTATCCGAAGCTATTTTCAAGGAAATTTTCTGGGCTACCCCACAATACCGTTTTGGCACTAAAACCACTACATTGCTTAAAAATATCAATTGAATTAATTGGTTGAACAACATATCCGTCAGGACACATAAAATCTTTTACAAAGTAACGCGGTGAGGTGCATTCAAATGCCATACGCTTTTGCACAGCATATCCATGCTCCATAAAAAATGATTGCAAACTTTGGGGACAAATTAAAAGCGATTTTTCATGTTTTGATAAAAGTTCAAGAATTGTTTTGAGCTGCTGCTCATTAGGCTGCCCTGCCAAAACAGCGCCTATTCTATTTGTTGTCATCAAAATACATATTGGTTCATTTTCAAGATATAAGATCTGACCGGGAATTCGTTTTTCTAGGATGCCTTGCACTAATGCTTGGCATGGTAATTGAGCTAAAAATTGTTTATGAGTTTCTAAAATTTGATCAAAATTATTTTCTGCGATTAAAGTAATGCCACTCATTAAGCAAGAATAGATTATCAAAAATACTTTAATTTTTTTAAACGTATAAATCACAATATTCCTTTATATTCATTAAACATTTACATGAACGTTATCATACAAAAATTTTTTAACGTGAAATATAAAAGCAAAAAGAGAATTTATTTCTCAATTGCATCAATTTCAACTTTCACATTTTTTTATAATCACTTCAATCTATCATCTATAAAATCTAATTTTAATCTTGCCAATTTTTTCATGATTTTTTTATAAAGTTATATATGCTTTAATCCATTCTTTAAAAGATACTATCTAGCATGAAAAGGACGCCAAATGATGTATTTTAAAAATTTCTGCATATTTTTAACAGTCATGAATTTTTTAGCAATTAAAAATGTAAGTGCTATGCATAAAATGCCATCAAGCTTGATACGATCAATTGCAGCACAAGCAATCGTGGCACAATTGCGCTCAGCACAGCGAAACTACATAACTCAAAAAGTTACCTATTGCTTGCCTTTCGAACTTGTTATGTGCGAGCAAGGTTTAGATAAAAACCAAGAATTTCATAAATATCTTATCGTGAGTAACGATCCTTCAACATGGGTTGTAGAAGTTAGTAAAAGTTGGCTTCATTTTGGCACCGTAAAAAGCACACCAATACTCTATGCTCCTGCTTACTGTAGGCATCATGAACAAAACAAAGTTGTTGACTCTTATCTGCAAGTGACAAGCGTTGCAACAGATTTTCAAGGTTTACAAGTTGATGATACGTCCACTCAAAACTCTGAGCAATGCCTTAAAGCGCTAAGCGAGCTTGCAAAAGATAACAATGGCTCACTTCCCTTAATGCATACAATAAAAGTAAGTCGTACTATTTTGGATGAATTAGCTGCATTGCCAGCTCAATTTTTAAGCGATGAATACATTGCAAATATGAATAACACTGCTCAAAAAGCTTCTTGGGAGCAAAGAGCGATCATAAAATTGTCGTTATATAATGAACTATGTACACGCTCATCTGTTTATTAAAATAAACACGCTTCAAAGAATTTTTTATAACAGTACTTGATTTACACCGTATCAGATTCCGTTTTTTTATCCGATACATCCGACACAGCTGTTTGTGTTGCCACAGATGATACAGAAGCGCGTCCATCTAAAATTTGCGTCAATTTTTCCAAATAGCGTTTATGCAAAATTTCATAGACATCTTTTCTCAGCAAATCTTCAATCTTGGCAATTTCTTTACGCTCTGCAAATAGTCTCAACGTCTCTGCACGGGCGCAGTCAGCAGACTGAGCGCTTGTACGGACAACACTCTGCATATTTTCAGGCCGCATCTTCCATCTGTTTTCTTCAAGACAAACTTCTTCAGCCCTCGTCAGCATTGGCAACATAGGTTTTTCTATTCTTACATGACCAAACGCAATTAATACCGTCTTTATTTTAACATGAGATGGATCTATTTTATAAATAGAGAGAGAACTTTGACTTGCAGCAACAGGCACACTTATAAAAAAACAAAAAATAATTTTTAATTTCATTGCTACTTCCTTTTTTACGCTATGAAAAACTATTTCATACGAAAAAAAATCGCAACATTCAAGCATGTATAAAAATAATCAAAAAAAAGAGCACTCTTTCGAGTGCTCTTTTTGCAATAACTGCCAAAAATTCTTTATCTTTTTGTAAATTGGAACTTTGCACGAGCGCCTTTTTGACCGTATTTTTTACGTTCTTTAACGCGAGAATCAACGGTTAAAAAGCCAAGCTTTCTTAGTTCTGGTCTTAGTGTTTCATCAAACAATAGAAGCGCTCGAGCGATGCCGAGTTGTGCTGCAACTGCTTGTGATGTAAATCCACCACCAGAAACTTTGATGTCAGCTGTCATGCCTGAAGTAGCTGGAGCAACTACGAACGATGCTTGGCAAGCGTCACGTGATGCAGGAACTGTGAAATAATCATCGAATGCTTTGCCGTTGATCAGAATTTGGCCGTTGCCTTTTCTAAGCAATACTCGAGCGACAGCTGATTTTCTTCTGCCAGTACCTTGAGAAAAAGGTTTATTTGCAATCGCCTTTACTCGTTTTGGTTTTATAGTTGTTGCTTTTAAAGCTGGCGTTTTTGCAGTTTTCTTTGTAGAAGCTGAAGCTTTTGCCATAAAAAGTAGGCCTTTCTTCCGATTAATAGAGTTAACTTTTAAATTTAATATTAATTTACAATATAGCTTTTATGATACTAGAGTCCTTGAAAAAGTCAAAGATACTAGAGCTTTTATCGCCACCTTAAGGGTTACTCGTTACCTGCATTATCATCTGCGTCCGAAAAGTCCTCCAGGACGGGAACATGCAAGCCTGAGTCCCACTCATATCCATTCCCATACCAAAAATCAGAACCATATAAAACATCACAAATTTTACATTTATTATTCACAAATAATTCATACGTGCCAAAAATTCCACCCTGAGGCTTATCAACAAACTCAAATCCAAGCTCTTCAAGCAGTGCAATTATGTCAACCTGCTGCAAGTTGGCCACCAATGTGATAAAGCCGACCTGTGGTACCACCTGAAAAACAGTAAACAATAATTCTTTAATCAAAACTGGCTCATACATTTCCTTATCTATAGCCAAATGTCGTACATGTACTTTATGGTCCGCGAGGGTATCAAATGAAATATACCCGATCACTTCATCCATAAATATTGCATGGAAAAACAGTGTTTGTCCGTTTTGATCTTTGTAAGCCAACTCTTCTTTATCAAATTCGTCAGATAAAAAATCAGAATCTTGATCTGCAAAACTATGAGATCTCATAAAAAGATCACGTTCCTTACGTAAATCAGGGCTTAAAATAAGCTCAATATCAAATTCATGACCAACAAGTCCAAGAGGCAAACAAGTCAGAAGCACCATCAAACCAACAAATCTTTTTTTCATACCAGTCTCTCCTTTTACATAGACTTTTATTTAAATTAGACCTTTTTCTGCTTTTTCCTGACAATTCAAACAACGGCGAGCGTTTGGGTTGAATTTTAAGCGGTTTTCAGAAATGCGCTCATGACACTCTTGGCAAGAGCCGTACGTTCCTGCATCAATAGAAGCAAGTGCCGCAATAATATTTGTATATTCAGAGTATTCAGTATCTTGCAAAGACTGGCGCAGTGATTCCATTGTTAACGTCACAACCTGATCACCATCATCTTGCGACAATCCATCAACCATTTTTTCATTGGATAGATTTTGCAATTCTTTTTCAATTTCAAGCTTACGAGATACAAGATCTTGCTTGATTTTTTCGAGTTCTAATTTAGTTACCATTCTTCTTATTCCTTTTTTTTTGAAAAAATAATCGTAAAATATCTTTGGACTTTTCGTAGTTCATACATTCAATTTTAGTTCCAAGATTTTTATAAATGCCCAACTGAATGCCTTGATCAAGAGGTATACCATACTTAGTAGACAAGACACCATAGACAACACGAGAAACTCTTGAAAGATAGATCGCACCAAGACACATTAAGCAGGGTTGCAGCGTAACATATAAAGTTGTCGACGACAATCGCCAATTCATATTTCTTTTTGTAATCTTTTGAAGTACAGAAATTTCTGCATGAGCCAATTGTGTCTGTTTTTTTTCCACTTGATTGTATCCACGAGCGAGCACGACACCATGTTTATCCACCAAAACAGCGCCTATCGGAACTTCGTTGATTGCCATAGCCTTACGCGCTTGCTCGTAAGCAAGGTTCATAAAATATAAATCGTTCATTTCAAAAAACTCCCCAAGAATAACACTTTATCGACGCGCCAATGAAAAGATTGGAATTTTTTCATTTCTTTACTAAACTTAAAAAGCATGAAAATATTTACTCTATTGTATATGAAATAAATCTTTTTTCGACGAAAAGTAAACCTTCTTAAAAAAAATATTCAGGGAATCCTTGTGGCAGATAAATCTGACAATCCGTCAAACAAAAAAGAAAATCAATATAGCGCCCAATCCATTAAAGTTATGGAAGGTTTAGAGGCCGTTAGAAAACGACCTGCAATGTATATTGGCAACACGGGACCTCAAGGGCTCCATCACCTTGTCTATGAAGTTGTAGATAACTCTGTGGATGAAGCACTCGGTGGACACTGTGATAATATCGAAGTCATTTTACACACCAATGGTTCATGTTCTATTGAAGATAATGGACGTGGTATTCCTGTCGACATGCATCCAACTGAAAAAGTTTCTGCAGCTCAAGTTGTACTTACCAAGCTTCATGCTGGTGGTAAATTTGATAAAGATTCATACAAATATTCTGGTGGTTTGCACGGTGTTGGTATCTCTGTTGTAAACGCACTTTCCATCGATCTTCAACTTGAAATTTACAAAGATGGAAAAATTTACAAACAAACATACTCTAAAGGAATTCCTCTTGCTCCTCTAAAAGAAGCAGGAACAACTAAAAAGCATGGTACCAAAGTCACATTTATTCCTGACGCAGAAATATTTCAAGAAACAACAGAGTTTAGCTTTGATGTGCTTTCAGCGCGTCTACGCGAACTCGCATTTTTAAATAAAAATTTACGCATTAGCATCGTCGATCAAACAACAAACAAAGAACATTTGTTTTTGTACGAAGGTGGAATTGAATCATTTGTTGAATCAATCAACAGTAAAAAAACACCTTTGTTCAACGACATCATCTCCATTCGTCATGAAGATGAAAAGTACATTCTTGAACTAGCAATGCAATACAACGATGGCTACGCAGAACAAATTTTCTCTTTTGTAAACAACATTAATACTGTTGAAGGCGGTACTCACGTTAGTGGTTTTAAATCTGCGCTTACCAAAGCTTGTAACAAACGTGGATTCACATTAAAAACACTAAAAGGTAGCGAATCTTATTCTAGCGAAGATGTCCGCGAAGGACTTGTATGCGTTATCAGCATTAAAGTTCCAGAGCCACAATTTGAAGGTCAAACAAAAACTAAACTTGGCAACAACGAAATAAAAGGTCTTGTTGATTCTTGGACGTTTGCAAAACTTGATGAGTATTTTGAAGAAAATCCAAGTGTAGCTAAAAAAATTCTGATGAAAGCTGAACTTTCAAAACGTGCACGCGAAGCCGCAAAACGCGCTCGGGATATCACGCGAAGAAAATCAGTTTTAGAAGGATCTGTACTTCCTGGAAAACTTGCTGACTGCTCAAACGAAGATCCTAAAGACTCTGAACTATTCATAGTTGAGGGAGATTCTGCGGGCGGATCTGCTAAACAAGCACGCGACCGTTTTGCTCAAGCAATCTTGCCACTTAAAGGTAAAATTTTAAACGTTGAAAAAGCACGACTTGATAAAATGCTTGCCAACGAAGAGATCAAAAATTTGATCGCTGCGGTTGGTTGCCATCCAGGCCAACAAGAATTTGATTGCACTGAAGTGCGATATCATAAAATTATTTTAATGACAGATGCTGACGTCGACGGATCGCACATTCGAACATTGCTTTTAACCTTCTTCTTTAGATACATGAAGCCACTCATTGAAAAAGGTTATTTGTACATCGCGCAACCGCCACTATATAAAGCAAAAATCGGCAAACTGTCCCAATACCTTAAAGATGATTCAAGCCTTCGAGCATTCATGTTTGATTGGGCAGCATCTGCAGTTGAATTTACAAGTAAAGAAAAATCTTTCACTCAAGCAGAGTGGAAACAACTGCTTGATAATCTTTTGACCTATGAAAATAAAAATCATGTCCTCAGTTCACGATTCAATCTTGAATATCGTCACTGTCATAGCTTAGCTTTATGCTTAGCGCAAAACAGTATTAAAGATCTTTCTGATTTTGACGCTCTCATCAAAACATTACAACCATACTTTACCGATTGCGTCATTTCAATCAGTGCGCAGCAAGATGATCTTGATGCTGATGAAGAAGAAGTAATCAAAGATCTTGAAGATATACAAGATATTGATGAAACTGACATTGATGAAAACGAAGTCGATGAAGTTCCGGTTATCAAACCGTCAAGAAAAAAACCTTTATCTACTATCGAACAACAAAAAATCGAACTGACTTTTGTCAGATCAAATTTTTCTTGGAACGTTTCATTAGATTTTTTCAGTTCAGAAGAAGTACAAGAATTAGTAAAATTGCTCAACCCAATTTTACTTCTCGAACAAGATTCTTGGAATTTGCTTGAAAAAGAAAAATCGATCACAAGCAAAGGAATCATGTCTTTGATCGTAGCTTTAATTCAATTGTCAAAACCTCACATGAGCATCCAACGGTACAAAGGTCTGGGTGAAATGAACCCTGATCAACTATGGGAAACAGCAATGGATCCTAAGACTCGTGCGTTACTCCAGGTTTCAATTGAAGATGGACTCGAAGCAGACTCATGGTTCTCAACTCTAATGGGTGATGATGTTTCTGGACGTCGTAAATTTATTGAAAAACATGGTCGATTTGTAAAAAATCTCGACATCTAATTCTTAGATTTAAGTAAAATTATAGGGCGCTTTTAAAAGCGCCCTATTTCATTTTTATAATTTAAAAATTAAATCGATTCTTCTTCATCGGATTTAGATTTTTGTTTTTTGCCACAGTAGGATTTATAAGCAAGGTACAAGCCGCCGCTTATAACGATAGCTGTAACAATTGCACGCCTTGATAGATTCATGACAACAGCATATTTATTAAGAGAAGCTTTTATCGACATACTATTTAAATCAGCTTCAAACGCTCCTGATATAGAATTATCGGCTGAAAATGGATACGTCGGATACGCCACATAAATATCTTTTGTGCCAGTAACGTCATACATTACCCATGATTTTATCATTCCATTAACACCTTCTATATCAATAGAATGACTCATGCTTGAAGCGCCTAAAATGGCAAAGCACAGTAGTAACTTTTTCATACAATTTCCTCGATACATATTAATTTTCATATGCTATAGAGTATCACCTAGCCTAGATCCGTCAACAGACCACCAATTTACCGTTAATTTTATAGCGTAAATAATAAAATAGGGCACCTTTTAAAGCGCCCTATTTACTATTTAAATCTTGAAAGAATTAAGCTTGTTTAGCTTGCTCAACTGAGTCTTGATCATCAGCTTTTGGTTCTTGTTTTTTGGTGTCTTTTTTGCAAGCAATACATAATCCACAGCCAATTAGAAATGCACTCAAAAGAGCTGGTCCCGAAATCTTGGCTTGTCCCATAAACCCAAAACCTTCAACGCGTCCAAATACGCCTTCAGACAAGCTGACTCCGAACACAGCTACAGGAAGTATGTATTCGCTTCCAATTTCAGCCTCTGCACGAGCATCTACGCCGTGACTGTTAAAACTCGCATTTGCACCTTGTGACGCAAACATCAATCCAACACACAACATTAATTTTTTTGAGATATTCATAAAATTCCCTAATCAAAACATTAAACTTATATCTTGAGTGTATCACCCCTCTCCCCCACCTGTCAAAGAACCTAAAGGCAAAAACCCCCTACCCAATTGCGTTTATCCCCACTTTTAGTACCCTTAAAGTAACTAAAAAACTTCACTCTTGTTGGGGGTAAATATGATGAATTTTAAAACTTTATTTTCTACGAGAAAACGCAGTGCAGCCTGCTGGCTTGTTGCGATCCTGAGCACCTTTTTCATCGTTGCTGCAAAATATCAACCAACGTCTCTGCAGGTGGTTCCGGCTCAACACAGCCAGTACAAAGCTGTAATTTTTGACCTTGGTGACGTACTTTTTACCACTTCAACATCTGCTAAAGTTACGACAATTCTGCCGACTATGTTTAAGAATCCAACGCTTTTTTATCGTTTAATCGGATTTGAAGTCAAACAAGAATTATTTAAATTGCTTGATAAAGTACCTGCCAAAACAACTGAGCCCATGTACAATGGTGGCAAAAAATTACCTCAAATCATGGTTGACTGGATGACAGGTAGACCAAGCAGCGAAATCAAATTAGAAGTATTACGACAGATCAGAAAAAGCCCTCACAGCACAGCTATAAAAAATCTTTTTAGAAGCATTACACGTCTTATGTTTGATCCTGTAACGTTAGCCAATTCTCAAACACCGATCAAACCAATGGTCGATTTGGTAAAGAAATTGAAAAAGAATGGGTACAAACTGTACGTGCTTTCAAACTGGGAAACTGATTCATTTAAATCACTTAAAAAACAACATGCAGAATTATTTAATCTGTTTGATGGAATAATGATTTCAGGTCAAGAAAAAATGGGTAAACCAAGCCCTGAGCTGTACACACGACTACTTGAAAAATATAACTTAGACTGCTCGCAGTGCACCTTCATTGATGATGAAGCGTACAACACGCAGTCTGCAGAAAAACTTGGCATCAACTCCATCGTATGTAAAAATACTTCTTCTGTGTGTAAAGGCCTGATCAACTTAGGGGTTATGGCTCTTAAATGATTACGCACGAATCAATCAGCAAAAATATCTCTCACAATTCAACCATCATTGTAGGCTTTTCAGGAGGTCCAGACTCAGTCTGCCTCCTACTTTTTTTAAACAATTTAAAACAAAGCCATAATCTTACATTAATCGCTGCACATCTTGATCACGAGTGGCGTCCAGAGTCAGCTCAAGATGCTGTGTGGTGCATGCAATTTTGCGAGCGACTGAATATTCAATTCATCTCAAAAAAATCATCCGAGCTCGATTTTATTGCTAAATCCAATGGTTCTAAAGAAGAAGTCGGAAGAAATCTCCGTCGTCATTTTTTTGATCAATGCGTTCAAGCATTTCAAGCAACACATATCGCCCTTGCGCACCACCAAGACGATCAAATCGAAACATTTTTTATCAGGCTGGCTCGAGGTAGCTCTGTGGCAGGACTGGGCAGCATGCGAATACATGACGGCTTGTACGTTCGACCACTTTTACAGATTAAAAAACAAGAGATTTTAGACTATTTAGCTTGCAACAATGTACCGTTTTTAATCGACTATACAAACAACGACCTCTGTTTTTTGCGTAATCGTATTCGAAAAAACCTTACTCCAATACTCGATTCCATCGACACACGTATGCAGAGCAACATTATTTCTTGCATAGACCACATGCAACACACTGACGATTTTTTAAAACAAATCACGCAGCAAACTTTAGACAGCCTAAAAACTTCTCATGGAATTGATTGCCAAAAGTTTTTAAATCTTCACGCGGTTTTGCAACACCGAATTTTGCTCAACTTGCTCATTGAACATAAAATTGCTTGCACCCCTAGCACGGCATTGTTTCATGAAATCATTCGTTTTTTGCGACCTGGCAAGCATAACCAACATCAAATAAACCCGTCACTGACTATCGTCAAACATAAAAATTACTTTTCTTTTAAGCCTCTGTAGATTTCTTCTCCTATTTTGAAGTACACTATAAAAAGTTTATTCATGCAATAAAAAGGAGCACTTTGAAGGAGCGTAACGAAGAGCATAAAAAAGAAACTACTCATCCTATTTTAATATGGATTATAGCTTCAATTCTATTTCACATGTTGCTTACCTTAATAAGCATCGTGCTGCACATCGATGATTATCGCGATACAACTACTCGAAAAAAAGATGATCGTTTTGTGATGTCTCAACAAGAAAAAAATTCAGCAACGATGATGCTCGATCAAATCAAAAAACCAACAACACAAAGTACAAAAGTTGAAAAAAGCAGTCCGCTCCCAGAAAAACCTATTGAAAAAGAAGTTAAGCCAGAAGATCCAACTTTAATTCATACGTTAATTCCTGGACGAAAAGGCTTAGATCTACAAAATATCACCGATCAGCTATCAAATGCTGAGGGGCAAAAGCCAGAAAAAATCACTGAGTCAAAACCAGTAGAAGAAAAAAAACCAATTCCTGCTCCAGAACCTAAGAAAACTCAGGCCCCAAAATTAGAAGAAATTATTGAAAAAAAAGAACAGCCTAAAAAATTAAGTAAAAATGGGTCAAATCTCTATGAAGGGCCCCAAGAGGACCCTGTCAAAAAGCAGGATGCTTCAGCTGAGCAAGAACAGGTACAAAAATCAACTGAACAAACATCCCTTGACTCAACAGTGGTCCCATCACAAACAAGTCCCATCGATCATTATCAATTTGTTCCAAAGCAAACCATGTCTTTAAAAGACCTCCAGCTTGGATTTAATAAATACCTCAACAATGTGGGCAATACCGAATGCTTGATTCAACAGGGCAATACTCAAGCCGTACCTGACGGACAAAGCCTAAAAAACATCACCTATAAAAATCAATTTGCTAAAACCATGATTGGCTCGATCCATGCTCATCCTAAAGCTCGCATCATGCAATATAAAAGAGATAAGCAAATCAGCTTTGTTATCACCATTGATCGCAAAGGAAAACTCCTTGATTTGCAGGTGACAAAAGAAAGCGGAGACCCTATGATTGATAGTATAATTATAGAATCTCTCAATACCGCAGGACTTTATCCAGCAGTCCCTAATTTCATTGTAGACGATCCATACGTGCAACAGTGGACTATTTTGTACTAATTTAAAAAAATCCTTGTTTTTTGCTTTGTCAGTAGGGTATTCTTCTTATATGGATGAAGCGAAAGCAAGTCACCAAAGTTGTAAAAAACTGGAATCGATTTGCAGTTATCATTCTAAAAAAAGGAAGGCGGTATTATTCCCTAGGCAGTGTAAAAGCTAAGCCAGTTTATAATGCCCCCCTAATTAAAAATATAAAATTGCCCGCAGAATTCGTTCTTCGGGCAGTCTTATTTTATAGAGATAATTTGGTCCGATATAATTTTTTGGTATACTATAAAAGTGTACTTGATAAAGGTTATTTTAAACTTCATACTCCAAAAAAATCACTATGAGCAAAAAAAATTATTATGACATTTTAGGTGTCAGCAAAACAGCAGATCTTGCTGAAATCAAAAAGGCTTATCGTAAACTTGCAATGAAATATCATCCAGATCGAAACCCTGGCAACAAAGAAGCTGAAGAAATGTTTAAAGAGGCTGCATCAGCCTATGAAATTATTTCAGATGAAAAAAAACGTGCACAGTACGATCAATATGGTCATGATGGTTATCAAAATATGCAAAGTGGTGGTGGCCAGCATACAAACATGGATGACATATTTAAAAACTTTGGAGATATGTTTGGTGGCGCTGATTTTGGAGATATTTTCGGTCAAGGTGCTCCTCGACGAAAAAAGAGCGGTCCGACTCCGCAAAGAGGTCATGATCTAGCTCAAGAAGTTACCTTAACTCTTAAAGATGCATATCTTGGTACAAAAAAAGAAATTTCTTACTACCATGCTTTTGCATGTAGTGAATGCAATCATCAAGGTTTTAAAAACAAAACTGATGTAGTAACATGCGGCCAATGTAAAGGCGCTGGCCAAGTTAGATATCAACAAGGTTTCTTTGCAGTTTCACAACCGTGTCACGCTTGCCAAGGTCAAGGATACAGCATTAAAAATCCTTGCACAAATTGCAAAGGCCAATCAAGAAAACAAGAATTTGAACGATTTTCAGTCACTATTCCTCAAGGAATTTTTGATGGTGCTGAACTGCGCATTGCTCAAAAAGGTGACGCTGGAATTTACGGCGGTCCAAGCGGAGATTTATTCTTAAGAATTAAAATTACTCCTGATAAAAAATTCCATCGTATCGAAAATGATTTAGTAAGTAATTTAATGCTAACGTATCCGCAATTGGTTCTTGGCTGTCAAATTGAAATTGAAAACATTGATGGCACAAAAATATCAGTTAAAGTTCCAAAAGGTTGCCCTGTCGGCGAAAAAATTATTGTCGCTGGTAAAGGCTTTACCAAATTAAAAGGATTTGGAACTGGCAATTTAATAATCATTACACAATGTCACATTCCAAAAAAACTAACTGCCGAACAAAAAGAATCTCTTGATACATTTGCTCAACAACTTGGTACTGATGTAACTGATCATCAAGATGGTTTCATTAGTTCAATTTTCAAAAAATTCTTAGGCTAATTTTTATTATAAAATTCTCAAGAAAAAAGGGTCGTGTTTTACACGACCCTTTTTGAATTAAATTCAGTTTTACTTCCTAGGAGAAGAAGGCTTAGGAGATGGAGTCAGTTTCTCTGGTGTTCCAGCTTTACAATCAGATACTGGCTTCATATCCATTCCATCGAGCGAAGCTGTTGATGGAGATACGCTGCCACTAAACCTGCCATAATTTGAATCAGGTGAAGCAGCTACAGAAGTAACGATCCCAACAGGAAGGAGATCTCGCATAGATGATCCTCTAGATAGTACAGAAGTGTCAAATAGATCATCGCAAGATTTTTGACAACGATTTTTAGGTGATGGCGTTAATTTTTTTGGTGTTCCACCAGTTGAGCAATCTTGATCTGCAGAAATTTTGGGTTTGGCGAGAGCAGTTACAATTGAAATTTGAACATTATGTTTAGTAAATTGTTCACCGTAACTAGAAACAATGAAATCTCCGCTCATGATTCCACATAGAACCAAACTTAACCTAAAACCTCTGTCCATCCCGCTCCTTTTGATAGTAATGAATTTTATTTTTTCAATGACTTGTGAGAAATCTGTAAACTTATGCAAATAACTATATAAGTAATTTTGAAATAATGCAACGTCGTCCGCGCGATGACGCATGAACAACCTTAACATAAGAAATTTCTCAAAAAAAAGACTTTATAAAAAAAGCTCCAAAAATCTTTACCGAAAAAGAAAAAGGTCTTGTGATTTTATTAAGATTGTATTGATTTGCAATTGACCTACATCGGAACTTGGGCTTTTTTCATACTTTTACAAGAAGACTGATAAGATCCGTCGTACTTTTGAGTCATTTTCTGAATCATGATATAGAAAAATTCACGATCCATAGCCTTGATCACTGCTTGCTCATGTGCTTCAAACAAACAAACCGGATACCCTTTTCCTTTTTGAGCCTGGTCTAATGCTACGCTGCACATAAAATCTACCAGATTTTGGTCACAGGCTATCCATTGTGGAAATTCAAGTCGCACAATTTCAAATCCAACATGCATGTAACAAAAATATGGTTTTAAATGTTTTGGGTATGCATAGACTACCGGCGATTTACTTTGAAAAACAGTAGACCGTTGTCCTGGTTTTAAAAAATAGGAAGCAACATCCATATCGGTCAAACCATCTAAGACGCTTAAACCCTGTACGTTGTTTTCGTCATACTGCGATAAAACTATTTTTAAAACATTCACTAACTCTTTTGCTCGAGGAAAACTAATGTACCCAGCATGAACAATCTTTTTTTCCGATAACTCATGAAGCTGTTGAAAGTAGCTTTGCAAGAAGTTTTGTTTTTCATCACTGCCTTGCACGTCTACATTTGAAAAAATAAGTGTTCCGTCAAATAAACAAATAAAAGGAGTCTCGTGCCCATCGTTTAGAAATTTTGTTGATTTTTCAACAGCAGCCTTTAGTTCAAATTCTTCACGTTGCGAGTTAACAACTTCAGCGGTTTGCGATCCAGAATCACTATCTGAGCTCACGATAACGAGTGGCTGTGAAGACATCTCAACTGAGCTTTTTACGCTTCCATAACGTAGCAGAACTGACCCAACATTAATTAAATAACAAGCTGGTCCTTGATGTTTATCGTAATAAATTTGTGACCCATCAACTGCTAAAACTGCGTATGGCAGTGACACAGATTCAATATTTTTATAAAATCCAATAAGTCCATTCCAACTAGGAACTAGCATTGACCATTTTCTTGATTGTAATTTTTTACAGAGCTCTTGATCGTCTTTGATCGAATCCCACACTTGGCGTGCAATATCTTTTTGCCTCGCAAATTTTACACACAAATCTTTACTGACTTTATCAAGTTGGGCAACTAGTTCTTGATGATTAAGCATGACAAAAAAACCTTTAAAAAAGCTACTTTACGCTGATATACATAGTACGTTTTTTTTGACAGTTTGAAAATGTAAGCTTAAGGTTATCATTGCAACAATTAAGCTGTATGCTTCTTTTAAGAAAAAATATTAAATATAAAAATGGAAATATATGAAAAAAACAATCTCTACTATTTTTCTTTCGCTTATTTTATCCTCGCAACATCTTAAATCTGAAGCCGTTTCAGCAATTTTTTTTGACATCCAAACAATT
Organism: Candidatus Babelota bacterium; assembly: GCA_026389025.1. Lineage (GTDB taxonomy): Bacteria > Babelota > Babeliae > Babelales > Chromulinivoraceae > JACPFN01. Next base: position 18,981 of record JAPLIQ010000014.1, read on the forward strand.
TTTCAAATCGATTCAATGCGCGCATCAAATTATATTGGGAAATTTGATTCTCTTAGATATCTTGCAGAAGTTGGCAATATTCCACGTCAAGAAGATTTATTTAGGCAACTTAAACCTGTCAAAGCTTTATCAACTCAAATCACTTATAATCAAAACCTAGAAATGCCTTTGATTTTTTCAGATTGGCTTTCTGCAAAGCAAGCACCTTCCAAGGTTGCTGATAGCATTCAAAAATATTTTAAGCATAAAAACATTTCTGACATTGAAAAAAAAGTTTTTCTTGCAATCGTCAATATGATGGTTACATCAACCAGCCTAGCTGATATACAGTACTCTTCATCTAAAATAGAAACTCTCATAGAAAAGTTAAAAAGAAATGGATATAAAATATATCTCGTTGGAAACTCGGCAAACATTTCATCATTAAGATCTAAATTCAAAAATATATTTAAACTATTTACCAATGTGTATGTTTCTGGAGAACTACACCTCTTAAAACCGTACAAAGAATTTTATCAAGCAGTTTTAGAAAGATCAGAAATCAAGCCTCAGCAAGCATTATGGATAGAAACTGAGCAGAAATTTAGCTCAAAAGTCCAACAATTTGGCTACAATGCAATTTTATACAGTCATAGCTATCATGAAGATATCATTAGAAATTTACAAAAATTTGGCGTAAGAGCTTAGTTGACTAGCTTAACCAATTATTTTTCTTAAACATTGCAGTAAAAACTCAACTTCTTCTTTTGTGTTGTACATAGAAAAGCTCACACGAACCGAAGCGTTGATGCCACAAGCTTGGTGAAACAGTTGCACGCAATGATGCCCTGCTCGAACGGCAATGCCAAACTGATCAAGGTACGCAGCAATATCATGTGCGTGGTGTATCTTGGAGTAAAAAGTAACTAAATGTCCATGCTCATTACCCACACTACTCACAATGACAATATCATCCATATGCCTTAAACCATCAATCAACATTTTTGTCAGCATAGTTTCATGCTCAGCAAGCTCTGCAAAATCAATATTGTTTTCGACAAAATCAACAGCCGCACCAAGCCCAATAACTTGTGCAATGTTTGGAGTTCCTGCTTCAAAGTTATAAGGAAACTGTTTAAATGTTGAATTTTTTTCTTCAACTGAAAAAACCATACCACCACCAAATGTGCTTACGGTCATTTCAGGTATCATCGATTCTTTTACAAATAAAACACCAACGCCTGTTGGTCCGAATAATTTATGGCCTGAAAAGGCTAAAAAATCACAGCCAATTTTGGCGATGTCTAAGCGCTGATGAGCCACAGACTGACTTGCATCAATCAAAACTTTTGCACCTACTGCGTGAGCCAGTTTGGTGATAGCTGCAACATCATTGCTGCTACCAAAAAGATTAGAGCTGTGGACAATGGCAACCAACTTTGTTTTTTTTGATAGATGTTTTTTAAACACTTCTACATCAACGACACCTTGCGAGTCGACTGGCATAATGGTGAGCACTAAAGATTTACGTAAGGCTAACTGCTGCCACGGTAAAAAATTTGAATGATGCTCTACAGCAGAGACTAAAATTTCATCACCCTGTTGCAAGTTATTCTCAGCCCATGAACTTGCAACCAGATTTATACCTTCTGTCGCGCCTGATGTAAAAATTATTTCTTTGCTGCTTGCGCCAATAAATTGAGCAATTTTATCTCGAGAGGCTTCATATGCTGTCGTTGCTTTTTCTGCAAAGGTGTAAACGCCTCGACCTACGTTTGCTTTATACGTTGTGTAGTATGAAACAATTCTGTCGACTACGCATTGTGGCATTTGAGCTGTTGAGGCAGAGTCAAAATAAATAAACGGATACCCGTTAACTTTTTGCTTAAAAATAGGAAATTGTGCTCGCAGTGATTTTAAATCATTTTTTGGCATAGTTTCTCCATTACTTTTTCATCTTCAAAATTTACTACGATCTCTTTAAAAAACGACTCTATTAAAAGCTCATAAGCTTTTGGCTTAGAAAGCCCACGGCTTTGCAAGTACCAGAGCTGCTCGTCATCAAATTTTCCAATCGCACTTCCATGAGAGCATTGCACATCATGTTGTAAAACTTCAATAGATGGTATGGAAATAACTTTTGCTTGCTTGCTCAGTAAAATATTTTTATTTTCTTGGGATGCTTCAGTTTTTTTTGCCTGCTCGCCGATAAAAATTAAACCTTCGTATAAAGCCTGAGCTCTACCTTTAAGCATACCTTTTAGCGCCAATTCACTTTTGGTACGTGGTCCAGTGTGATATTGGAACGTTTTTATGGAAATATTTTGATCACCATCTAAAGCGTATATCCCTTTGATTGATGCTTGCGCACCATCACCCTGCAGGTACACATAAATCACAACTGAAAGTTTGCAAGACTCGATCAACGATATCAAAAAATCAAGTTGAGCATTTTTTTCAAGCACAAAATGATACTCAATGGTCGATTGCTCCTCAGAGAAATATTCGTCTTGCACATGAAACGTGCACTGTGAACCCTGCTCAAGCACAACATCTATTTTTTGAGATGCGCCAGAAATAGCGTGCCTTGCATGCAAAACATCATTTTGAGCTACATTGATTTTTTGCACTGGATCGTAAAAATTCAATTGATGTGACATAAAAATATCTATTTGCCCTGTTGCAGCGCTGCTGCATAATTAAATCGATAAAAATAATTTTCCCACAAGCTGTCGCTTGAGCCATACTCATTGGCACCGGTAAAATAATCAACCAAGGCTTCACGTATCGTTACAAGCTCTTTTAACGTTCCTGTATTTTTATATTTTGGGTCAGCTATGGTTAAATCCAGTAATTCCAAAGCCCTTGCAAGAGCTTGCTGACTTAATTCAAGGTCTTCTTTTTTCTTCCATGAAATCGTTAAAGAAACATCACAACCAACGTTAGCGAGTTGTTCCATTAAAGTCATTTCAAACCATCGGCCCGCGGCCATTTGTTTATGCACGCTCATTGTAGATCACCAATGTGTTTACTAACTCAGCAATCTGTTTTTGTATGCCGACATTTTCAACTTTGCGACTTTTATTTCCAGATGATGGACGTACGTTGATCATCGAATCAAATTCAATCCAATGTTCACGTTTTGCCTTAGAAGGATATAAATTAATACCCCACAAATCTTCTTGCTGTGATTCTAGCTCCATGATGCAATAAAATTCTTCATCGCCATGCATTTCACCATCGATAACCATGATTCTTTTTTCTAAATCAACCACAGCTTTTATCATGCCGCCAAACATTTTTGACGCCATTTCTTTTAATTCATCAACCGTAATCGTTTGATCTACAACCAACATATTTGTCCTTTTAATTTAAATTAAATTTTTTATTCATGCTTACTATCCGCAAAACTTATCCTATGGAACCTTCCATCTCAAGCTCAATGAGTCGATTGATTTCAACAGCATATTCCATCGGAAGCATGCTGACAAAACAATCAATAAACCCATTAACAATCATTGCTTGCGCTTGTTGCGCAGACAAACCTTTGCTCATCAAATAAAATAATTGTTCATCACTAATTCTACTCACCGATGCTTCATGACCGATATCAACATTGTCTGATGCAATATCGACCACCGGATAGGTATCGCTACGAGAAGTTTCATCAAATAAAAGTGCATCACATTGAACACGAGACACAATCCCGCAAAGATTTTTTCCAACTTTTAAAAGTCCGCGATAGCTTGAACGTCCACCATCTTTGCTAATCGATTTTGCAACAATGTTTGAGGTAGTATCACTCGCCAAATGAATGATTTTTCCACCAGAATCCTGATGCTGCCCTTTGCCAGCAACAGCTATGGAAACAATTTGCCCTTTGCTTTTTTCACCCTTAAGCACAATGCATGGATATTTCATAGTTACTTTGCTACCAAAGTTCCCATCGATCCATTCAACCGTTGAACGCTCATGCGCGTGGGCACGCTTGGTCACTAAGTTGTAAACATTATTTGACCAATTTTGAATGGTCGTATACCTCACATGAGCATCATTTAAAGCTACAATTTCAACGACAGCGCTATGAAGAGAGCTCGAACGGTAAACTGGCGCGCTGCAACCTTCAACGTAGTGCACAAAGCTTCCTGGTTCAGCAATGATGAGCGTTCGCTCAAACTGCCCCATGCTTTGCGAATTAATTCTAAAGTAGGCCTGCATTGGCTGATCAACATACACCCCTGAAGGAATATAGACAAAACTACCACCACTCCACACAGCAGAATTTAATGCTGCAAATTTATTATCGTGCGGAGGAATAATCGTTGAAAAATATTTTTTAAAAATCTCAGGATGTTCTTTGAGTGCTGATTCAGTATCTAGAAAAACAACACCCTTTTTTTCCCAACGCTGCTTTAAACGTTTGTAAATAACTTCTGATTCAAATTGAGCACTCACCCCTGCAAGCATTGATCGTTCTGCTTGAGGAACGCCTAATTTTTCAAATGTGTTTTTAATATCGTCGGGAACACGATCCCAGTCACGTTCTTTTTCCATGATCGGTTTTACATAAAAAAAGATGTCATCAGTTGACAGACCTGAAAGATCAGCGCCCCAGTTTGGCATAGGCTTTTGCTCAAAAATTTCTAAAGATTTTAATCGAAAATCAGTCATCCATCCTGGTTCATTTTTTTGCTCAGAAATCTGTATGACTATTTTTTTATTCAGACCTTTTTGCATACGATCCATACCCTCTCGCTTCAATATCATCCAGGAACTCGCTACCGCCTGTACGAACAATAGATCCGTCGATTAAAACATGGACCACGTCAGGTTTTATAAATTCTAAAATTCTTCGATAATGAGTCACGATAAGAAAAGATGCTTGTGGGTTATTGTGCTTGTACCATAAAAGTCCGTTGGCAATCATTTTTAAACCATCCACATCCACACCTGAATCGATTTCATCAAGGATGGCAAGCTTAGGCTGCAAAAGCAGCATTTGAAGCAGTTCAAAACGTTTTTTTTCACCACCAGAAAATCCAACGTTAACAAATCGTGTCAAAATTGTTTCAGGCAAACCAACTACCGCAAGCAGTGGCTTTAAGCGATCTAAAAACTCAGGCATTGTCTCAGTTTTAACTATTTCAGTTTTTTTAAGGGCAATTGCAGAAATTTCTTTTAAAAAACTAAGAACAGCAAGACCGCTGATTTCTACCGGATGCTGCAAAGCAAGATACAGACCTTTTTGCGCCTTGATGTGAGTTGGACTTCTCCTTGGGCAACATCATACGTTGGATGGCCCATTAAGCTTGAAGCTAGAGAACTTTTTCCAGAACCATTAGGACCGACAAGCACATGTACCGTGCCGGGCTGAATTTGCAGATTACATTGATTTAAAATTTGAGAGCCATTGATGGCTACAGAAAAATTTTTGATTGATAACATTTTTTGCTTTTACAAAAGGTTTAAAACACTATTTTTAGTGTACCCTGATCATCAAAAAACATCAACTTACAGCACCTAAACAAAAAAAAGAGTGGCTCTTAAAAACCACTCTTTTTAAATCAAACTTACAAGATTAAGGCAAATCGATAATATCTGAGTCTTCTTGACCAGTTTCATCAATATCTTCTGTTTGCTCGTGCGTCTCATATGTTACAATATCTTCATCATAATATTCTTCGATAGCATCAACAATATCGCGCTGGATTCCAGCATACACGTTCACCGTATAGGCAACGTAGTTACCAAACTCTTCAAGGCCTTGCTCGTCTTCAGGGTTGCTCATCACAACGGTAATCATATCTTCATCAACATCTAAAGGGATAATTCCTTTGTTGAGTAAGAAATCTTTTGGAAAAAGTAGCAACAATTGATGGTTGAAAAAATGACCCCGCACATCAAAAGGTGGTAGTCCAAAAACTCCCTGCAGAGCTTTGAGCATAGTTTCACGATCAATGATTCCTTCATCGATTAAAATGTCATCAATTCTTGCCGTAGCGCGACCTTTAAATTCGTTAACAAGAGAGGCAGCTTCAGCTTCTCCCATTGCACCCTGCTTAACTAATTGATCTGCTAAGCGAGAAACAAACATTTGTTTTTTTTCCATAATTTTATATTAACCTAATTTAAAACCTAATAACATTCCCAGTAAAATAACTACCAGCTCAACTCCATACTCTTTCATTTTTATCATGATTGAATCAAAATCTTGAATGTTATACAGCACTAAAAATGCTTTAATTTTTTCTTGATGTATCGTAATAAATTGAAAATAATCAAGAGTTAAAAGAACCAAAATCGATGCTACCGTAATCGTTACGATCCATTTGCCGTAGCGCTTTACAACAACTCCAAGCAAAAATCCTGCCCCAAAACATGAAACATAGGTAATAATGTCACGAGATGAAATATTAATTCTCGTCCAAAAATCCTCAAAGTAACCTTTTACTATTTGATAAAAACCTTCAGGCTTTGCTACTTCCACTTTTTTATTCCTTTCTTTGGACGCTTAAAAAAAATATTTCTGTTTTAGATTGTTAGTATAAAAAAATTTATCACAACAATCCAAGAAAAATTACACAACAAAAAAAGATAGGCTCTAATTTCTTAGAGCCTATCTTTTAAGTTAGTTTATCCAACTAAGCTTTTTAAAGCTTTGCCTGGTCTAAATTTCGGAACATTTTTTGCAGGAATTTGCATTTTTTTGCCAGTTGCTGGGTTTACACCAACGCGGCTTTTACGTTTCATAGTTACAAACGTACCAAAGCCAGTTAGTGAAACTGTTTTGCTTTGTTTTAATGCTGTGCCAACAGAAACAACAAATGCTTCAAGTGCGCTTTTGCAAGCAGCTCTAGGAAGTTTGCTTACTTTTGCCATGCTTTCAATCAATTCTGCTTTATTCATTACAATATCCTTAATTTTTTATCCAGCTAAGGGAAAAAACTCGTACAAGGGCTAATCTAATATTACCAAATGATTTGTCAAGATTTCTTTAAGGCGGATAAAAAGTTAAAAAAAAAGGAGCCCGCGACCGAAGTGCGGGCTCTACGAAATAACGAGTTGTTACAAACACGAAGGATGCATACAAACTACGTTTTTCAATTTTTATTTCAGAATTATTTTATTGTTTTTTCAAAGCATTCAGCGCTAGCCTGCCATTTATTTTTTTCAGTGCTAGAACAGTTTACTTTAATTTTAAAATCAACTCACACTTCTGTGAGAAAAATGAATGGTGCCGAGAGCCGGACTCGAACCGGCACAGGATTACTCCCGAAGGATTTTAAGTCCTTTGCGTCTACCATTTCGCCACCTCGGCACACAAGTTTTTCTGGAGGCGACACCCGGAATCGAACCGGGGGTGAAGGTTTTGCAGACCCGTGCCTTACCACTTGGCTATGTCGCCCCATGAAAATTTATTTCAAACAAATTAAAACATTTTTGCTAAAGCCATTTCAGATTTCAATTCATCAAGGGATATATTTATAACTCCCGGATGACTGTCGTCACTGAGTGGCTCATTTTCTTCTTTCAAGTATCCCATCTGCGCTTTTCCTGTGCAAGGTAGACCTTTTTGGTACCAATCTGCAATTCCACCATGGAAGAATCTAACGTTTTCAAAGCCAGCTTCTTTCATCATGTTTGCTGCAAATGGTGCTGCGCTACATGCATAGTTCGAACAATAAAGAACATAACGATCTTTTTTATTTAAACTATTCATTTGGTCTTCAAGACTTTCAAAGGGAATGTTGATAGAGCCTGTCATGTGACAGTCCTCATGATTAGCAGCATCAAGCACGTTGATAACAACTAATTTTGAGTCTTCTGTTTTCGAACTCCAGCACCCTGAAAGAAAGAATGTTGCAAAAACTATCAAAGAAAAAAAGAATTTAAAATTCTTTACTTGTACTATAGCATACTTTTTCATATTCATACAACCTCTAAATCGTTACTTTTTATAAATTATTATCGATTAATGCATAACTTGGAAAAATCTTGACCAACGAACACGCTTCCAAAAGTTAATAGGATGCCAAAACAAATCAACAATCCACCATGATTCATTGCTATCTACCGACCAAATTCTGAAAATAATTCTTCCATGAAATAATGCTTTTTTAGTATCCCAAGGTCCCCAATCACGGCAATCTGAACTTCCTTGGCGATTGTCTCCCATCATCCAATATTCAGTTTCTCCAAGGTGTACATCATAAATATCGATATCTCTTCCATGTCCAGCAGGAGTCCCTGGATATAAAATACTACGCTGGCGTGCATACGTTTTTCCACGAGCAATTTCTAAAGGAGTAAAGTCATAAAATGGCTGATCCTGCAAAGATTTAGAAGGATCATATGATCTATAGGTAAATTCATTTTCTTTTATCGGTACATAAATAATTGGATATTTATTTAAGTATGGCTCATCTAGTTTTTCACCGTTCAAATAAACCACCGGCTTGCCGTCTTCTATTTTGCCTTGGATATGATCGCCAGGCACAGCAATAACGCGTTTGGTATAGTTTACCACGTCCCAAGAAACATATTGTTGATACAAATTCACCAATTTATTTGAAGAGTATGGGTACGTTGGCACGTTAAATGAAACAATTTCTCCACGCTTGGGAGCAGAGAAAAATGGAGTAACTTTATCAGCAAGAAATCTTTCTCCGACAAGCATGGTTGTTTCCATCGAGCATGTTGGCACTTGATACAAACCAAACACAAAGGTTTTGATTAAAAAAACTACTGGAATAATGACAATGAGGGATTCAACAGCGTCTGCCACATATGATTTATTTGGCCTTTTGTACCAACGAATAATGCGATGAATGATACTGTCTTTCATACGTCTTCCTTACATTTTTAAAGATTTTGAATTTCAATTATTCTACTGCATTAAATAAATTTGTCATAAGAAAATGACTACCCCTAAAATAAAAAGATTAATGGATTGACGCGACGGCCTTCTTGATGAATTTCAAAATGTAGATGCGAAGCATCACGTCCTGACTTTCTTACCAGTCCCGTATCACCAACAGTTCCAATGCGCTCGCCTTCTTGAACAACTTGTCCAGGACGCACACAAATACGATGCAGATGGCCGTAGCGTGTTTTGTAGCGATTGTTATGTTCAATCATGATACAGTTTCCGTACCCAGGCGCAGCTTGAGCAAATATAACTTTACCTCCAGCCGCAGCCTTTACAGGGGTGCCTCGCATTGCTGCCATATCAATTCCTTGATGAAATTCAATATGCCCGTTTGGTCTTTTGCGTGGACCAAAAAGTGAGCTCAGCCAAAAGTTTGATAATTCTACAGGCCAACGGAATACAAAATCACGTTGCGGAGCGTACCGCGTCGGTTTTTTGAGTGATTTATAAAAAGCTTTTTTTGCTACTTTTTTATGTTTTACAACAGGAACTGCTCGAAGCTTTTTAATGTTTGACTTGATTGCATTTAAAAGATCTTCTTCTTCCTGGCTAATGATTTGAAATTCAGAAGGCGCCTCTTCAGGCTCAGCGTCAACGGTAAAATCTATTGTTACAAACGGTTGCTTGCCAAGTTTGTCATTTGTTACTTTTTTTTTTTCGCCTTCACCCTCTTGCTCTTCTTCTTCATCTTGGACCATTGAAGCATTTAAACTACGCTTCAACATTTCAACATGTTGATAGTAAGCATCTTTGACCTGAGCGAGCTCTTGAGCTTCTTGTTTAAAGTATCGATATTGAGAAAATAACAAACCAGCAATTACGATAGTAACGGCTAGCACTGCAAAATAGATTGCGACAACAATTGTTTTTTGATTTTTCATATTTTTTACACTATTTCAATAAAATCTGGGACTATCCATCCACACTCTGTTTTACCAAGTTCTGTTTTATACACTACGTTATCCATGCCTTGCTCTCTACCGATCACACATACTTGACTGCCCATTGGCAGCTTGTTTTTGATATGAAAAGTTTTTTCTGGACCAGCATGCACCACAACTTTTTCTTTAACAACTACAGCTCTTCCTTTTTTAAAGATTCTTGCTTGTCCGTACCATATCATGCAGCAAATCATAATGCCAAAAAGCGCAAACCAGGTTGCTTTATGACTATGAGATACAAGACTTGAAATATACCAATATCGAGATGAGATAAGCAAAATATAGGCCAACAACAAAAACAATAGTATGTGCCATGCAAGCTTAGGAATTACCATCACCATGCGTTTGATTTCATACTGCCACCAAAAGTTCGGTTGCAGGCGTAAAGCTTTTAAAGCTAAGACTTCTGATGAAAAAAGCTGTCCCAGTTGCTTCCAGCTTGCATTTAACTGTGCACGCTGCCAACAAACTAAAGCGTTGGCATATTTTTTTTCATTAAAAAAGCAGTTGCCAATGTTTTGCCAAACTGCAGAACTTTTATCTTCGATTTTTTCATAACTTTCCCGAGCCAATGTAAATTGACCGTGCATAAAATGATTATTTGCCTGAGAAAACAATGATTGATTGTCTTTTTGAGCAAAGACTGCGTAGTAAAGAAAAAAAACTACTGAACTGAGTAAGATTATTTTTTTCATATTTCACATTTTTTTAATAAAAGCTTTGTGCCAATATTGCGATACATCAAGGCTACAAGGTAGCAAAAGTTTAATTCAATGTCGATGAAACAAATCTTAAACAATTGACAACCATCAAGTTTATAGTTACCTTTCTTGTCAAAAACAAACCCAAATACCTATCAAAACAAGGAGATCTTTCATGAACGCAACAAAACATTTTTTACTACTCAGTGCAATTTGCTCACTCGGGCTCACATCGTGCACCAACCACAATAACAAAACAACTAAAACTAAAGGTTCTTCAATGAATATCAAACAAAACGACCAACTAGATTTCAGCACATTTACCAAGTCAGACACTGGCATTCATCACAAAGTTACACAAACTGGCCAAGGCAAAAAACCATTCTCTGGTGAAACAGTAACAGTTCACTACACTGGCTGGTTACTTGATGGCGAAAACAAAGTTGGTAAAAAATTTGATAGCAGCGTTGACCGTGGCCAATATTTTGAATTCCCAGTCGGTATGGGCTATGTGATTAAAGGATGGGATATCAGCGTATCGAAAATGAACATTGGGGAAAAACGCATTGTCATTTTACCACCGCATCTTGGCTATGGCGCACGTGGCGCAGGAGCTTCTATTCCTGGTAACGCAACACTCATTTTTGAAATTGAACTTTTCGATTCAAAATAAACTTTACAAAGTTAGTAGTAACGACACTGAAAATAAAAAACCTGCGACTTTTAAATCGCAGGTTTTTTATTTTATGAAGAAATTTTTATGTTTCATGATTGAGATTGCTTAGCTCTTTTTATGATGTTTTATACGATGCTTTTTAGAGATTTTTTCAGGCTTTCGTATGCCACGAATCACCTGGGGCAGGTTAAAAACATTGTAAAATCTAAAACAAGGATCTTCAATTGAGCATGCAGTGACTGAGCAACAAGACCCACGAGCCAGGTCGTCCAAGACCTCACGATGCGAGTAAGGTTGACGCAGGAGCGACGAATCCGCTAACTTAAGCACGTAAGGAAGATGCAACATAAAAGATCTCATTAAATCGATATGACCTAGCCCTCGATTATTTATCTTAACCTCGATTTGACAGCAATTAGTTTTTTGGGTGTCAAAAAATCGCTCGGGAAAATATCGTTTCTTTTCGAATTTATAAAAATCAACAACTTGAAGTAAGTCCCGCGTTGATGAAATCACATACGACTGACTAATGCATTCATGTTCGATCAATTTTTCAGTAACTTTCTGTACGGGGCAAGCAACGATAATAAGCTCTAGGTAGACACTTTCACAAGGCAAGAAGGGCAAATGCCCAGCCATGTTTAAAGCCACATTTCCACCATGGGAAAAGGTAATTATCCTGATTTGTGGGTAAACACCATATTTATTTTTATAATTTTTCAACAATGCAAGTAGCTCGTCAAAAAGCTGTTTTCCAGCAATTTCTCGTGCCTTAAAACTCAGCTGTCCTGACCAACCAAAGGTATAAAAATGCTCAACATCAAATCGCTCTGGATCATACTGCTGGAGTAAAGCGGCATCTTTTTTAAGAAGTGCACACTCGGGCAATTGATTGATATTATGAATTCCAGGCTGACCAAAACTTACTTCTTTACAAAATTTACTTAGAAACTTTAAGCCAAACTTCGTAGTGGTTCCATGCACATAAATCGTGACATGTGGTTGAGCTTGAACAGTTGCTTTTGTGCCACTGCAAGCCTCTACGCATACGATCTGACCACATACAATATGACCGATAAAAAGAAAGAAAAAAAGATGATTTTTCTTGAAAAACATACTTAAAACCCCTATGAAAAATGGTCTTTGTTACACTTCATAGTATGCCAGAAACACACATTTTTGAAAAAGCCCCTAGGTCTTTTTAACCCAATTTTTGGTGATTTCAAATGTTAATTTTTGCAATTTTTGGAACTCTTCACGAGACATTCCGTACGCCTTTTCATACAAAAGACGATTAGGTCCATACATCGCATGCTCCATTTTCAGACCCAACAACTCGGCTACTTTTTCAACCGACTGCTTGCTTGGACCTTCAATTTCTACAAACGGATCGATCCCAGGCCATAGATCAAACATCAACAAACAATCGTCTAGCTTCCAAACTTCTCGGTAATTTTCAACGTATAAAGATTTTTCATACCCTAAAACTTGCAGCATTTGAACCGTTGTATCAAAATCTGAAACCTTAATTTCAAGCTCTCTGACAGCATCGATACCTTTAGTTGGGTCAAAAGATTTTATGGTTAAGGTTACGTACTGACCTTCATCACGGACCCTAATCCATTGGTTTGGCTTACCAGAAACCCCGAAAACAAATCGACGCATTAAACCGTTACTACGAACACATAGTCCGCCAAAATCTTGAACTTTTTGTTTCAGTTCTGAAGAATCGATAAAAAACTTTGCTTCAAATTCTATGTGACCCATTAGTTTTCCGTACTCAGCGACCATCTAAATAATCTTCAATTGCACTAACTAATCGGTCAAATCCATCTACAATAGACGTTCGCATATGAACATCCAACACTTCTTCTACCGGCTCACCACAATCATATATATTATTATGAATTTCGTGTTTAGTTCGAATGATATAAAGCATAGAAGGCAAAAGATCTATTTTTATATTTTCATCAAAGGCGCTTAATGAAAATACTTTAGGATCTTTTCTATCAGCATGAAGCTCGGTATGGGAACACTTGTGAACCTTGAAACCATAATATCTAACCAAGTCAGCAACCCCAGCCATATCTACAATTTTTTTATAAACAACTGGCAAAGCTTGTTTAGGAACAGCGTTGACCTTAGAAACACCAAAAACAGATATCACCATGAGCAAAACTTTTATTTTCATACTTTTTCCTCTTTCGTTGTAGTTAATCAATAAGAAAATATCATACAGAAGGTAACAATTCTTGAACAGGTTTATTTTGCAAAACCCTTGTCTTATGCATTAAAACTCTGCCAAACTGAAAGCAGATGTTTAACTGTTTATGCTAAATTGTTTCAAAAAGGAGATTTTTTATGAAAGTATCACTAAAACTCATGATCACGCTACTGGCAATTTTAAGACCATACACGATGATGTCAGTTCATTCATTCGATCCTGTAGCAAACCAACAAGGCAAAATTTATGAAGCTTTACCAAAAGCAGTTCAAAAATCAGGTAAATTTGTAACTCTTCATGTACCTAAAAGCCCTCAACCAAGCACTGCTCAGATAATTTACTTTTATAAAGTAGCAGGAACGAAACAAACACACGGCGGCATGATGCAAATAGTTCAATTTCAACCAAATCAGATAGTCAAAACTGTTCATATTTTACCTCCTGCAAACCCTAAAGATGCATCAATCACTATAAATGCCATGCCAAAAACTACATGGAATTTACATGTGCAAACCACACAAGCTGAAGCAATCAAAAACCCAACAGCTGCGCAAAAGGCTTCTGGGAAAACATTGAACACAAAAAATATGGCAAGCCCTTTATATCACTTACATCTTAAATACTCAAAAATTAAACCAAACCAAGTTATCACATTAAAAGTACCAGCTACAAAAGCACCAACTACTAAAAAAGAAGCTGTAAAACTAGCAACAGCAAAAACCATCAGCAAAAAGCCAACAAAACAAATACAAAAAACTGATAGTTTATGGTCAGATATTAAAAAAGATTTAAGCGAAGTTGAGCAAGAAGTAGAAAATTTGGTTAGTACGCTTTAAAAGTTACCGACTAAACCAGAAAAACTTGAATTAAAAGCTACTCAATCAACATGAAAGATTAACTTTTACCCAACTTGTTTCTTAAAACTACTTAAATTGACTCTTAAAACTGTTCAAATTAAGCAAAAAAACTTGTTCAAATTAAGCAAAAAAATTCCCCGGGGTTTATTCCGGGGAATTTTAAAACTGGCACTACCTACTTTCCCGGGCCGTTACCAGCCAAGTATCATCAGCGCTTTGGACTTTACTTCCGTATTCGAGATGGGAACGGGTGTTTCCCCAAAGCTATATGCACCAGAAATTTTTCAAATAATTTTTCTTGTAATCCATTTATGAAAAACACACGAATGTGTTTCCAATAAAATGTTTGTAATTTACTGTCAAATACCGTTCATAGCGCGAAGCTATGAAACATATACCCTGCAATTATTTCACTACTTTTATATATCTAAAAATCAGTGATTAAAACATTCGACTTATTAGTACTGGTTAGCTTAATACATTACTGTACTTACACATCCAGCCTATCAACCTCGTAGTCTACAAGGAGTCTTAATGTGAACCTTTCAGCTCACGGGGTATCTAATCTTGAGACGAGTTTCCCACTTAGATGCTTTCAGCGGTTATCTCTTATAAACTTGGCTACCCAGCGTTGCTCTTGGGGAACAACTGGAACACCAGAGGTTTACCCATCCCGGTCCTCTCGTACTAAGGACAGCCTCTCTCAAATACCCTGCGCCTACGGCGGATAAGGACCGACCTGTCTTACGACGGTCTGAACCCAGATCACGTACCGCTTTAATTGGCGAACAGCCAAACCCTTGGGACCTTCTTCAGCCCCAGGATGCGATGATCCGACATCGAGGTGCCAAACCTCCTCGTCGATGTGAACTCTTAGAGGAGATCAGCCTGTTATCCCCGGCGTACCTTTTATCCATTTAGCAATGGCCTTTCCATACAGAACCACTGGATCACTAAATCCTGCTTTCGCACCTGCTCGACCTGTATGTCTTACAGTCAAGCTCCCTTCTGCTTTTACACTCTACAAGCGATTTCTATTCGCTATGAGGGAACCTTTGAATGCCTCCGTTACTCTTTGGGAGGCGACCACCCCAGTCAAACTACCCACCAGACAATGTCCTCTGTCCGGATTACGGACAATCAGAGTTAGATTTCTAAACAAATAAGGGCGGTATTTCAAGGACAACTCCGCTAGAACTTGCATCCTAGCATCATAGTTTCCCGCCTATCCTACACAGACTTATCCAAAAATCAATGTCAAGCTATAGTAAAGGTGCACGGGGTCTTTCCGTCCAGCCGCAGGTAATCGGCATTTTCACCGATACTACAAATTCACTGAGTCTATCATCAAGACAGCGCCCAAGTCGTTACGCCATTCATGCGCGTCGGAACTTACCCGACAAGGTATTTCGCTACCTTAGGACCGTTATAGTTACGGCCGCCGTTTACTGGGGCTTCAATTCAGAGCTTCTCCTTACGGATAACCCCTCCTATTAACCTTCCAGCACTGGGCAGGCGTCAACCTCTATACTTCCTCTTTCGAGTTTGCAGAGATCTGTGTTTTTGTTAAACAGTCGCTTGGGCCTCTTTGTTGAAACCTACAGACGCTTTCACGCCGTAGGCACTCCTTATCCCGAAGTTACGGAGCTATTTTGCCGAGTTCCTTAATGATAGTTATCTCAACGCCTTAGTATTCTCTACTCGTCTACCTGTGTCAGTTTACGGTACGGTCGCTCAAAAGCTCGCTAGAGGTTTTTCTAGTCAGCGTGGAATCAACTAAACACACTTCTCCACTAGGGATCAGAATGCCCATAACGCTTCAGTTTATAACGACTCTACGGATTTGCCATTAGAGTCTACCTTTGCGCTTAGCTTGACGAACCATATGTCAAGTCAGCCTATCCTCCTGCGTCACCCCTTCACTCAAACGCTTTTAAGCGGTACAGGAATATTCAACCTGTTTCCCATCGTCTACTCCAATTGGCCTCGACTTAGGAGCCGACTAACCCTGAGTGGATAATCCGCTCTCTCGGAACCCTTAGACTTTCGGCGAACAGGAATCTCACCTGTTTTTTCGTTACTTATGCCAACATGCTCACTTCCTTGACCTACCTCACCTGTCCTTACGGTCAAGCTCGTATCTATCAAGGAACGCTCCCCTACCTCTAAAACAACCTTAGTTGTTCTAGACCATAGCTTCGGTAGTCCGTTTAGCCCCGTTCGTTCTTCAGC
>JAPLIQ010000027.1 GCA_026389025.1 Candidatus Babelota bacterium
ATTGAGTTCCATAATAATCACCTTTGTAAAGTTGAATGAGTTACTATGGATACTGTATAAAAAGAGCTGGCGTGACGTAGCGAGACGGAAATTTAGAAAGGTTTATAGCATGAGCTAACGAAAATTTCTCTTTCTTTGCGAGAATCTTTACGAATTTGGGTTACAAAGAAAGGAGGTTTCCCCGTTCTTTTTATGGGATCATTAACTAATCTTATAAACGAATCTATTTCTTTTACCTCTATAGGCCCAAGGCTGGTCACTTTATGATGTTTTTCTGATAGGCCAAGAACAATATGTACATCTAAAAAAGATAAAGGTTTATTTTTGTCGTGTACTTGTTTGAGTAGCTTTGCAGGGTTCTTATGGGTTTGGTAGTTGATAGGTTTATCATCATCAATTTGAAGTTCTCCTGTTAAAGGATCGTAGGCGAAGTGATGTATTGGTAAAAAGGTGCGTGTTGCTAAAAATTCCATCAGATTTAGAACATAATGCTTGTACTCTTCGATGGTAGGAAATAAAGGAGTAGGCTTATCGAAATATGCATATTGAATTAAGGCAAGATGTTCTTCTTGTAGTTTGGTGGTATCTACGCCAGTTTTAATTAATTTTTCAACCATATTGTCATACTCTTTAAAATCGTATCGCTCCGAGAAAATTAAAATTTGATTGAGGCTATACCAAACAGAACTTGGTTGTTCTTGCGTAAGGTACAAAAGTTTTTTATCCCATTCTTCAAATTTAGGAAAAGCATCAGTTCTGTGTATGAATTTGTCATAACCAATTTGATTAATTCCCCCAAATGTTTTTATGAAAGCACTATGATCAAAACTGTCATCGTTTAGCAACACATACAATGCTTGCTCTATAGGAACAAGTAGCAAATTGAGTTTGTAGTTTTTTTTGAGATGATCTTGAAAAGTATCAAGTGCTTGAACCACGAATTCATTTTTCACATTATTGTCGGATAGATATTTTCGCACTGTTCTTTCATGAGTTTTGAGCTCATTAAGAGCAACCTTCTCAGCGCTATGTACTATGCCTACAGCCTTTTTACCTTCTTTTTTAATTTTCTTAAGAGATGGTTGAAGCTCTGGATCTTGTAAAATCAATTTTGCAAATTTGAGCAACAAAGGAAAAAACGCTGTTGCAGAATTGGCTGCATTGGTTCTATTGACGATTGCTTCTAGGGCGCTTAATTTATTATTCACGTTTTATACTTCTTTTTATAATACATCTTTATAATGATAAATTCACATGGATTATATCATCCTTACTGACAATTTGTAGAATTTTGAAATGGAAAAGATAAGCTGACTTATTGTCCGTTGCTCGCTGTTGTGCTTTGTGAAAAACGATGAAATTTTAAATGAACATGAAATTGAAAATCATCGCTAAGCCATCAGCAATTGTTTGATGGAAAACATCAAGCCAACATTATCGATAAAGTTGCAAAGATGATCCGATGTGGTACACCATTCTTCGTTACTTCGTAACTTCCGTCTACGTTAAAACTTCGTCGGATTTCATCGTCTGGTAAAACCTGAAGAAGCTGAAGGCGAAGACAGGTAAGCCATTACAGAAGGCTTTGAAAACAATAAAATAAGGATGAAGATATGAAAAAAATGAAAATATGGTTTGTTTTAATTGTCTTGATTGCACTTGGAATTTTAACAAAATTTGCTGTTGAATTTGCTATCAATTGGAGAAATCCTGGACCTAATTATGCAGCACAACGTACAGATTATTATATTTACACAGACAAAAAACAACAGCATGTTACCATAACATCCATGAAACATATTTTTGATGTTGCTTATGTCAAAAATGCTCAACCAGATTGCAATGGTCCTTATTTTCCAGCAATACATATTAAAGCTAAGTCTCTTCACAATGCATGGCTTCATGTTGTTCAAACTGATTGCACAGCAGAACCCAGATGGCTACATTTTATCGATGCTTGGCCAAAAGGTCATGAGCATTATCCTTTTTATGCTATCGGTAAAGATTTTGCTGATAATCCTCAATGGAATTATTCTTTGTTTTCAAAACCATTAAGTTTTTGGATAGGACATGCGTACGCTGTGCAAATTGATCATGAAAAGAAAACAATAGAATGTGTTGGCGGCATATCATGGGGATTTAGACTGCCTTGGTGGAGCCTGCGGCCAGTGATGATTCTGCCAACAGCATTGACAGAAAAAGATTGGCACACTGATTGGAAAGTTTTTCAGCAATCTTTGCCAGAGTATAAAAATATTTGAAATATGTGTTGATTTAAAATGAATACCCTGAACTTTAAATACTGAGTTCAGGGTATTTCTATTTTGTAAAATTAATCAATCTTAAGCTTCATAATTTGCTTTTTTACTGTGCGCCAATTTCCACAAGTTTATCGTATATAGGTTTTGTTGCATTATCTACATACACTTTAATTTTTGGATAGTGTGAATGTGGTTGTAAATTACATGCTAAATATTGTTTGATTGTATAATTACCAGAATAATTTACACCAGAAGGATTTGCTCCAGCAGCAAGTAAGGTAGAAAACAGTTCATTATTTTGCAGAAACACTGCATAACTTATTGGTAAGTCTCCATCTCGACCAGGCGCGTGCAATGATTTCCTCTGGTCTTTTCTGCCATGTAAATTAACATCAACCCCTTTTGCAATCAGTTCTCTGATTACTTCTAAAATTGTTCTATTGGTTCTTTTCCAATGATCAGTGCTGTTTCTAACAAGTACATACAAAGGAGTTTGGCTGTCTTGAGTTGTCAGTCCGTTTGGATTTGCCCCAGCATCAAGCAGCAGTTTAATGAGTGCTGGATTTATATTGTTAACACCATGACCCTCTGGCGCACCTTGCCGAATTCCATTTTCACAAGCAAATAACAAAAGAGACTGGTGGCCTGAAAAATAATTAACATCAGCACCTTCTTCAAGAAGAGCTTGCACAGTATTTAAAGGTTTATGGTAATAGCAAACTTGTGTTATTTCTTCTCGTAATGCTTTATCCAATTCTTCTGCACTTCGTTTTGGTTTTCGATGACTGTAGACAGCGTTGTTGTTTCGGTTTGAACAGCTATGCAAACAGATTGCTTAGTTGAAGCTTGTTGGGTAGCAACTGCAATTGTTTCATTGTGCAAAGTAAAAAGTTTAGCGATTAATTCAGACTGCTGCTTTTGTACGGTAAGAAGTTGAGCGATTTGTGCCATTAGTGCAATTTCTGATGCCGAAGACGTTATTGAATCATTGAGTCCTGCGACATCATTATCATTAGTAGCAATTGGGGTTGCTTCTAGTTCTTGTATGATTGCTTGTGAGGTAGATCCTAGCGCAGCAAGAAGGTCTTGTGTAAGCCTTGCTGGTTGGTAGCTTGCAACATGTGTTGAGCGAGCTGCAGCAGCTTGAGATATAACGGTTTCTGCTGTATCAGAAGCATGCAACAAAGGAACTTCTGTCCAGTGTGTAGGTGTTGAACTACATTGATCAAATGATGAAGTTCTTTCTTCGTGAAGGTTAGCCACTGCGTGTGGATCTGCGGGTGATATTGATGAAACTGAACTTTGAGATGTTGATATTTTAGAGAAATAAAAAAACGATAAGCTCAGCAATGCATATCTAAACAACTTCATAAAAACTCCTATTTTGTGTTTAACTTTTATAAAAGCAATTAAGCCTAAGTTTTTAGCCTCTATCTTACCCCAATGCTTGCTCGATTGATAGCTTGTATTCAAAAAAAGTTCAATGATTTGTAAAAAAAATACCCCGAACTCAATTGATTTTAAGTTGCCATAGTTTTACTGCGAATATAAGCAATTGCTTCATAAAGTAAATTTGCTCTTGCTTCAGGAATACCACGAATTCTACAATTGGCTAAACGTTCTTCTGCAAGAGTTAAAGCGGTATCGCGTGATTCTGTTTTAACATGTACATCAGCGCCAGCATCAATTAAAGTTTTGATTGTTTCAGGGCCACATCTTGTTGCAGCATAGAGTAAAGCTGTATATCCATACGCATCGATAACATTTACACAAATTACTTTACAGATAGTTTACGATATCTTTTTGACAAACTCAGATTTCAAACCAACCTTACCAAATCCATCAATTTTGCAATCAATATTATGATCTTCATCGACCAACCGTATGTTTTTAACTTTTGTACCAGCTTTTATAGTCGATGAACTACCTTTTACTTTAAGGTCTTTGATTAGTGCTACAGAGTCACCATCACTTAAGATATTTCCATTCGCATCTTTAACAATTTTTGTATTTTCAGCATTGTCACTTTCTGCTTCTTGATTCCACTCATGAGCACATTCTGGACAAATCAAAATCCCATTATTTTCATAAGTATACTCTGAGCTACATTTTGGACACTTTGGTAAATTAATCATTCTTTAATTCCTTATGAATAAGTGTAAAAGCTTCATGTATTTCCTTGAGATAGTTTTTGGATTGTTTGTAGCAACCATTGATCTTTTTCTTCTTGAGAGTTGATACTTACAGGATAAGCAATGTTAGGAGTGTATGGCACATTGTGACCTCGGAGTCTGTTGCGATACATTTTTATAGGGAATTGTAGTTTGCCTATGCCACTTGGAAGGTCGATTACACGCACCTCCATGTAAATAGAATCTGCGCCTGTGGTTTTTCCAATGAGTATTGCCTTTGGATCAACTGCTTTTATCTCATCAATAAAATCGAGGCATGAACTTACGCAGCGCGAAGAAGTAATGACTATAATTTTAGCAGCAACGGAACTAGGTGATTTAGTTTGAGATACTTCTTGTTTTGTTGCCCGCTCAGTATAAAGCTTTTCATGATTTTTATAAGCTTGCTGTATTCCTTGCTCTATGGTTTTAAACTCTGAGACTTGTGATGAGTCTGCTCCGAATTGATCCTTGATATAATCAATAAGGCTTGCAAGATAGGATGCATTATCTTTACTTGCGCGCCAATCAACTTCTATGTTTTTGTTCATGACGTATAATTTTTGCGCTACATACTCTTTGCCAAATAAGCTTTCAAGAATTTTTGTGCCCCATTGTGAATTTCCACCAGTATTACTGCGTACATCAAACACGATAAGTTTGTTTGTTTGATGTTGTGAAATTTGATCAATGATCTTTTCTAGTTCTTTTTGTTGTTGCTTGTCTGGAGCAAAAGTTGGCAACGTTATCCAAACAATGTTGCCAGGCATTTCTTTGATTGAAAAATGTTTATAGTCAGGTGTTTTGGTAGACACTGTTTCTTGAACCTTCGGATGAAACCGTAAGTGAGTATCATGAAAACTTGCAAGATATTGCTTGATGATATTTTTATTATCGTTTGATACTTTTATAGAATTAATCGAATTTTTTGCTATAAGGTAAGCGCTATTCATGTTGTTTACAAAATCAGGATCTTGATCATTGTGTGGACCTGGATGATTTTCAAGAATTGTTTGATGCATGAAATCAATATCTTGTTGCGCTGATTTTTTTAGGTTGTAGGTATGAAATTGATATCCAACAAAAAGAATAGCAATAAGTCCTAGTAGGCTAAGAGAATAGAATTTTATAGCTTTCATGATTTACTCAAAAAATATTTTTTCTTGGATATTCTTAACGCTCTTTTTAAGGTCAAAGTACCTGTTATTATTATACATTTTGGACACTTTGGTAAATTAATCATTCTTTAATTCCTTGTAATAATTATTGATAAGTCTATTTTTTATCAATCACAAAAATATATAATGTTAATAGTATCATCATCAGAATTGACATTCCATCTTGTAAGCAAACTTTTATAATTTTAAACATGAACAACAATTCTATTTCTATTGGTTCTTTACGAAAAGAAATTGTAGTAGTCTAAGAGTAAAACTGATACCTCTGCATTCAAACATTTTATTTTTTAAATTAGAGCTTTTATAGATGAGTGAAAATAATATACATGCCTATGGGCAACTCTGCAGCCTGTTTTATGATGCAACTGAAAAGTACGCATCTGAGCAGGAGGTTAATTTTTTTGCTTCATACATTGACGAGCATCCGGGCAGGGTTTTGGAAGCAATGTCAGGATCAGGACGCTTACAAATTCCTTTGATGCAGCGGGGTTGTATTGTTGACGGCGTTGATATTTCTCCTGCCATGCTTGCGCGTTGTCGTCAACGTTGTTCAAGCTTGGGACTCGAGCCGACTTTATATCAGGAGTCACTTGAAAACCTTTCTTTACCTTACAAATATAGCACTGTTATCATAGCATTCGGTTCACTGCAGCTTATAGCAGATCATGATCTTGTTTTAAAGGCACTCAAAAACCTTCATACCCATATGCTTGCTTGCGGCAATTTACTGATAGATATTTTTGTACCTGACATAACAATTGATGACCATTCAGTCTCAACAGTTCGCCTTGATGAGCATAGAATGATACGTTTAAAAAGACGGCATATCTTTGATGAGCATAAAAAAATAGTTAATACGTTTTCTCTATTCGAATTGATTGTTGATGGTGTTGTTTTGCAGCAGGAAAACGAACTCATAGAAATGGTTTGGCGCTGCGATAAGCAGTGGAAAGAGTTATTGCTTAAAGCTGGCTTTGAAGTAATACGAATTTACGATGAAACATTTAAGAAATCAGAACCTTCACGCGTTATTCACGCTAGGGCTGCTGTGAAAAAATGAAAATTATCGTTAATCCATCAGTGGCTGCTTAACTGAAAACATCAAACTGATTTCATCGATAAAGTTTACGCCGATGCCAAAGGCTATAGCGCACACGGGCAAAGATACTCCGATATAATAATGTATGTAGTATGTGGTAGCTTTATCTGGCAGAGCCAATCCTTCCTTCTATTGAGCTATGCTTGGACCTTAGCAGCATGTAATATCAAAACAAAAAAAATATCCCCAGCGCTTGCCAGGGATTTGTTTTAATTCAAAATGAAAAGCTTTAATAGCCCTTTGGCATGCTTTCTAATACTTTTTTATACAAGCTAGCAGCTGTATCACCATTTTTATTAGCATGCTTTTTATCAATTCCTGGAACAGCTAAAAGAGTTGTTATAATTTCTTGGCTATTTCGACAACGGCTAGCGTCTTGTCTATCACCAACTATAAAATTAACACGTATCTTTTTTATAGCGACTATAAGAGCTGTGTCACCATATTCATTAACATGGTCAATTTTAATTCCTGGAATTTGTAAAAGATCTTGCAATGTCTTGTGATCACTCTTATTTGCGGATTGTATAAGTGGTGTATTACCTTGTTTGTTAGCAAGATTAACATTAGCTTTGGCTGCTAGCAGTATTTCTATAATTCTCGCACCATTTTCCCATTTAAGTAGGTATTTTCCATCTCGACTAAATCGCCAAACACCACCACCAGCATGATCTATACCTGAAATCAAAGGAGTAT
The DNA here is from genome assembly GCA_026389025.1 of Candidatus Babelota bacterium. Classification (GTDB taxonomy): domain Bacteria; phylum Babelota; class Babeliae; order Babelales; family Chromulinivoraceae; genus JACPFN01. The sequence goes on from JAPLIQ010000027.1 coordinate 7,406, forward strand.
CGCCACGTTGATTAACGTAATTAACATCAGCTCCTGCTTGTATAGTTTTTTTTACTATCCCTGAAAGGCCCTCTCTTATAGCTTCCATTAAAGCATCATTTAACTCATCTTTCGACATTTCAGAGTAGCTTTTTGTAGTTGATTCCCCCTCTGTAGCGGCAATCTGAACAAAGCCAGTCAACAATAGTAATAAGTAAAAATATGTATGCATTTTTTTCATATATTAAATCTTTCATTTGGTTATAAAAACGAGACTTGAAGCGTTATTAGCAACGACTAATAACTACTTATAATTTTAGCATACAGGCCAAAAAACGCAAGCTAGAAAGGGTTTTTGCATGGTGGAGGTCAAAGCTAAGCTTTAGTTATAGGCTTTGAAATGAGGTTAAGGGTGCGATGTTGTGCTTAATGATTATCAAGCT
>JAPLIQ010000010.1 GCA_026389025.1 Candidatus Babelota bacterium
TTTTCAAAGCTTGACAGGACCTACTGCTAACCCGCCGCATATTGTTTGGATTTATAACATAGGTGGTTGCGTTAATGTTAATTTGCCCCCAGAAGCTTACACATGATGATTTGGCTCTACTGAGTAAAGTCTCGACCCGCAGCTGTATGTATTGTATGCTGTATGCATAAAAGTAATTTTGAACATTAAGGTTTTGATCCATGAAAAAAGTTATAGTTGTCGGTATGTCGGCGGCATCAGTTTCATTTGTTGTTAAGTTGCGATCTTTTGATAAAGACTCTGAAATTATCTGTTTTTCTGGTGAAAAAGATTTTGCCTACAATCGTTGTTTTTTGGCAGACTTTTTAACAGGTGAGAAAACAGAGCAACAGCTACAGCTCAAGCCTGATGATTATTTTGCACAAAACAACGTTGCAGTGCATTTTAATAGTTGGGTAACAGCAATTGATACAAAAGCTCACAGTGTAACGGTTGGAGCTGATCAATTTTATTACGATGAACTTTTTTTAGGAATTGGAACAAAACCTTTTTTGCCACCGTTTGCTCGTGATGTAAAAAGCAGTGGTCTTTTTACGTTTCATACACTTTCTGATATGCATGCAATTTCAAATTATATCCAAGAAAAAAAAGTTAAAACAGCAATTGTCATTGGCGGTGGGCTCAATGGCATTGAAGCTGTTTCATCACTTCTTTGCTTAAAAATATCAGTGACGTTAATCGAGGCTGCAAAAACTATTCTTTCAGGTCAAGTGGATAGTGAAATTGCACAGTGGGTTACCGCTCAAGCACAAAGCTTAGGTGTCAGCGTGCTTACGAGTAATCGAGCTGAAAAAATATGTGAAGAAAATGGTGCTGTTTGCGGTGTACAGCTTGAAACAGAGACTTCCCAGTCGGGGTCAATTATTTTTGCAGACATGGTGATTGTAGCGGCAGGATCACAGGTCAACTGTGAGCTTGCCAAGTCAGCTGGAATTTCAACTGAGCAGGGATCAATCATTGTTGACCAACATATGCGGACAAGCGTGCAAAATATCCTTGCTGGTGGTGATGTGTGCAGAGTGCCTGATATGATGACAAAAAAAATAATGCGTAGCACAACATGGTCTGATGCAATGCTGCAAGGACTGTGTGCAGCAACGACACTGAGTGCAACTCCTCGGAGTTATCCAGGGATGGTAGGACTTCGTGATTCATATTTTTTTGGTAAAGATTTTTACGCATGTGGCAATACCACAAGTGATGATACCGATGTTAAAACTATTTCAAAAATAGATGAAAAAAATATAGAAAAATTATACATAAAAAATGATCAGCTTATTGGTTTTGTTTTGATCGGTGATATTTCAAAAGTTTCAGAGTTGAAAAAATTATACACGACTCAAGAAAAATGCTTTTAGGTAAGCAATGTATGAAAAAAATCTTGTTTATAAAAAAAGTTTTTCATGAAACAGCTATGTATTATCGCGATATTTTCTTTTGGTCTGCAACTAAAGATGTTTGCTTCTGAATTTTGTCAGAGCGGGAAGTTGCATTATGATCCATGTTATGGTCTCAATTCTTCGAAATCATTTTTGGCAGAATACCAGGAGGAAGAAAGAAGACTTACAGAGTGCCAGAAGGAAGAAAAAGGAATAGAAGGTTTACGTAGCGAGCATGATTTTTCACTTTTAATTTTAGATTTAATCGAAATACCTGTTGGTTGGTTGACTCAAGATCAGTTACATATGCTTCGAGCTGCGTATGATAATGAGCCGCAGGCGAGTTGTTTTAAAGCATTAGACGTATCAATCATGGATCTACTACAAATGCACCCAAGCCTTTTAACATTTACTGAACTGATAGTTTTTGAGCAGATCACGCAGGAAAGCGTTGTGATTACTGAGCAAGAAGCTGTACTGGTAGTAACAAAGAGATAAAAAATTAATCATAAAAAAACCGACCTCTCTGTTTAAAGAAAGGTCGGTTTTTTTATTTTAGGCCAAGATTATTACTAATCTTGCATTGAATTACTGATTGAAATCGTCAGATTAGTTCCAACGGATGTTGTTACGAGTTGTACGTTGGTGCATTACAACTGGAGCTGCAACTGGTGCAACAACCGGAGCTTCTTCAGTAACTGGAGCTTGCGCAACTACAGCTTTACCGAAAGGATTCAATTTTGAGAAAGAACCATTTTTGTAAGCTTTGTATGTAGCATACGTTAAACCAACTGTTGCTAGTACAGCAGCTGATGTAGCTACTTTACCACCATGTTTGTAACCACGGATTTCAGCATTCCATGCGCTTGCAACGTTAGTTGCAACAGATGTACCAACTGAAGCAGCAAAGATTACAGGTCTTGTTGTACCAAGATATGTAGCTGAATCTGAAAGTTTTCCAGCTATTCTTGTTTCACCAAGGTATGTAGCTGCACTTGAAATACCAGATTTAGTTCTTGTAAGACCGTTTGAAAGCATAGTTGTGAATTGTGCATATCCAGTTGGTGTTGCTAAGTCTTGAGCTGATTCCATAGCTTTTACGCCTTCAGAAGCATTTAGACCAGAAACGATAGCTAGACCGATGAACATTAATTTATTTTTCATAATAGAACCTTTTTACAAAAAGTTGTTACATTTACTTTTTCATTGCTGTTTATACTTTGATGTTTTTTGCTCTATCACTACAAATCTTTTTTATATGCTTTAC
>JAPLIQ010000018.1 GCA_026389025.1 Candidatus Babelota bacterium
AGTAGTATCAGAAAAATTACCTATATCTACAAGCACATACTCTATTTCTTGTGCAACATTATCGCCTTGAATGTTTTCAATTTTCACACACGACTTAAGCAACTCAGTAATTTTGCTTCTCTCAGCATTTAACTGATTTTGATCAACTGCAGAATTCTTATCAACATAGGTATAAGATCTTTGAGACGCTACAAAATCAGCAAGCATTGGATCCGTTACTATACGGTCAGTATAATTTTCAAACTCAGATAACCAACCTGGTAAAGTGCCCACTTTTAATTTCATATAGCCGTAGCCAGAATCTTTAATTTTTTTGTCCAGCAAATTTTTTATACTTATTTGTAATTTTTTAGCGTCAGACATGGAAACCATGCCAAACCACCATGGATTTACCCCAAGTGTAAGATCTGAGATAAAGGCCTTAGGCAGTTGCTCTGCTATATGCTCAGCAGCTTTTACAAAGTCCGTTTGTTCTTTTTTAACATATATATAGCACATCTTTGAAGCTAAATAACCTTGAGCCAAACCATTCACATCACCGCGCAAAGGCATAAGAAACCGACTAAACTCTGGAGATAACCATGAAGGCAAAATAGATAGCGATACAAAAAAACCATCTTTTGTTATTTTTCCAATTAAATCATTTTTTATCATGCTTTTAACATAATCAGACCAACTACCTTTTAGCGACAAAACCTGATTATCCAGCTCAGTCAAATTTCCACCAAAAGCTATTGCCTTAAGATAGGAAAATCCAAGACGATTTGCTTCCAGTCTCATAATCTCTTCTGAAGCTACCAAAACAGCATCTTTTTCAACAGCGTCTACATATTCTTGAGCCCTGCGAAGCATTGCCCCGCCATGAAGCAATCCAACACTGCTAAGCAGTAAAAATCCTGTCAAAAGTTGTATTTTAAATATTTTTTTCATACGGTCCCCCTACCTACTAAATCGTTTTATCTATCAAGCAATATAATTAATACCTAGAGTCAAAAACAAGATTTTAGCCAAATATGCCACACAATCTTGACCAATTGTCATGATGAGCGTGTTTACTTTCTTTATCTATTTTTCTATACTAAAAGAAGTTAAAAATTGATTAGAGCGCTTTTTGCAAGGAGTAATCCACGTGATCTCAACGACAGATTTCAAAAGAGGAAAAAGAATCCTTTTTCAAAATGAACCGTACATGGTTATCGACTTTATATCTGTGAAACCTGGAAAAGGTGGAGCATATATCAAAACTAAAATGAAAAATATGATCACTGGACTCATGCGAGAAGAAACCTTCCGCTCTGGAGAAAAATTTGAAAATCCAGGTCTAGAGTACAAAGATATGCAATATCTTTACAATGAAGATACCATCTATCACTTCATGGATACTGATTCATACGAACAATATTCTTTCAACAAAGATCAAATCGAAGAAGCTCTTGATTTCTTAAAAGAGCAAGAATCATACAATATTATGTATTTTCAAGACAAACCAATTGCTGTTACTCCTCCAATGTTTATGGAATTGCTCGTAACTGACGCACCTCCTGGACTTAAAGGTAACACTGCTCAAGGTGGCGCAACTAAACCGATCACTCTTGAAACTGGCGTAGTCATACTCGCTCCTTTGTTTATCAAAGAAGGCGACATTTTAAAAATAGACACAAGAACTAAAGAATATATTGAGCGGATCAACAAATAATGGAAAATGATAATAAATCTGACGTAGACAAATCTGCCCAAGATCATTTAACTTCTGGTGTTATACCACAGCCAGAAAATGCTTGTGAAACTCTTGATCAAGTCATTCAGTCAAGAAGAAAGACTCGATCGCTTGTTTTTCATATTTTATACGCTGTCGATGCACTTGATTACGAAGTAACAGCTCGAGATGTTGCTACAAAATTAAACAGCGAATATGAAACAGATATTGCCTTGGATGGAGATATTGTAAAAATTGTTGAGGGCATTGCTCAGCACAAACAAGAGCTTGACGCTACCTTGATTCCGTTTTTAGAAAATTGGAAATTTGAACGAATTGGTAAATGCACCCTGCTCGTACTTCGCTATGCAATTTGGGAAATATTGTACACCGACACATCGCACAATATTATTTTGAATGAAGCAATTGAACTCGCAAAATGTTTTTCAGAAAAAGATGCTTATAAATTTGTGAACGGAATTTTAGATAAAATTTCTAAACAACATAAAAGCAAAGAAGAAACTGAAAACGATTTGTCTCAAGAATAAAAAAACTTATTTCAAAAATATCTTATTCTTATCAAGTTATAAATAAAAGGTATGAGCGTACTTCACTCATACCTTTTATTTTTTTACACTCAACAAATCTGTGCATTTTTCATGCAGCTTTTTGCGACCTATTTTTTATCAAACTACTATAATTTTTGACCTAACTAGCCGAATGCACTCCTGAGCACACACCAATAATGTTTCCGCTTCTTCAATAGTCAAATCACTGCAAAGATCATCTGGATATCGTGTTTTAACTGAAAATGGACTTAGTTTTGCCGCCATAGGATCATATAATAAAAATTCAATATCCCAAGCAGCACATAGTCGATTTAGCAAAACAAGATCGTGAGATCGTGGAATTTCCTTATCGTGGTATATTAAATAAGCCTTTAGTGCTTTTTCTGCAGCTTGCTGTGAATGATATGCCGACATGCCTGCGAGTAAATCTTCAGGCTTCAATATCATTTTAGCTACTAAGAAGTCCGCCTCTGCGTAGCGCAGCCAATCAAGAGCTTTTTCTTTCATACAACAACTTTCCTTTTTTTAAGATAGTGTGACAAAAACTCGTTATATCATTTTTACAAGCTTCAAACTTATCCTGATCGTACACAAGTAAATCTATAGGCATTAAAATATCGGCTAATTGCGATCGACCATGCGCCATAACCTTCCAAGGTTTATCATCATACTGATCAATCACAACCATAACGTCAAAATCACTGCCTTCATCGTAAGTTCCTCGCGCATATGATCCAAATGCGTAAATAAATATCGGATTATACGTATCTATAAGACTTTTTATAGCTTGCTCAACTTTTTCATCAGTCACGCTATATGCTTCTTGCGTTTGTTCTGGCAATATATTTTTTTTCATAAAAATTATTCTTTGTTTTATTTTTTTCGTTCAGGGACCGATCTTACTTTTTTACCTGCAAAAAATTGCTCGCACATTTCGTCAAACACATCTTTAATTTGCAGTCGCTCCCAATAAGCATACGATTTAATTTTTTCTAGATAATCTTGTTTAAGTATAAACGTTGCTCGAATTAAATCATCTTGCAGCCCACGCTTTGCAGCGGGAATTTGATAATCCATACTATTTTTAAACAGTGGCATTGTTTTATTTTCTTTATCTGCCCGCTCTGAAATCCACTCTAAACCTTTTGGTATTGCGCCAAGTCTTTTTTTCATCATCATCCTTATTTATTTTTTATTGTTGAACTTGTTTCTGCGTTTTCAGTGGGGCAGCAACCAGCTGTTGACGAATTTCTCGATTGATAAATTCTTTGCAGAGTAAATCATAATCATAACTTCCTGAGCAATTTTGATTGTATTCAAAAATAGTTTGCCCAAAGCTTGGCGCTTCAGCGATCGCAATATTTTCATGAATTTTAGTTGCAAACATATCTTTGCCAAATCGATCCTGCAAGCAAGTAAGCACTTCGCTGTGAATCTTACGACGATTAAACCTGGTGCAAAGCACACCACCAATTTTGAGCCGTGGATTGAAATTTTTTTGAATCATATCAACAGTATCTAAAAGCTGACCAACGCCCTGCAAAGCAAAAAATTCTGGTTGCACTGGAACGATAAGTTCATCTGCAGCAACGAGTGCGTTGATGGTCATCAATCCCAAACTTGGTGGACAATCGATGACAACGTAATCGTATAAAGCTTCAAGTTCGCAAAGAAGTTGTTTTAGTAACAGTTGTTTGTTTGGTAGTGCCCGCACAATTTGATCGAAGCCAGAAAGTGCAACGGTAGCAGGGATAACATTCATGACAATTGATTTATTTTTGTTTTTTATCGTGCGTGCAATAATTGCTTGCTCAAGTGTGCATTGACGAGTGAGCAACGCGAGCAAGTCGCACATTGCGTCACTCGACTCTCTGCTCGTAAGTCCTAAAGCTACTGTTGCGTTACCTTGCAAATCTGCATCGATTAACATTATTTTTTTTCCAGCACGCGCAAGTCCTGCTGCAAAATTGACTGATGTTGTTGTTTTTCCAACTCCACCTTTTTGATTTAAAATTGCAATAATTTTCACTGACTCTCCTTTTTTATGATGGTTAAAAATAACGTTATTTTTTCTAACACGCTCACGTATGTAAATCAATATTTTTTATATTTTTATGAGTTTTTGATACTTCGAGACTACAAAAGGTACCTTGATGATCATGAACACTTTGGTGACTTTGTATACATTGTAACGAGAAGATCTAGTCATCCTTTTTTCTATTTTTGAAAAACGCCATCGTGACCAACCAGTGAACTTTTTTATCAAGTTCAAGCAGTCGCTTTTGATCGTATTGAATTTCATATCGAGGTAGCTCATACTCATTAAAATAAATTATTCCTGGTAACTTTAATGAAAAATTTTCAAAGTTTCCTAATTTTTTTTCTGAAAAATACTGCTCTATTTTTAAAAGATGTTGTGCAATGCAAGGGTGATGCAAATCACTATGAGTTGGATGTTGATTGCTCAATAAAACAGAAATATTTACCATACGCTCACTGCAATTAAAACAACGCTCATGTGCCAAGTTAACCGGCTGCACATAGTCACCAAATGAAAAAAGATTATAAAATGTGCCAATTACAGACATGTCGGGAAAGATTGCGCCAGTTACGTCAACGGGAACGCCCAGCGCGTAAAATTTTTTGATTTTGAAGCAATCTGGTTCATTTGAAATATTTTTTGCCAAAATAATTGATGCAAGAATTCCAACTGTAACCCCATGGCTATGACCGACTAAAATTACTGAGTCGTACATTGAAATGATTTTTTCTAAATCTTGAGCAGCGCTGAGTTGAGAAGGGTGCCCTAATTTTCCCGACCATGCAAATGGAATAACTTCATCAACAATTTGAAGTTCAAGTGCACAACTTTGTAGCGCTTTAAAAAAATCACCTTCTGGCTTGCACCATGACTGATCTTTTGCCCAAGTGCCATGAATAATAATACATGCTGACTTTGTATACATTGTACTTTGTGAATAAAAAGTAAGCGCAAAAAACAAGGTAACAAGGGCGATAGGTCGATAAACAAACATAAAAAAACTCCTCAAGTTTATGCAACCTGAGGAGTTTAACAAATTCTTAAGTGTTTTAAAGCATGTCTTTTATTTTAGTAAAAAGGGTTCCAATATCCTGCAACTGCAACGTAAGGTGTGTAAATTGGAGCTACATAATATACTTTTTCACATACTTGCGCTTTGTAGCAACGATGTGATCTGCCAAGTCTGCAATTTCTGCACATGTGTCTGCCGTACCGACATCTACCATGCATTACAAGGACTGCGCGTTGATACCTAGGTTGCTGAAATGGAAAAAATCCTCCAAATTCAACATAAACAGCATTTGCAAATGATGCCGAGAGACACGCTACAAGCGTAATTGATAACATTAATTTTTTCATAATTTCCCCCAAATAGACTTCTGTAAGTAGTATAAAAAGCTTATCACAATAAGGTTTTTTAGTCAAAATGGAGGATTTTTGCAAAAGATCGATATGGCCAAGTCGAGCACTGAAAATTACTTTAGATAATCTAAATCTTTACTTAAAACAATCTCAAACGCTCATGAATATTATTTGATAGACGTGCTTATAGCCAATCATGAAGAAAGGGTGCCCTAAAGCACCCTTTCCATTAGTTCAACTTAGAAGAAATTACTTAACAGCAACCGCCGAAAAATATTTTCAATTCTCGAGCAGCACTTGCTAAAGAATCTGAACCATGCGTTGCATTTTCTCCAATGCTTTTTCCAAAGATCGCACGGATCGTACCAGGCAATGCTTGTGATGGATTTGTTGCACCCATCAAATCACGCCAAGCAAGTACTGCGTTATCTTTTGAAAGCTTCATGATGATAACTGGAGACGATGTCATGGATTGAACCATTTCACCAAAAAATGAACGCTCTTTATGTTCAGCATACAACTCTTGTGCTTGCGCAGGAGAGATTGTAATTTTTTCCATAGCTACAATGTTAAAGCCAGCAGCTTCAATCATATCAATGATTTTACCGCTTTCTCTATCAGCAACAGCACGTGGCTTAATAATCGCAAATGTTTGTTCCATATGTAAATTCTTTCAGATTATTTTTTTGCTTTTTTCTTTTTGCTGTCTTGTGCGCCTTCAAGTGACTCTTCATTTTGACGAGCCGCATGTTTTTCAAGCTCAATTTGCAGAGAAGATTTCATACGTGGAGCAGATGTTGCTTTTTCAACGTAATCTTCTTCAACTACTTTTACTTGAACTTTTTTCTTAGGCTGTTGTTGTTGCTGTTGTTGTTTTGCAACTGGAGCTTGTTGGTCTTGAGCTGTAGCTTCTAGCTTCAAGCTTAAACCAATTTTGCGTTCACCAGCATTAATATTAACAACGCGAAGTTCATGAGTTTGGCCAACCTCAACAGGGTTTTCTTTGCCTTGTTCTAGATCAGAATTGTAGATCAAACCTTCAACTTTATTTGAAAGTTTTACAAATGCGCCGTAGTTACCAATTTTGGTGACTGTGCCCATAACTCTTGATCCAACTGGCATTTCTTTATCAATTGTTTTCCAAGGATCTTGTGAAAGTTGTTTGATACCAAGAGCAACTTTTTTGTGATCTTCGTCAACAGAAAGAATAACCGCTTCAACTTCTTGTCCTGATTTATATAAATCGCTTGGGTGAGCAATATGCTCAGTCCATGACAAGTCTGAAACGTGAACCAATCCGTCAACACCTGGAATAATTTGAACAAAAATACCGAAATCAGCAATGTTGGTAATTTTACCTTTAATGCGATCGTCTTTTTTGTAATTTTCTTTAATTGTAGTCCAAGGATCTTTTGATAACTGTTTAATGCTCAAAGACATTCTACGGTTTTCAATATCTAAAGATGCTACAAGCACTTCGATTTCTTCACCAACTTTAAATCTGTCTTTCAAGTTTGAAATACGATCAGTCCATGAGATTTCTGAAATGTGTACCAAGCCTTCAACGCCTCTTCGAATTTCAACGAAAAGACCGTAGTCAGCAATACTTGCAACATGACCTTTGATAATTGATCCAACTTGAATCATTTTATCAATATCTTGCCATGGATTGTCGCCAAGCTGTTTCATGCCTAGTGAAATTTTGCTGTTGTCTTTATCTATAGAAAGAACTTTAACAGTAACGTTTTCACCAATTTTTACTAATTCGCTTGGATGAGAAATTCTTCCCCAAGTCATATCAGTAATATGAAGCAATCCGTCAACTCCGCCAACGTCAATAAATACACCATAATTAGTAATGTTTTTCACAGTACCCATGATAACTTTATCAACTTCAATGGTATCAAGAATTTGTTTACGAGATTTATCACGACATTCAGAAAGATATTTTCTGCATGAGATAATAATGTTGCCACGTTTTTTATTCAATTTAACGATTTCAGCAATAATTGTTTTACCAACAAAATTGTCAAAATCTGTAACGCGGTATAAGTCAACTTGTGATCCAGGCAAGAAAGCCGGAACGCCAACGTCAACACTTAGTCCACCTTTGACTTTGTGTGTTACCACACCTTCAACAGGTTTGCCTTCTTCAAAAAGCTTAGTAATACGATCCCATGAGCGAACGATTTTCGCATTTTCATAAGAAAGAACTACATCACCATTAACGTTTTCTAGTTCGTCGATGATTACTTCAAGATCTTTGCCGACAGCAATGTCGCGCATTTCTTGTTCTGAGAATTCATACAGAGGAATGATTCCGTTTGATTTGTACTTGATATCAACAAGCACACCGTTAGAATCAATAGCTATAATTTTTCCGGTTACCAATTGACCAGAATTATATTTGCTGACTTCGCTTTGGAATAGATCTTCCATAGACTGCTTTTGCTCAGCAGAAAGACTTAAATCATCGTTTGATGGAAGGATCCAAGCTCGAGCAAATTGTAATGGTTTTATTCGTTCTTTTGACATACGTGTTTCGATACAATTTTTATCTTCCTAAAAATTGCAAAATGTTAATGAAAATAGATATTTTATACTTTTTAAGGGTATCAGGTTTTACCCAAAAATTCAAATTTTAGGCCCACAGAAGGGACTTTTATTTACTTTTTATACTCGATGATGCCTTTTTGAAGAGCCATGATTGACAAAAGACCGCATCGTAGTCGATTGAGACCAAGTTTGACGCCTAGCAATTTTTCTACTGTTTCTTCATCCAGGCTCATTGCCTGATCAAGGCTCATGCCAACGACAAAATCTGTTAATTTTGACGCCATCGCCATACTGAGCACACAGCCAGAACCTTCAAAAGTTACCTTAGAAAGTTTACCAGCAGTGACAACTCCACAGATTTTAACCGTATCACCGCAAGACGGATTGTACTCACCTGAGACAAAATCGCACGGTTGCAAAAGGCCGTAATTTCGTGGATTTCTAGAGTGATCTACCAGATCATGTTTGTATAAATCGAGCATGTCGTTATTCATATTTTTTTAAATTATTGCTTTTTGATTAAGCTTTTTTCTATTCTCAGCTTAGAAAACAGTTCTAAATGTAGGGGGAAATCATGAAACAAGTTCGTGTCTATTTTGTCATATCACTTTTCAATATATCATATTTTAATATTTATTCCATGGAGCAAGCTGTCTCGTCCTCAACGCTATCGGCCTCTTTACCAACTCAATCGATTCGCAGAGCAAGTGTCTCGATACAAGCTTTTGCCAAAACAGTAACACCACGACATGCCAGGGGTCAACTTTCAGAAGATATCTTTGAGTCTTCACTTAATCCTTCTTTTAACAAAGATACTACTGCGGGTACTTCTCCAAAAATGCGCTCTTTAAACCCTCTGACTCCGCTAGCTGGTTCAGTATTAAGTGAGCCCAGAGCTTTTCCGGGAAACTTACTGCCTTCTGCTGCAGCAGCAAGTTTAGATAGTTCTGAAGGCTCAGGCGAGCTTGAAGAAAAAATGCAACCAAGGGCTCATCGCCGATCAATTCAAAAAGCATCTATGGCAATTAAAGCCCTCAGGGCATTTACAATGAGAGTTGGTATGTCGCAATCAGTGCATGGCCGACCTGGTTGCTTGTCTGATTTGGACAACGAATTAATGACCTCTCCAGAAATAACGCTTCAAAGTCCTGACGCAAACCAAAAAGAGCCGGAAGAAAGCTTTACACGATCACAACAACTTTCAACTCTAGTTCAACCATTAACATTAACGGTCGCTGTTACCGCAGCAACATACGCAGGATCACGCCTAGCAGCAGCATCGGTTGCGCAAAAAAGATTTACTGGTTTAGAGCCTATGGCGGCAGGAGCAGCTGTAAGTGTAGGGTCGACCCTTCTTTCAAGCGCTGCAGCTGTATGCGCAGTCGGCTATGTTGGCTACAAACTGAATAACTTTATTCATTCTGGCTGCGAGCGGGATAAAAATGACTTAGCTGCTCAATTTCAAAAAAAACTAGATGATCATACAGTTGCTACAGATGTTCGACTGGATGCCTACGCAAATCAAATTAGCAGTGTTTTGCAAGAAGTTGGTAGTGCAATTGAAGATACAGGAAGCTCACTAGAACAGGTTGCTAGGATTGTAGAAAAAATAGCTCCAGCAGGAGATTTCTCTGCTATTAAAGAGATACAAGCTCAAGCAGCACGCCTGCAAAATATTGGTCAAAACACACAAGATCATCAACCAAAAGTTCCTGCTTCTAAAAAAAGCTGCGGCGGTTGCTGCGTGTTGCAATAAGATATATTTAAAAATACGCAAAAAAGAAAGGGCACTTTTTATAAAGTGCCCTTTCTTAGATAAACTTTTAAAATTTATCGGCATTTCTTAGTAAGAAGATGCTTTTTTTACAGTTTTTTTCATTTCATGATTTTTTTCATGCGCTTTATGATCTTTTTTTACATCATGTTTTTTGTGATCTTCTTTTTTAGCAGATTTTTTGTGATCTTCTTTTTTCTTGCATTCTTTTTTCGCACACTCTTTTTTAGCAGGTTCTGGTTTGCGAACTTCTTCTTTTTTAGATTTTTGGCAACCAGCTAATGCTGATAAAAGAACACATACACCAACAACACTCATCAACTTTTTCATACTTTTCCTTTTTTATAAAAAGAATTTAAAGAATTTACTACAAGCAACTCTAAAAAAAAATTTCTTCTTTTTCAAGAGACTTGTGCTTTTTTACTTTTTAGGCTGCTTCAATGCACCATTTCGACGAAGTTTTATATTTTTTCCCAATTCTTCTTTTCTGTAAACAACAACGGCCTGAGAATTGTTTTTAAGGGAAACATAAGAAGTACTAACGAAACGTGATTGATCTGCTGGCGTAGCAGGAAAAACAAAGCACTGCATGAGTAGCGTTGCAATTATTGCGACAGTCGTTGAGTCTGAATTGGCAACTGATGCTCGATGACACATGGTAGCATTACACACTCCATTGCTGACACTTGAAGCCAAAACATTACCCGAAACACAGACTAAAAAGAAAGCTAGTAGCTTTTTCATAAAACTCCTTTTTTTATATTCGACCTATTTTAACACATACTAATTTGTCACGTTTTAAATATTTGTTAACTGATTCTTTCATGTGATCTAATTTCATCGCGCGAATAGTTTCAATGCGCTGCTCAAAATAATTCTGAGGCAACTCATACTTTTGTAAAAATAAAAACGTTGTTGCCATAGCTTCATTTGATTCAAAAAGTGCTGGAAATGAATTAATCACGACTTCTTTTGCTTCATCAAATTCTTGTTCAGTCACAGTGTCAACTGCGCTATCAAGACAATGAGCAACAGCTTCCTGAGCTTCTGCAAGTCGATCTTTTGAGACAATAGTTTTAATAAAAATCATACCTGGTTGCTTACCAGCCATGCTTACAACCGAACCACCAATGGTATAAAACAGGCCGCTTTGCTCTCGCAGTTCAAATAATTTAGAACTCATGCCACCAGTTAAAATTTGATCGAACACCAATAATTCATCGTACAAAGGATGCAGACGTTCAACCGATAGTCCTGCAAATGCTACAACCACTTGGTCACGATTTTTTTCAATGTTTATTTCTTCATACGCTGCCTTTGCAAGAGCTGGGTAAACTATGTCGGCAACAGCATCTCCTGTCCACGATCCGAGCAAGCTTTGCACGTCATCCATAATAGTTTTTGGATCAAAATTACCAACAATTGCTAGTATTGCTTGCTGAGGAGAAACCATTTTTTTATAAAATTCAAAACAAATGTCTCGAGTGATAGCATCAAGACTTTCCTGTGTTCCCCACGCCATATTTCCATACGGATGTTTTCCGTAAATTTTTTGTGCAGCCACTTGCCCTATGCAATTTTTAGGCGTATCCCAAAATTGTATCAACTGTGATTTAACTTTATTTTTAATACGCTCAAAATCTGCGTTATTAAATTGTGCACATTGTACCATTTCGCTTAAAAGATCTAACCCTTTTGTCTGGTCAGCAGAAAGCATCGTGACTGAAATATGTCCAGCATTTGCGCTAATTGAAATACCATACGATTCAGCTTCTTTAGTAAATGTAGAAGAAGGATATGACTTTGTTCCTTCAAGCATCAACTTTGCTACCAAGTGTCCAATTCCTTCTTGGCCAGCAGGATCATGATGAGAGTTTGCTTTGTAGCTGAGCGCGCATTCAACAATGTCAATGTCAGGGTTGTGATGCAATAAAACTTTTAAACCATTTTTCAAAGTCACAACTTCAGGAGATGGATATGCTTGACTATGCAGTTTTTCAACCTGAATAGTGTCAACATATGACCCCGGAGCAACGGGAGATGTTCGCTCTTTTCCAAATAAAATTTTGCTATCAAGCGCGTCAGACTGCTCTTGTAGTTTATTTAAATATTCATGATCTGCAGCTGGTGCCTTTACAACTTTTCCATCATGGCACAACGTTGCGCGGAAATACTCTTCAAGCAGCTTTTGCACATCTTTTGAAATAGTATTTTTGTCATAATCACAGTAGGTAAATGGATACTCTTCATCACGTGTTGCGGTAAAAGATTTACCGATCGCATACGCTTGTTTTGAAACGTCTTCGAGTAAATGCTGATAATCTACTTGCGCAAGTTTTAATGCTCTGCGAAGCTCCTCCTCAGGAATTCCATGCTGAGATAAATCGTTAATTTCTTTTAAAATGATTTCTTTAATTTCTGCAATATCAGATTCTTTTTTAGGCTTGAATTCAATGAAGAAAATTTCTCGATCGAATAAGTCATAGCTCATTGCATGAACTGAAAGCGCCAGCTCTTTTTCGTCAACTAAAATTTTGTGCAGACGAGACCCTTTACCATTAGCCAAAAGGTATGCTAAAAGATCATATAAAAATTCTTTTTTATCTACTGCCCCTGGCGTTACAAATGCGAGCATGCACGTTGCCTGTGCAACGTCGCGATAGATCGTGATTGATTTAGATTGTAACTCTTCGTTGATGAAAAAATCAGGCTTTACAATGTCAGTGCCACGCGGTATGTGACCAAATTCTTTTTCTACTTTTGCAAAAGCTTGCTCAGGATCAACGTCACCAACCACAACAAGAGCTGAGTTTTGCGGAATGTAATATTTTTTATAAAAATTAACTAACGTTTGTCGCTGCAAATTCCACAAATCTTGTTTGTAACCAATAATTGGATAATGGTAAGGATGTGATTCAAAAATAGTAGAAACTAAGCTATCAGCAAGCGTCCAGGTAAAATCATCTCGGTACATTTTAAGCTCTTGAATGACTGCTTTAACTTCAGAGTTCATGTGATCTTGCTCAAAGGAGCAGTTTTGCATACAATCTGCAAAGATTGGTAGTATTTTTTCCCAGTTTGCAACAGGCAGATCAAACAAGTATCCGGTGTAATCATACGATGTAAACGCGTTGGCATAACCTGATAATTTTTGGGTAATCATGTTGATGTCAGATTCGGTAAGCATATCTTTGGTACCTTTAAAAATCATATGCTCAATAAAATGAGCCATACCTTTTTCACCAGCTACTTCATGCTTGGAACCAACGTTGTACCACAACTGCAATGAAACTTTTGGAGCTAATTTTTTGGGACACACCAAAAGGGTCATTCCATTGCTTAAAACATATTTAAAAACTCGTTTGCCTGTTTGCATATACCACACTTTTTGTATTTTAAATTTTCATAATTCATCATAATTTCTACTGGTAATCATAGAGAAAAAAACAGTTTTTGCTATAATTACCCATTATGAATACAACTTTTGATTTTTTTTACGCCATACCCTTTACACAGATTCTTTTAACAATAACTGTAGCAATAATCATAACAATTCTTGCGCTCCTTAATGGTTATTGGTTTTTGATCCCCTGTTTTTATACAGCTGCGCTAGGCTACTTTCTTTACAAAAAAAATAGTCCGCACTTGTTCGTTTTGTCTTTATGCCTTATTTTTTCTATCGGCACACTTTTAAAAATTCAGCAACAATACAAAAATTATCACTCACATGAAAATTTTTTCAAAAGACTGGTAAGCATTGACGCAGCAATCCTGCAAATCAATCAGTCAAGCCTTAACAAAGAGCAGACTACAGTTCTTTTAAAAACAAAAAACATCTACAGCGCTGACAGGCAAGCTTTGTCAGTCCCGCAAAACATTCTTGTTTTTTTACCAACCAAGCGCGCCCAAAAACTTATAGAGGGGCAAGAAATCACCATTTCCAAATTAGAACTTTTGCAACCAGAGTCAGGGTGTCCGTACGAATCTTATCTGATTAAAGAAAATATTTGGGCAACTGCGTTCGTAGCTTCACAAACTATTAACGTTACCAAGCAAGCAGACCTGCCACTTTATAAAAAATGTTTTAATCTCTTTTCATCTCATTTACGCAAAAGCACAGCAAGCCTGTACAATCCACTTTTTTTAGGAAAACGAGAGAAAAATCTCAGCACAATTTCCATTCAGCATAACTCTATGTACTGGGGCATTGCGCATCATATGGCGCGATCAGGAATTCACCTGGTTACCATTTTTGGACTTTTAATGACAACTCTTCATTATGCACGCGTCAGACACTCTTACCGTTATTTATTTGGAGCTCTTTTATCTATCGGATATTTTGAGATAACGTTTCCAAGCATCTCTTTTATTCGCGCTCTTTTTATGATTCTTTTTCAAATGTTTAGCAAGATTAATAAATTCACTTATTCAAGCGTTCATGCTTTAACCATGACCACGCTCATGGTACTTTTGCACAACCCTATGCAAATTCTCTTTTTAGATTTTCAGCTCAGCTTCGGGGTGACATACATTATCATATGGCTCTTTCGCACTAAATACGCAAAAACAATTGCCTTTGATCAAAAAAGTCTCGTACGTTTCTAAAAATAGATATTGTACCTGTACTTAAAACGTGTTTATAAAAAGGAGCCTTATGAAGCACACTCTAAACACAAAGATCACTGCTGTTTGCATTTTTGCATTATTTCACACACCTTTTTTTCATGGACGACTTGATGGGCGACTCGTCTCGCCAGAAGAGCTTTTCGATCTCGCAATCGAAGCTCAAAAAGAAGAAGTTTGCTTGGACCCAACAAATGAAACTCGCTTTGTCAATCCAAAAAAACCAGTAACATTCATGGTTTACATGGCTGCTGATAACGACCTGAATTATTTCGCATGGAAAAATTTAAAACAAATGGAGCAGATAGGCTCAAACGAAAATATTTCAATTGTTGTACAACTCAATACTCCAGGAAATCAAAATCCAACCAAGCGTTACGTTGTCAAAAAAGGTCGAAGACTTTTAGTGCAAGATGATAACAATCCAACACAAAAACTTAATAGCGGAAGCCCTCATACGCTTATAGATTTTGTAAAATGGGCAGCAACTCATTACCCAGCAGACCAGTACGCTCTTATTTTATGGAACCATGGATCAGGCGATATCGATCCAAACTTTGCGCGCACCATTAATCCATGTGATCTTTTTTATGAAAATCCAATCGATAACATGCTAGAAATTGATAGAGGAACAAGCTACATGACGCTCATGTATCAAGCTGCGCTGCAAAATATTTTATCCGAAGGCAAGCGTGGAATTTGCTTTGATGACACTTTCAAAAGCTATATCAACAATCAAGATTTAGAATTTGCGCTTCATGAAATCTGCACCAATGTTTTAGGTGGCAACAAATTAGGTATTTTAGGTTTTGATGCATGCCTCATGTCCATGATCGGGGTAGCATCTGTTGCAAAAAAATATGCTCAATACATGGTATCGTCTCAAGAAGTTGAGTATGGAACCGGCTGGAATTATGAATTAGTTCTCAAACCATTTTTACAACAAGCTCTAAGCTCAAGAGAGCTTGCACAAAGCATCGTTTTAGCGTACGAACAAAATTATAGTAAAATCATTAACGATTATACCATGTCAGCACTTGATTTAACACTGACTGAATCACTAGAAAAAAACATACATGAAGTTGCTACCTTGCTCCACGGGGCACTCAAAAACCAAAGCAACCACTGCGTCTCAGATATCTTGCGAAAGTGCAAATCAACCCAATATTGCACCTGTTTTGATGAGCCGAGCTACATTGACTTAGGTCACTTTTATCAAAACTTACTACAACACATTCCACACATACACATCAAAGACAGGCAAGACGAGGCAAGGCTCCAGGCAGACCTACGCAGCGCGATAACAACCGGGCTTGATACAATCACTTTATACGTCGTTGAAAACCGCGTAGGGGCAAAATTACGCAAGGCTCAGGGCATCTCAATTTACTTTCCAGAGCACTCCATATCGCAAAATTATTTAAAGTCGCCTTTTGCGATATCAAACCATTGGAGTTTTCTGCTCTCGCGATACATCATGGGATAAAAATAAATCAATGTGGATAACTGGTGGATAAGTGGTGGATAAGTGGTGGATAACTTGTGGATAACTCACCCCCCTATCCCCCACCCCTCCTCTAAAACAAGCTCCTAATGGACCCATTGAGACCAACAGCACTCCAATAAGCCCTCTAGGAGCGGACAAACGCACCACCCTCATGAGTTATCCACATAGTTATCCACCAGTTATCCACATAGTTTTATTTTTAAAAAAGTCGATACAACCAACAAAAAGTGCCTGCTCGAGGGCGAGTTATCCACATAGACACCCTTCACCTATTACTATAAGATATAAATACTTATATATAATATTATTACTCTTGAGCTGAGCACACACCAAAAAGAGGTCTGGCATCTTTCCACTTTTCATTTTTATTTTTTTTGGTATTATATTTTATGTGTCTATCAAAAAATATCTCTAAGAAATTTGTAATTCTCAAAATCGGGGTCCTTGTTATAAAATGTTAAATAAAGTTATTGCAGAGCTTGTTGATGAAAAAGGTTTGGATCAGGCTTCTCTTCAAAGTGTGATTTGCGAAGGCATTTTAGCAGCATTCTCTAAAAAATATCCCGAAGCAATTTTGAGAGTTTCTGTGAATAAAAAAACAGAATCTATACTTGTTGAAGCTGAAAAAACGATCGTATCGAGCGTTGAAAATCCAAGTACGGAAATAACGCTTAAAAAAGCAGTAGTCCTGCAAAAGGGTGTTACTGTTGGCGATAAGATCTGGGTTCAGTTTGAAGAGCCAGTTGGACGTGTTGAGATTTTAAAAGCTCGTCAGGTTATAGCGGCAAAGCTGAAAGATATCGAAGCTCTTAGCATTTATGATGCTTTCAAGGACAAGCAAGGAACTATTGTGCAAGGTGTTGTTCATAAACACGAGCAAAATGGTACGCTTGTTACGCTCCGAGATACTCTAGCATTCCTACCAAGATCTTTATCTATTCCAACTGAAACGTATGTTACGGGTCGTCCGATTCGTGCACTTCTTAAAACAGTTCATCAAGAACATCGTAGTACTGGTCAACTTATTCTAGACCGATCTTCTGCTGAGTTTTTAGCTCGTTTGCTTGAGTTAGAAATTCCAGAAGTTTATGATAAATTAATAGAAATTAAAGCTGTTGCTCGTCGCGCTGGCTATAAAAGCAAAGTGATCGTGGCTCAGAATGATCCGAATATCGACCCTGTCGGCACATGCATAGGTGTTGGCGGTGGAAGAATTAAGCCAATCTTAAAAGAGTTGGACGGAGAGAAAATAGATATATTTTCATGGGGAAATTCTAAAGAAGAGCTTGTTGCTCTTGCTTTGCGTCCTGCGGAAGTAAACAGAGTTGAATTGGTAGATGATAACAGGGCTCGTGCCTGGGTTAGTGACGATCAGCGAGCGCTTGCAATTGGTAAACTTGGACAAAATATCGGCCTAGCTTCAGAGCTACTGGGTCTTGATATTGAGCTTGTCTCTTCTGGCCAGGGGCTTGAAGAAGTGAGTTTAGGTTCTAACGATACTTCAGAGTCAAATTTTTAAGTTTTTGCTATTTATAGAGTTGTTGGTTGATGCGAATTAAAGATTTTTCTATTCAGTTTGGTGTCTCAGTCAGTGAGCTTGTTGCTATTTTAAAAGAGCGTAAAGCTGGTTCATATGGAGAAGACTTTGTTTTAAGCAATGATCAGCTAGGTTTTTTAAGAAAACGATTCAATCATGTTGAATTTGTTAAACCTTTTAGTCATGGACTTGCAGCACAAGAAAAAGTTGTTGTGCAAGATATGACAGTTGGCGAACTTGCAAATCGTTTAAAATGTTCAGTTGCTGGATTAATTCTTCAGTTGTTAAAACGTGGAATACTGGCAAATAAAAATCAAATTGTAAAAAAAGAGAAAATTACTCCGTTCCTTACGGACTTAGGCGTTCCTTTTGAAGAATTTAAAAATGATACAGAAGATGTGCTTGAAAAATTTATAGAAGCAAAAATTTCTTCTGGAGCAGAGCGTCGATTGCCAACGGTTGCCGTTGTTGGTCACGTTGATCATGGTAAAACTACACTGCTTGATTTCATTCGCAAAGCACGCGTTGCTGAAGGCGAAAAAGGCGGAATTACACAACATGTTGCTGCATACGAAGTAGTTACCAAGCATGGAAATTTAGTATTCTTAGACACACCTGGTCACGAAGCATTTTCTTTGATGCGTGAACGTGGTGTTTTAATAGCAGATTTGGTTGTTTTAGTTGTTGCGCTTGATGATGGCGTAAGGCCACAAACAATAGAATCTATCAAAGCTATAAAAAGCTTTGGTGCGACAACTGTTGTTGCTCTTAATAAAATTGATAAAGTTTCACCAGACAGAATTGATATTGTAAAACGTCAATTAACTGATCAAGGGTTATTGCCTGATGATTGGGGCGGAGAAACTCCGTATGTTGCAATTTCTGGCAAAACAGGCCAAGGCGTTGATGATTTATTAGAAGTAATTCGTCTGCAAGCTGATATCCTTGATTTAAAAACTAGCTCAACTGAGAATGCTCGTGGATTTGTTTTAGAATCTCGCATTGAGCATGGTCGAGGAGCTGTTGCAACAGTTATTTTACAACGCGGTACAATTTCTCGTGGTGATCATTTTGTCTGTGGTTCTACCTATGGCAAAGTTAGTTCAATGAAAAACTACCTTGGAAAAAATATTGAAAGCGCTGGTCCTTCTGTACCAGCACAGATAGCAGGATTTTCTGCTCTCGCTATGCCAGGAGATATCTTTGAGTTTGTCTCAGATGCTATGGCAGTAAAAAAACATAAAAACATTCAAGTAAGATCAATTACTGACGCTACAAAAGGTGGTCAAGAAAAAATTGAGGGTGAAGGCGGAATTAATGTTATTTTGAAAGCGAGCACAATTCTTTCAAAAGAAGCACTTATCAATAGCATCACAAAGCTCAACCTTGAACAGCCGGAAAAAATAAAAATTGTTGATGTTGGCGTTGGTGATATCAATGAAAACAACATAGAGCTTGCAACTACAACTGGATCTATTGTTTACGGACTTGGTGTCAAAGTTAACAAAGGCGTTAGTAACGCAGTTAAAAAAGATGTCGTAATTAAAACCTTTGATATTATTTACAAGCTGATTGATGACGCAAAAGAAGCTGTCCTTAAGAGCCATGTAAGAAAAGTTGAAGAAAAATTATTGGGCGTTGCTCGCGTTAAAGCGATCTTTAAAATTAAATCGGTAGGTACTGTTGCTGGTGCTGCTGTTGAAAGTGGACAACTTTTACAGGGCGGCAAAGTTAAAATATATCGCGATAAAGAAGTTGTTGGTCGTGGCGTTATTAGAACGCTTCAAAAAGATCGCAATAAGGTTTTATCGGTCCCAGAAGGAAGCGATTGCGCTTTTGCTGTTGACGGTTTTTCTGCTTGGAAAAATGGCGACGTTGTTCAGCACATTATGGAAATCATTACATAACTGTCGTAAGCCTTGTTGCTTTCGTGCAATTTTGTTGCACAAGAGTTAAAACGTATGCCTGTAGCAGCATTTTCTTTGTTGTTGCAAAACAGAATGAAACTTTTTTTTGTCATCATGAATTTGAGGAGATAGTATAACAACTGTCTCCTTCCTTTTTTTGATAGTAAGGTAGTATGGTTGGAGAACTGCTTATTGTCGATGGTGGTGTTTGCTCTTTTTGGTTAGGGGGCATTAGAATCCACCATCGATTTTTTTTGTTTAATTCGACAACGTTAGTTGTCGTCCCAGGCTTGAACTGGGATCCAGCGTTGAAATCTCCTTGTTAATCGTTGAAATAATCTCTCAAGGTAGCAAGATTTTTTTTGTTATCTTCTAGTCCATGTTCTTGTGGTGTTTCTAAAATCTTTGGAATATTAGCAAATTTTTTATCTTTCATAAGAAGTGTAAATGCTGTCGCTCCAATCTTTCCTTTTCCGATATGCTCATGTCTATCCACTTTTGCTCCTAACTCTTTTTTTGAATCATTGACGTGAAAAGCTTTGAGTTTTTCTAGGCCAATTGTCCCGTCAAAGTTTTCCCACATTTTTTTATAAGAAGCAGGAGTATCAAACGTGTATCCAGAGGCAAAAGCATGACAAGTATCAAAGCACACTCCGATATATTTTTTATGATCAATGTGTTTGATAATGGTTGCTAGTTGCTCAAAGGTGTATCCAAGCACAGATCCTTGTCCAGCCATTGTTTCCAAGAGAAGCGTTACGTGTTTAGGCTGCGCTTTTTCTAAAGCTTTGTTGATTTGATCTGCTATAAAAACAAGAGACTCCTCCTCATCTTTAGTATTCATGGTTCCTGGATGCAGAACGAGATATGGAATTTTTAATGCATCGCAGCGTTGCAATTCATCAACAAGTGCATGCACAGACTTTTCTACTGTTTCAGGAGTCGTTGAACCAAGGTTTATCAAATAAGCTGCATGAGCAACAACGACTCGCACCTGTGAGTTTTTCTGTTGCGCTGTAAACGAGTCAATATCATTTTGTGTGATTGGTTTTGCTTTCCACTGACGATTGCTTTTGGTAAAAATTTGAATGCAGGTTGCGCCTATTTCTTCTCCCTGAGTAATAGCTTTATCAAATCCTCCAGCAATTGAAACATGAGCGCCAATTAAAAGAGTTTCTTTTTTCATTAAGGTCCTTGGTTGTTTGATGGTTAAAAATCATGATTAAATCGAGCAAGTCGCAGTATATTTGTTTGACAAAAATGCTGTTTTTGTCCATAGTTATAAACAACGTTTTACCATATCTATCAGAAAAAAATCTTAATTTTTTGGATAAAGTTCTATGAAGTTTTTCACACTCAATTATTCTCAACGGTTTCTAATAATTTCTTACTTCTTTTTTGGTATATCATTAGCCGCTGACGGCGAAAAAAACAATCTAGCTAAAAGACTTCAAGTAAAATCACAAGACATTACCTTTATATTCGGCGGAAAATACAAGCAAGAGTATTTCGGGGCGAGTAATTTATCATTCTTTAATAGTAAAGTTCAAACTGATTCATCATCATATTTGCGAAGTACCGCTGATTATTTTGCAGATATTATTTATGGAGACATTTCAAGGCCTCGAATTATGTTTCATGATACCTTGCGATTTCGTTATCGATGGGGCGGCACTACAGAAGTAGAATCGTTTGATGGTATTGTTGATGTTGGCGGAATAACAGTTATAAAAGAAGGCACTAGTTCAAACAAACATTTGATGTGGACGCGTGAAGCTTGGGTAAAGTTTGCGATAGGCAATCTTGATTATCCGAACAATAATTTTATACAACTTGGGCTGTTGGATTATCAGGTCGGTCGTGGTATTAGCTTTGGTCCGGCATATGACGTTGCAGGATTTTTAGGATTTGCTCCTGGTTATTCAATTAATCAATTCGCGCCAGCAATCCTTTTTAATTTAAATCCAATTGTTGAGACATACGACTGTCAATTTTATGCAGCAATTATTGAAAACACCAATGCTTTTTATGCTGACAATAGTGAACTCATTCGTCAGAGTGAAATTGGCAGTTGTCCACAACGTGGCACCGCACGTCAGTCTTATGTAGCTTTAATAAATAACAAGCTTAAACTTTTAAATGGTGTAAGCCATAAATTACATCTTGAGCCATACATTGTGTACCAATCAACTCTTGATCAAGCCATAGAATTTGCTAATGATGTTGACTTAGATTTAACAACATATGGTTGCGCTGTTGAATCAGTGTGTGGTCGATTTAATTTCGGAGGAGAAGCTGCTATTAATACAGGTCAGACCGATGTTAAGCCGTGGGATAGAAACATTATAATCCCTGGAAGAAATGATCAAGGTTTTGTTACAGCTCAATATACAAAAGTTTTTGTGGACGATCCAAGCACAACCAACTTTCCAAGACTTGCATATGTAACTGAGGCTAATGCCGCAGCTATTAAAAATTCGCCAAGAGATCCAAGTTTGAATGGAAAAGAAATTGGAACTAATTTATTTAACCAAGTTGATATTACCGCAAGTCCAGCGGTAACTCCAACACCGTATAAAAATTTATATAATTCTTTTGATCGTTTTAGGCCGCGAGAAAGAATATTTTTTAAAGGATACTTTTTTGTAGCGGATGCTTCTTATCAGTTTATTGAAAAAGTTTTAACTGGTTCTGTGGGTGTTGGGTACGCTTCTGGTCATATTGACCCACAAACAGACGCGAACAAGATGACATCAAATCAGCTTATGAATAGGCAGTATGGAGGATTTATACCGTTGCAATCTGCATATCAAGGAACAAGGCTTTCTCACTTAGTTATTTTTAACTTAGGGGTTCCTCGTTTTAATGTAAGAAATCCAAGCGCAGAATTAATAAATGCTAATGTCATTAAATACTCTCAGCCCGACGGAATAAACGAAATGACCAACATTGCATTTTTTGGATCACGATTTAGCTGGAATGTTCAGTCGCTTAAAGCTTATAAGTTTAACATTGCGCCAAACTTGATTGGGTATTGGGCGCCAGAACCAGCAGAGTTTGTAGTTTCGCCAAAAGGTGTGCTTCCAGAAAGAACAATTGCTGCAGGTAATTATATTGGCACAGAACTTTCTGTACAAATTGCAGCATATTTTTATGATAAAATAAAATTAGAAGGCTATGTTGGTATGGTTGCGCCGGGGCAATATTATACAGATTTATGTGGCTCTCCTCTTGGAGGAGAAGTTACTGGCGATGACGTAGGGTATGTTGCTAACTTTGGTTTAGTGTACGCTTTCTAAAAAAGATTTTTCTTTTTTCATCAAGATCCTTGGTTGTTTGATAGTTAAAAATCATCATTAAGACGAGCAAAGTACAGTCTATTTGTTTGACAAAAATGCTGTTTTTGTGGATAGTATAAACAACGTTGTACCATATCTATCAAAAAAAATTCTTAATTTTTTGGATAAAGTTCTATGAAGTTTTTCACTCGCACAAATTTTATGCAATTTCTTATATTATCAAGCGTTTTTAGCGGAGATTTATTAGCTTCGAATGACAAAAAAAACGATTTAGCTAAAAGACTTCAAATAAAATCAGAAGACATTACCTTTATACTCGGTGGAAAATACAAGCAAGAGTATTTCGGGGCAAATAATTTAGGATTCTTTAATAGTAAGATTGCAAATGATTCATCATCTTATTTGCGAACTACTGCTGATTATTTTGCAGATATTATTTATGGAGAAATTTCAAGGCCTCGAGTTATGTTTCACGACACCTTGCGATTTCGTTACCGATGGGGCGGTACTACAGAAGTAAAATCGTTTGATGGTATTGTTGATATTGGCGGAATAAAAGTTAAAACAAAAGGTACAAACGCTAATAAGCATTTGATGTGGACGCGTGAAGCCTGGGTAAAAATGGCTATTGGTAATCTTGATTATCCGAATAATAATTATTTTCAAATGGGACTTTTAGATTATCAGGTGGGTCGCGGTATTAGCTTTGGTTCGGCATATACTGTTGAAGGATTTTTAGGATTTGCTCCTGGGTATTCAATTGACCAATTCGCGCCAGCAATCCTTTTTAATTTAAATCCAATTGTTGAGACATATGACTGTCAATTTTATGTCGCTCTTCTTGAAAATAATCACGGATCTTATAGTTCTAACGTTGAGTCAATTAGGGCTAATGAAATAGGAGGCTGTGCGCAGCGCGGCATTGGCCGTCATTCTTATGTCGCTTTAATAAACAACAAGCTTAAACTTTTAAATGGCGCAAAACATAAATTACATGTTGAGCCCTATGTTGTGTATCAAGCAGCTCCGGATCAAGATTTGGAATTTCTTAATGATGTAGATTCTTACTTAACAACATATGGTTGCGCAGTTGAAGCAGTCAGCGGCAGATTTAATATTGGAGGCGAGGCAGCTATAAACACGGGTGAGCGTGATGCTAGGCCGTGGGATCGAAATGACATTGTGCTTACGCGAAATGATCAAGGTTTTGTTACGGCTCAATATACAAAAGTATTTATTGATGATCCAAGCACTACTAAATCACCAAAGCGTGCATACGTAACTGATGCAAACGCGGCAGCTGTTAAAAATTCGCCAAGAGATCCAAGTTTGAACGGAAAAGAAATTGGAACTAATTTGTTTAACAAAGTTGATATTACGACAAATCCAGTAACTAATGGCACTGGTATCTTACCGTATAAAAATTTATACAATGCTTTTGATCGTTTTAGACCGCGAGAAAGACAATTTCTTAAAGGATACTTTTTTGTATCAGATGCATCTTATCAGTTCATTGACAAAGTTTTAACTGGTTCTTTAGGTATTGGGTACGCTTCTGGTCATATTGACCCACAAAGAGACGCGAACAAGATGACATCGACTGAACTTATGAATCAGCAGTTTGCAGGATTTATACCGTTGCAATCTGCGTATCAAGGAACAAGACTTTCTCACTTAGTTATTTTTAACTTAGGGGTTCCTCGTTTTAATACAAGAAATCCAAGAGCGGAATTAATAAATACTAATGTCATTAAATACAGTCAGTCCGACGGAATAAACGAAATGACCAACATTGCATTTTTTGGGTCACGATTTAGCTGGAATGTTCAGTCGCTTAAAGCTTATAAACTTAACATTGCGCCAAACTTGATTGGGTATTGGTCTCCAGAAACAACACATGTTGTAGTTTCGCCAAAAGGTGTGCTTCCAGAAAGAACAATTCCTGCAGATAATTATATTGGCACAGAACTTTCTGTACAAATTGCAGCATATTTTTATGATAAAATAAAAATAGAAGGCTATGCTGGTATGGTTTTACCGGGGCAATATTATACAGATTTGTGTGGAACTCCTTTTGGAAAAGAAGTTACTGGCGATGATATAGGGTACGTTGCCAACTTTGGTTTAGTGTACGCTTTCTAAAAAAATTAATTTTGATTGGATAAAAATTATGAAACAAAGAACAACTTATTGTGGCCTCGTTGACGAGCCGCACGTTGGTAAAGAAATTACGCTTTTAGGCTGGGTTCATCGACGTCGTGATCATGGTGGATTAATTTTTATCGATTTGCGTGACCGTGAAGGAATCATGCAAGTTATTTTCAATCCTGATTTTGATAAAGTTGCACATGAACTTGCACACAGTTTGCGTAGCGAATATGTTGTAGCTGTATCTGGAAAAGTCGTGCAGCGCGACGCTGGGCTTATTAATAAAGATTTAAAAACAGGTGCATACGAACTACAAGTCTCTCATCTAGAAACTTTAAACAAAGCAGTTGGTCTTCCATTTATGATGGAAGAAGCTGATAACGTTGAAGAAGAATTGCGCTTGCAGTATCGATACATCGATCTTCGCCGTGAAAAAATGTTTAAAATCATGCGTCTTCGCAGCGATGTTACTTTTTTTGTCAGAGAATTTTTTAGACAGCAAGGCTTCTTAGAAATTGAAACTCCAATGCTGACAAAAAACACACCTGAAGGAGCGCGTGAATTCTTAGTTCCGTCTCGTATTCATGAACATAGTGTCTATGCACTTCCTCAATCACCACAAATGTACAAACAGCTCTTGATGGCATCTGGCATGGATCGTTATTTCCAAATTGCTCGATGCTTTAGAGATGAAGATTTGCGCGCAGATCGTCAGCCAGAATTTACACAAATCGATGTGGAAATGTCTTTTGTGCAAGAAGAAGATGTCATGCAAACAATTGAAAAATTATTGTTTCATGTATTCAAAAATGCTTTAAATATTGAAATTCCAAAAAACTTTGAGCGCATTACTTATGATCAAGCTTTTGCTGATTATGGTTGCGACAAACCCGACTTACGCTACGAATTAAAAATTCAAGACTGCAGTTCACTCTTTGAAAAAACTGAATTAAAATTTTTACAAACAGTTTTTCAAACTGGTGGAAAAGCTGGTGGAATTTTAGTTTCACAAAAACAATTTACTCGCTCTGAGCTTGAAAGCTGGGTCAGCAAAGCGATGCATTTTGGAGCAAAAGGACTACTTTGGATTCGATTTAACGATCAAGGTGAAGCTGAATCTCCGGTATCAAAATTTTTACCAGAAAACTTTTTGCAGCATGTTAAAACAATTATGCCGCAAGCAAAAGCTGGTGATACTATCTTTTTAATAGCTGGAAAATACAGCGAAGCTTGGACACTTTTAGGTCGTTTACGCTGCGCTCTTGCTGCTGAACTTAATCTAGCAAAAGCAGATGACTATCGTTTCTGTTGGGTAACTGATTTCCCATTGTTTGAGTATGATGAGGCTGAAAAACGTTGGAATGCGGTGCACCATCCTTTTACCAGCCCGCAAGCTGGATGGGAAGGCAAAACCTTTGGCGAGATAAAAGCACGCGCGTATGACGTAGTTTTAAACGGCTATGAGCTTGGCGGTGGATCGATTCGTATTCACGATATCGAATTTCAAAAAAAGATGTTTGCAATTTTGGGACTTGATGAAGAAAAGATGCAAGAAAAATTTGGAGCATTGCTGAGCGCACTGCAGCTTGGCTGTCCTCCGCATGGTGGTCTAGCGCTTGGCCTAGATCGCATCATAATGCTTTTAACGCACTGCAAATCTATTCGAGATGTTATTGCATTCCCTAAAACTCAAAAGGGTCATGATGCAATGATGCAAGCTCCTGGAGAGATTGCAGAAAAAGATTTAGAAATGTATGGGTTGAGATTTTTGCCTAAAAAAATAAAATAAGAAATAAGCATCACAGTAAAAAGGGAACCAAATCGGTTCCCTTTTTTGTTAATGAACCCTCGAAATTTATGAAATGACAATTGTCTATTGTTGATATTATTTTACTCATATAGTATGAATAAAATTTATAACAATGCTTTAAATGAGAGAGTTTTTGTGAAGTTTGAAAATATTATTGTAACAAATCCAGGCGATAGCTATAAAATCATTGCAGAAATTACATCTTCTTCGTCTCAAGAAATTGATGATAAAATATCTAGAGCCAGAAAATCTTTTTCGTCTTGGTCAAACACATCTTTACAGGATCGATTACATTATTTAGAACGCGTTTTTATAGAAATTCAAAAAAATAAACAGGAGCTGGCAACGTTGATTGCACGCGAAGTAGGTATGCCGATTTCTGTTTGTCTTCAAATCGATATTGAGCCAGGACTAAACTATATGCGTGGTTATTTAGACAATGCTGCTTTATGGCTCGAGCCAGAAACTGTATTTCAAAATTCCTTAGAACAGCACCAGTTGCACTTTGAGGCTTATGGAGTTGTTGCAGTTAGCATTCCATGGAATTACCCAGTATCTAATTTTATTTGGACCGTAGCTCAAAGTCTTGTGGTCGGCAACACTGTTGTTATAAAGCACTCTGAGTATTCAGTGCTTGCATGTCAGCAGCTGGAAAAGATTTTTAATGATGCTCATTTTCCAGAGGATGTTTGCAATTTTATCTATGGCAAAGGTTTTGATGCTGGTAATTATATGATTCATGGCGACATAGATATGATTTGGTTTATGGGCAGCACTAAAACAGGAAACCTTATTTATCAAGTAGCCGGACAAAAAAGTATTCCAGTTATCTTGGAACTAGGAGGCTCTGCTGCTGGCATTGTTTGTGCTGATGCTGACTTAAGTGTTGCCATTCCGTCTATTTATTTCAATAGATTTGCAAACAGTGGTCAAACCTGTGATGGATTAAAGCGTTTGATAGTTCACTCATCTATTTTTGATGAAGTTGTTCATAGATTAACTGATTTTATTTTACAAAAAAAAATTGGCTCTCCGATCGATTTAAATACTGACATCGGGCCACTGGTTAATGAAAAACAACTAGAAGCATTGCGGTTACAAGTTGATGATGCAGTTGCAAAGGGTGCTAAAATTGTTTTAGGCGGAAAGCAGCCAGAGAGTTTGCAGGGAGCTTATTTTCAACCTACTATTTTAGTAGATGTTGCATCTGACATGAAAGTTTGGCACGAGGAAGTTTTTGGCCCGGCACTTCCAGTTGTACCGTTTGACACTTTGCAAGAAGCAATACATTTAGCAAACGATACAATTTACGGACTCGGTGGTTACGTTTACAGCAGTGATCACGATACGACTATAAAAATAAGCAAAGCGCTTAAAACAGGAAATATTAGCATTAACAATGCAAATTATGTCATACCTCATGATCCCTTTGGTGGATATAAAAAATCTGGATTTGGAAGAATACATGGAAAATTAGGCATGCAAAGTCTGTGCTCTGCCAAGCTAATAGCTTTTAAAAAATAGTTGAGTCTTTATTTAAAACAGCCCAATGTTTTTTGAATTAATAAATTATTTACAGCAAATGATATTTTTTTACCCAATATTTTTTGCAATATTCCATCTATAAAATATTTACGCTTAGGCGCAAAGTAAGCATCCATATCTTTTTTTCCATCCAGTAAGTGCTCTGCGCTATACATAGCGAGTGCTGTCGCAATTGGAAGGCCTGCAGACGCAGCAATGTAATAGATGTGAGGATATTTACTATCTGGTGTTGCAATGGGAGCAAGATCTTTTGATATACCAAAGAGCCCTGGCCACTGATACTCAAATTGAATGTTTGCTTTTGGAAACATTTTTTGAAAATAGTTTATTATTTTATTGTATCCTCTTTGATAATTATGACTTTCTTCTTTTGCATACAGTGAAAACATATCGCCACCGCCCAAAATAAGACGACGATCTTTAGACAATCTAAAATAGTTATAGATCAACTGAGAATCCCATACCATGTAAGGTTTTTCAGGAAATATCATCTTAATTTGATCATCGTTTAGCTGCTCTGAAACGAGAATAAAATTTTGTGCATGATAAATTTGATCTTCCATTACTGCCAATTCTGGTAAAAATTTATCAACGCAAACAATAATATAATCAGCTGTGATAGTAGCATGTGGAGTGGTTAAAGTATGATCATTAATTTGAGTTACTGGGGTTTCTTCAAAAATGCTTACTCCGTTTTGTTCTAAATGTTGTTGCAGGGACTTGCAGTATTCATAGGTGTTTATGCCAAAACTATTACCATATGTCATGCCGCCAAAATATAACTGAGATCCAAGAATTGAGGAAATCTCTTTTTTTCCAAAGAGTTGAGACTCGTATCCAAGCATTGAAATTTTTTTATGCTCTTCTTGAATGTTTTTTAGTGTCCGATCACAGTTGGCTACAAAAAGTCCACCCTGGCTGGTATATCCGCAATCAAAATTATAATCTAAAGTATTAGTTCGAATTTTTTCCAGTCCATTGTTGATGAACTTCCAAAGCTCTTGTGATTTCTCATTATCTGTCTGATGTGAAAAATCGGAAAGAGATAACTCTGAGTTAGGAGTTACAAAACCAGAACCCTTTCCTGTTGCTCCAGATCCGCAAAAATGTTGCTCAAACAATGCAACTTTTTTATTGCGGCTTGCAAATGCTTGAGCTGCAGATAACCCTGCAATTCCGCCACCAATAACTGCAACATCGACATGCATATCTTGAGTGCACTTTAGAGGTTTTTTATTTTGTAAGTACCATAAAACTTGCTTGCTTGGCTGAATATGATTGTTCACAACTCTCTCCTTTTTTTGATTAAGAAATGACAATTTTATCATCTTTGTAATCAATTTTGATAGTTTTTGTTTCTGGATGTTGCAGTAAATATTGTGATGTTGGAATCACGATAAATTGTTGAATTGCACGTTTGAGTGGACGCGCACCAAATTCTTGCTGAAATCCTTCAAGCGCAATAAACTCAAGAACTTTGTCTGTTATTGATACGTCAATGTCTTTTGCATGCATACGTTTTTCAAAGTTTTTGATATGTGACTTTGCAATATTTTTAATGACTTTTTCGTCAAGCATATTGAAAAATACGATATCATCAATTCTATTTAAAAATTCTGGTCTAAACGTTTTGTTCAGTATTTTTTCGATTTCAGTTTTTACTTTTTCATCGATTTTTTTAGCTTGTAGAATAATTTCAGAACCAATGTTTGATGTCATGATGATGACGCAATTTTTAAAGTTGATCGTTCTGCCTTGTCCATCAGTAAGCCGACCATCATCAAAAATTTGTAAAAAGATATTAAATACTTCTGGATGAGCTTTTTCAATTTCATCAAAAAGCACAATGCTGTAGGGATTGCGTCTGACTGCTTCGGTAAGCTGTCCACCTTCTTCATGTCCAACGTAGCCAGGAGGTGATCCGATCAGTCGAGACACGGCATGTTTTTCCATGTATTCAGACATATCGATACGAATTAATTTATGCTCATCGTTGAATAAATAATCAGCTAAAGATTTTGCAACTTCAGTTTTTCCAACGCCTGTTGGCCCGAGAAATAAAAATGAACCGATTGGTTTATTTGGATCGGTAAGGCCTGCGCGATGCACTTGAATTGCGTTAGCTATTTTTTTAACCGCTTCATCTTGGCCAATGACTCGTTGTCCTAGAACATCTTCCATCTCGAGTAACTTTTTAGACTCCGATGCTTGTAACTTTTCTACCGGAATCCCCGTCCATCGTGATAAAACTTTTGCAATATCTTCTGGCGTAACTTCTTCTTTTAAAAGATGAGAGCCAAGAGCTTTTATCTTTTCTTGCTGACTTACAAGTTCTTTTTCAAGTTGAACAATTTTTCCATATTTTACTTCTGATGCACGAGCAAAATCACCCATACGCTCAGCTTGAGCAAATTCATAGTTTGCCAGCTCAATTTTTTCTTTAATCTGATTTATTTTTTCTAGAGGAGCGCGCTCAGCTTGCCATTGGTTAAGAAGTGTTTGATGTTGCGCTTTTAAAGCTGTGAGTTCTTTAACCAAATCTTTGAGACGTTCTTGTGATTGTTGGTTATCTTTTTCTTTAGTCAGTGCAACTTTTTCAATTTCAAGCTGTCGGATTTTACGTTCCATTTGATCGAGCTGTTCTGGTTTTGATTCAATTGCCATTTTTACCATGGATGCAGCTTCATCAACTAAATCGATTGCTTTATCGGGTAAAAATCGATCAGGAATATTTTTTGCAGAAAGCTGTACTGCTTGCACGAGTGCAGCGTCAGTAATTTTTATTCCATGATGTAGTTCATATTTTTCTTTCAGTCCGCGCAAAATAGAAATAGCATCTTCAATTGACGGCTCTTCAACTAATACTTTTTGAAAGCGACGTTCAAGCGCAGCATCTTTTTCAATATATTTTTTATATTCTTTAATGGTTGTTGCGCCTATGCAGTGTAAATTTCCACGAGCTAAAGCAGGCTTGAGTAAATTTGATGCATCCATGCCGCCGCCAGATGATCCAGCACCGACAAGCATATGCAGTTCGTCAATAAATAAAATAATGCGTTCTTGTGCCTGTTCAATGGTTGTTAAAATTCCTTTGATGCGTTCTTCAAACTCACCTTGAAATTTTGTTCCAGCCATTAAAGCTCCCATGTCGAGAGCATAGATCACGCTATTTTTCAAACTTTCAGGAACATCGTTGTTGATAATGCGCTGCGCCAGACCTTCTACGATGGCAGTTTTTCCCACGCCAGGATCACCAATAAGCACAGGATTACTTTTAGTTCGTCGTGATAAAATTTGTACGACGCGTCGAATTTCTTCATGCCGACCAATGACGGGATCAAGTTTTCCATCGAGTGCTAGCTTGGTAATGTTTTGACAGTATGCATCTAAAATTTCGTATTTTTTATCAGTATTTTTATTAGTCATTTTTTCACCTTAGGAATTTTTTGTAAGGGTACGTTTTTTACGATGATATGAAATGGCAAAGTCATGAGTTTTGTCACGAATTTGTAGTAGCAGTAAGTCTTCAGGTCGATGAAGATCAAGTTTTATAAAATGTTTAAAATCAGCAGAAATAATAGTTTCTTCTTTTTTTGCTAGACCAACCAGTTCTGCCGTGCCAATGTATGGCTTGACTGCACTAATTTGTCCTTTGCCGCCATCGACAACAATTAAATTCGGATATTCTAGTCCAGATTTATACCGACGCTCTACGATTTCGGCAAGAGCAGCATAGTCGTCTTGCTCTATGAGTGTTTTAATTTTAAAACGACGAAAAGATTTTGGTTCCGGTATGCCATGCACATATCGAATGCAACTTCCAACAATTGCCAAACTTTGCATGTGAGAAATATCAAAGCAATCGATAACGTATGGAACATGTTTTAAGTGCAGACGTTTTTGCACAGCCATTAAAACATCAAGGTTTTTTTGAGTATCGGGAACGTTTTGTTTGCTAGGCATAGATCGTAGCGTTTGCAAAGTACGCGCTATCTGCTCAAAATTTTGTTTGTATTCAAGCAAGTGCGAAGCTCGTTCGAACTCTAAATTTTTTGAAGCTTGTTTTATTTCTTTTTCAATTGCTTTTAAGGCCATGTCTGAATTGTTGGTTAAAAGTTGCTGTGCGAGCATCAGTCTGAATTTATAAAATTCTATATCGAACTCTGCCTTGCAAAATCCAGCGCAGACTCCGATGTGATACTGTAGGCATCCATGAGTGATTTTTTTGGTGCAAAGTTTTAATTGCAGTGTTTTGGTTAAAAAGTTGTAGACGCCATGCGCAGCTTTTTTAGTAAGAAAGGGTCCAATATAAGTTCCTTTTTCATCTTTTGTTCTGACTATGGAGAGTGTTGGAATTTTTTCTTGCGAAAAAAATAAGTAGATAAAAGGATTACCTTCTTTTAAGAGCTTATTGAATTTTGGCTGATATTTTTTAATCAATTCTGCTTCAAGGTACAATGCTTCGACTTCACTGCTTGTAGGAATTGTTTCAAGCGTTGTAGCCTCACCCAGAAGCAAACTGGTTTTAAAATCATCTGGTTGATTAAAATATGATGCGATACGATCGGCAATATTTTTTGCTTTACCGATATAAATAATCTCGTGAGTGTTGTTTTTAAAAAGATAAACGCCAGATTTTGTAGTTAGTTTTTTTGGTTTTTGCATCATGTCCGCCCCTTATTTATTTTATAATTTTAAGTGAACGCCACCACGATGAGCAAGTTGGAACCCTGCATTGCCAGCAGCACTTTGTTGGCGATCGGCAATACTTTTTTCACCAGGGAAGTGCAAGTGAACTCCTGGAGCATTCTTAGATAATCCTATTTTAACTCCATGCAGAGGAAGGTGAACTCCTGAAACAGACTGCGAAGTTACCGGCGTGATCGGTATTATTGTGATATTGCTAGGGGTAGTAGATTTTTGTTGTTGCTTAGCTGTTAAATAATTACCATAGGCAGTCTCAGCGTTTGTGATAGTTATGTAATCTGGAGAGTTGCTGTAAGAACTGAGCATCTCAGAAGCTGAGAAGGGAGGGGCAATTGGTTGTGGCGTAACTCCTTTTGTAAATACCGTATTTTTTAGATATAGATTTCCGGTAATTAAGCTGATCAGGCCTTGAGCGTTTGATGATGTTGGCGACATACCAACAAAATTTCCTAAAGTATTGTTTGTGACTTCTGCCATGATCAAATAATCGATCATTGGTTTTCCTGTGCTATCTTTTGCATTAATAGTTTGCGTGCAGGTATAAATATATTGACCTAAGCTTAAAGATTGCGGACTGATAATGTCGAGTACAAATTTACCAAAGTTAATATTTGATAAAGCTTTCGCTACGGCTGCTTGTTGTGTTGTGATGTAAGCTCCAAGGCTGGTAGGAAATGGTCCGTGACCAGTTTCATAGTTCTTCCAGGCATTTAAAGTAACAGCAATGTTTTTACCATTTTCGTCGTAAACGCTTCCAGTGACAAGGCTGACAAGAACATTTGTTTGACCCTGTGTTAAAGCTTTGCTTGGATGTTTTCCTAAGCTCTTATGGACTATTAAATTATTTTGCATTGTAGCAAAGACAACAAGATCATGAGCCTTAGGATCTATTTTTTTCAAATCAGTGTCGGTAGTGTGATACACATACTGCCCAAGTAAAATTCTTCTTTTCGAAAGGTGCGTAAACTTGAACAAGCCAAAGTTTGGATTAGTTTCTTTTGCAAGATCAATTTTTGCTTGCTTCTCACGTGCTGTCTCTGATTGAACTTTAGTTGCAGGGCGAGCACTGCCATTGACTATTAGTTGAGGCTTTGGAGCAATTTGGTTCCACTCTATTGCAGCACCAGAGCAAATTATGCCATACGTTCTTTGATTTGCAATCGGAGTAACAGGCATAGTTTCTTGTACTATTTCAAGAGGATTGTTATCAGCGCAAAGAGTAACGGTAAGATTTGCTTGATTTAACACCGCGGTGAGATGATAAGTGTGTTGTTTGTCGAGCTGTAGTGACGCTGGAAGAGGTTGTTTTAAAATCCATCCTTTGCCTTCATGTTCATAGACTCCGATACTTAGCAGGTCAGTTGCTGAGTCACGATAGAGTACCAACATTTTTGCCAGACGAGCTTGATCGATATCAATCAGGCTTGAATTGATTAAATTTGCAGGAGGAGTTTTTATCATTGTGCCATCTGCGCTAAAATTGCCGCTGGCATAAAAACTTTGGAAGGTTGTGAGTTGCTGTGTAACATTAGCTACAGTTGTGTTTAAAAGTCGTGCAAGAAAACTTCGAGAACTATAATTTTGATAGTTGCCACCTAAGTACAGACCCACATGAAATGATGAATTTAAAGTATAGATAAATTGAAGATCTATTTGCACAGTTAACGTATCTGACGGTTGTTTTTTTGTACCATTTTCATGTAGCAAGTCGAGAGCTGTAGTTCGCTGATTAAACCATAATTTATCTGGAATTGGAGTTGATGGTTTTGCGGTTGAGGTGCTTTGCGTTGCTGCAAGTGGTGCTTGAGCAATTTCTTGAGCATAAGGAAAATTAGGACGACCAGTAGTCGCTGTGAAAAAACCTTGCGAAGGATACAAATCAAGATAGTTGGTTGCAAGCCCCCATGAGCTTCCAATATCTGCAGGCAGTAAATTGTTAGCATCCGGAGTTAAATTTTGGATGTACTGAGGGGCGAGAGCTGCTGCGATTTGATTTTTTGTTGAATTGACGCCTGCATAGATGAGATTTTGGTACAAT
Source organism: Candidatus Babelota bacterium (assembly GCA_026389025.1). Lineage (GTDB taxonomy): Bacteria > Babelota > Babeliae > Babelales > Chromulinivoraceae > JACPFN01. Next base: position 35,120 of record JAPLIQ010000018.1, read on the forward strand.
GCGAGAGCAAGAGTTTGATTGCCAATTTCTGCCTGTTGTTTTTCTTGTAGTTCGTTAAGGTACGTGAGCTCGTTTTGTGCTGTCGCTAATTTATTTTCGTTGATAAATTTCCATAAGTTTTTTAAAGAGTTAGCTTGGTTGTTTTCTTTTAAAAGAGCGTTTTGATCTTGGTTAAAGCCTCCAACAATATTAAATAATCCAAATCCAGCGTTCATAACCAGACCGATAGCTTCACCCTTAAGAGCTTCTAGAGCATCCGCGTATTTAGGCGTAGAATCAAAAGCTTGCTTTGCAGCATCTTTTGCTGCAGTCTTTAAAGCGGACTTTGCCTGAGCTTCTGTAGCTTCCTCTAAAGATTGTTCAACTTCATTGGTAGCATCATCTAGAGCCTCTTGAGCAGCATCTTGAGCAGCCTGGTCTCCTCCCTCTTCTATAACTTTTCTAAGCGCAATTTCCGCAGCTTGTTTAGCATCCTGTTTTAAAGCAACTTTGGCCATAGCGCTTAAAGCCTCTTTACTAGCCTGTTCAGCTTGCTTGGTAGCAACATCAAGAGCAACTTTCGCAGCTTCTTTAGCTGTTGACTTAAGGGCAGCTACAGCTTGTTCAGCAGCGAATTTTGCAGATAATTTGGCTTTATATATTGCTTCAGCTTGCTTTTCTTCACTTGTTGCGCTGTCTAAAGCATCTTGTGCTTCAGCTTCAGCCACTTCGTCGCCGGCTTTTGTGGCATTGCTTAAAGCTGTTTGAGCGTTATAAACTTTCTCGCCTGCCTCATAGGCATCTTTTGAAGCAACATTAAGCTCGTCAGTAGCATCTTGCACAGCTTGGTTGGCGAATATTTCTTTCATAATCGCATCTTTTGCCGCGTTTTTAATAGCAGCTTCTGTAGCAGCTTTTGTAGCAGCCTTGGCAGCGGCTTCAGCCTCCTTGGTTGCAGTTTCTAAAACTTGTCTTGCAGCAGCTTCACCCTCTGTTCCCGCTGCTTCCTTAAGAGTAGTTTCCGCAGCCTGTTTAGCAGCGGCTTTTGCGGCAGCTTCAACAGCAGTCTTAGTTACATTTTTTGCTGCATTTGCCGCTTCTTCTGAGGCATTTGTCAGAGATCTTCTTAGAAAATAGTTAGTTATTTTTTTAAGGACAGTTTTGCCTTGTTTCGTAGCAGTTTGTGCAGCATCTTCAGCTTCTTTGGCGGCAGCTTCTTTGGCGGCAGCTTCAGTAGTTTCCTGCGCAGCAATTTCTGCTGCTCCAGTAGCTACAGTAGCGACAACAGCTTTGGTTGCTGTGGTAGCTGAAACAGGCCCTTCGGTAATAATATTTTTTCCTGCTATCTCAAGTAAGCCTGGTTGATCGGCTTCTTTAGCGGCGATTTCAGCCGCAGTATCAAAAATATTTTTTCCTCCGACGTCAAGAAGTCCGCCTTGAGCCACCTCAGCACCATAAGCAAGATTTTTCGCTGCTACTATTGCAGCTTCTTTTGCGGCCGTAGATTTGGCAGCAGCCGCTGTAGCCTCATCTAAAGCTGTTTGCGCGACAGCTTTACCTTCTTCTGGTGCTGCATCAAGAGCAGCTTGCTTTGCAAGAACTATGGCAGCATCTTTTGCTGCAGTTTTAGCAGCATCTTTAACAGCGACCTGAGCAGCTTGCTTAGCCAGTGCTGCTGCGCCTTCTTCTGTTGCGACCTCAGTACCAGTTTCAACACCAGCCTCCAATGCTGCTTCAGCCGCAACCACAGCTGGCGCAGCTGTTCCGCCAGACATAACAATTGCTGCAACTGCAGGCACAAGAGAAATGGCAACGCCCATCACTTGATTAATTGTTCCGCGATGTGCGTTAAGAGTATTTCTAACATCATCGCGAGCTTGATCGGCAAATTTATTACCAACAGGAACGTACTCTGAAGCAATAAGTAGCGCGGGATTCCAGACAAGTAAAATTCTTCCCGAAAGTACTAAGTAGGTTATTTCGCGCGCAAGATCAATAAATAGCGTGGTCAGAGAATTGGTAATAGCCGTAAGTCCGTTTAAAACAGATATTAAAGCACCTTCAGTCATATGCAGCAGCCCAGTAAAGGATTGCACTATTGCATGAAGGCAGGTTTTTCCCAGATCCTGGCCATCTTGTAAAAAAGCTTGTTGTCCTTGCTTAGAAGAAATTGCCCACGCAGCATCGGCAACAGTTTCTGCGAATTCTGTTCTGGCTTGAACATATCTAATGCCTAAATCTCCAGCTACAGCGGCTGTTTTAATAATTGCATCAAAGGCTTCAGCTCGTATATTATACAGAGCGTCAGCTGTTTGGTTAATGACGCTTGAAATGTCTGTTCCTATTGCTTGGTCATTTAAAATATATCCAACTAATTTTCCAGAAACTTCACCAATTGGTGCAACTATTCCATCCTCTATCGCGCTTGTATAATCATTAACAGAAGCCTCAAGTTCTTTTGCAGACTGGTTGAGATGGGATATACTTTTTGCAAATTCGCTTTTACCGAAACTTGATGTTGCGTCGTGTAGTTCCCCTCCTATGTTTGCTAGTCCAGTAATTCCTAAGCCTGAGCCAACAGCTGCTGAGGCTGAGCCAAGAGCAGCCGCAAGAGTTGCTCCCGCTCCTGCAATGCCCTGTCCAGCAGCTTCGCCAATATGCTCAACAGCTTTAACGGCTGTTTCAACGCCACTTTTAACGTCACTCCAAGCACTTGTAAAGTCATGACCAAGATCCGACCAAAACGATTGTACTTGTACTTCTTTTTTTGTTTGATCTTGTGCGTTTTGTTCGTGTAACTCTTTTATATGTCTACGTAGTCGCGGATCGTTTTGTACTTGGCTAGTGCTGATATTATCTTCAACATGAAAATTCGATGGCGATGGATGAATTGATTTGTCCTGATTTCCTTCAGCCTTACATTTTGCTGCAAGAAGTTCATCGAGTAAAACATAGTCATCAGTGGTGTAAGGAAATATATTTGGTATCAGTTGACTATTTGACATCACGTCGAGCATTTGTGAAAGATTGAGGTCCGTCATAAATTTTGTAAGTTGTCCATGAACTTCATGCAGCATGAAGTAACACCATACCTGTTCTTTGAGTGGGCTTTTAAATTGAGGTATTGAATTATTATTAGTGCCGGCTAAAACATTCATGTCATGTGTCGCTTGGTAAAACCGAGTATGCATAAATGTTACAATAGTTTTTCCAAAGATCGCCTGGGCGTCTGGAGCTTTTGGACTTTTTACAGCCGTTGTTTGTACTGGATTTGCAATCGCATTCCAGTCAGGGCACACAGAAAGATAGCGTTGCTTTAACGTTTCTTCTAAATCAATTCTTGTGCGAGTGATTTCATTGATCGTACGTAGACTTGTGTAATCAGCATTATAAAAAGATGTTTCGAAGTGAGGAATGTAATTAAACGTTTGTTTTTCAACGTTGTGAATTGTTTGAAGCGCTATAGAAAAATATATACCAATGTCAGTAATCATTGCTTTGCAAAAAAGTTGCCATGCTTGAGAATTAACCAGATCTTGACTGGTGACTTTTACAGCACTCCATCCAGCAGAACTGATGAGTTGCTGCGTTGGAAGATGAGGTAGTTGTTGATTATTGTCTTGTGTAAATTCTGAAAAATCAGAGAGCTGTTTTTTGATTTCGTCATCCTTGGGCTTGCCCCGAGGATCCAGCATTGATAATTTCCTTACCTTTTCTAACTTGGCAAGAAAAATAAGATACAGATATGTTTTTTTAATCATATCAATGTGAGAAGGATCCAAAGCTATACCAGGTTTTCCAAAGGTTTTATCAATCTCTGCAAAAATAGAGAACGTAAAAGGATCATTTTGCTGCTTGATTGCAGAAAGAGGAAAATCTATAGCTGCAAAAATAGATGCTGCTTCATGATCATTAAATGTTGTAGGATTTATAGGTGTTACGGAAAAAAGAGTGCTGACGCTGAGTGTAAGCAATGAAAATATCAAACATATTTTTTTCATGAAGTAGCTCCCTTAGTAAGTAAAGTTTTAACTTCAGCATTAAAAGTTTGCAGAGCACTTGGTGAAAAAAGAATTTCTCTTGGTTTAATAATTTTAAATTGAGCAATTGCTCCAGGCGCCATAAAACCAATGCCGTGATAAAGGTACAGATTTGCATTCTTGCTTGTTACAGTGATAAATTTTTGCGGTTCTGGAGTGGTTGATTGCCATATTTTGTACGCAGTGGTTTGTGGCGATGTTATAATTTTTATCTTAAAGGTTGCTGGTTGCGTCTGCAGTGTTGTAAATGCGGCTTGGTTTAGGGTAGCTTGCTGCGAAGTTGATGCTGAGTTTTTTATAATTTGTTGAAGGGGATACAAAGTGGTTGGAGCTGTTGCACTTGTGGCTGCTGTTGATGCAGCTGATGTGTATTGTTCGCCATAACCGATCTGAATAGATTTGCTGCTGTTGCCATAGAGCCCCAAGAGTCTATAATTTTGAAGTCTGCTTGCATCCCCAGAAATCCATCGAGCTTTATTAAAAATGATACCAACAAAAAAGGGATAACTTACTTGATACAAAGTAACTTCACATAAAATTTCATAAGAAGACTGCTGAGTTATCCACTCGGTAAAAATTGAATTATTGGGCGCTTTGTCAGCAGAAGGTGCTGCAGCTTGCGTTGTTGGATCTGTCTGAGAAGTCATAAGAGGCGCATTGCTCATTTGCCAAAAACTATCGGTTGTTTCATCATACTCCCAGTTTCCAACAGGAAAAACATTTTTCCATGTGAGCCCTTTGGGTGTAAACATAGTTGCAAGAGTAAATAATTGATCAGCGCTCGGACCATCTAAAATATAATCATCTTGCGGCGCGTCCAAGCTGATAGCTTGCTGGATATAGGTATCCATTTGATTCATGATTGCTGTCTGCTCCTGCGTCAATTTGCCCATACGCGTTTGGGCTGTTTTAAACATTTTAAAAATATTTTTTAATTCAGATTTTCCAGCTTTTTGTACATAGCTTTGAAAAGCGGTACTCGAGGTGTTTATATTATTTTGATCTTCGGCTACAGCACTACCCATGTTTGCATACATTGCGCTGATTGATTGATTAGCCATCGACGCTCCCATTTGTCCGCCAAGCATGATTGCCATGTCGGCCATCATGTTTGCTTGAAGGGATGGTTGCGCGAAAAATAAAGATAAAAGCAGCAGTATTAACATTATTTCACTCCTAATTGAGGAGTTATGTCAGCTAGCGTTGGAATGAGGTTGGACTGCGTATAGATAGTAGCGTTTGCCGGATGTTGCTGTGGACCTAAAATGTTTGGGGTCAGTGCTACTGGGGGTAAAGACGGAATTGCTACTTTTTCTTTTTTCCACGACTCCATAAGCGCTTTGCACGTACCAGCAGGCACGTTTGTTTCATTTGGATCAGTTCCGTTCTTTGTTGCAACGACATTTTCAATAAGTGATTCCATGCAGGGGTCAAAAATATTAAGTCCTAAGAGCGCTGAAAAATCACCAAAGCAAGCGCTTAAAATTCGAGAAACGCCTTCCCAAGAATTGAGCCAATCAGGCTGGGCGATAAGCTCTTCTTCAAAAGAGTTTGCACCACTTTGCATGCATAAAAATAATTTATTTGTAGGGTCTGACTGGCTACCCTTAACAACCTTGCCTTCACTATTTTTAAAATATGCCATTGGATGTCCGTTGATAACGCCTCCTTCATTTGCAATTTCGACAATGTGATCTGGCCACATGATTAGTTTAGAGCTTTTAGATATAGATTTTGCTAGGTGAGGAATTAATTTTAGTGCTCGCATGTCATCATAACCAAAGCAAAATAATGGTGGATCCATTTTTTGCACAGCGATTAATTCTTTATCTGTTGCCGTTAATTTCTTGCTTGCCTCAGTATCAGCAAAACTATCTCCGTAGATAAATTGATTGATATCTTCAGCAATAGCAACAAAGGCTGTAAAGTGCTGCGTGTGCTTTGGATGAGGTTTGTTTAAATAACTGGTATATGTTTGATAAAAATCAAGATATGCAGCAAGAGCTTGAAGGTATTGTTTTTTGTATGCCTTTAATTCTGGCTCTATTTGTTTGACCATGAAATGCGTGAGGTCTATGCTGTAGTCATTTTGAATAAGTGTTTTTCCCATGAATGACGCAAAGGTTTGAGGAATTTTTGGAATGTATGATCTGATAGCTCCGTTAAATTGAGATTCAATAATGTTTATTAAATGATTAATGATAAGCGTTTTTTTGTTTGCATCATACAACTGTTCATCGTTTAAAAATTTAGAAATACTTACTTGCATTTTTCCACTTGGAGTTACAATAGTTCCAGCGTGTTGCAAGTTAAAATTCGTGTAGATGCTCATGAGATAGTGATACAGCTCGTTGAGAGCATTGATATGAACTTTTCTAAAAAAAGGAATGAATCCAGGATTATCTTTCATGCTTGCTATCATGGCGTCAAATTTTGCAGCAACGTCTGGGTATCCAGGGAAAATAGTAGCTCCGCTAGGATACGATTGAAAAGCTGTAGGCTTTGGTTTTAACACCGTAAAATTTCCATGAGCCAAAATCGGCCAGGTCCCTGGAGGAGTCATAGCCTTAATCGTTCGATTTTGTATTCCTTGTTGAAGTGTGCCATCAGCTGTAACTACCGTGAGCGGATACGTGGCAACAGTATCAGTAAGATTTTTGACACCTTGGGTATGCTCCGGCGTTAATTGAGCGGAAAGAAATAGATCTGAATTGATTTGCAAGCTTGAAGTAGCTATGGCGATCAAGAGCGTGATACGGAAATATTTCAGCTTCATGAGTTCTCTTTTTTAAGAACAAAAATCTTTTTTAAAACAAAAAATCAATGTTTTATTTTCGTTTTATTGTTACAATAAATATCATGAAAATCAAGATTTGTTTCTTAATCAAAAACCATATACATAGATAAGGATTGTGCATGATTCCTCAAGGGCGATACATCGTATTATGTCTAACACTTTGCTTAGTAGCATACGTTTCAAGAAGAACTTATTTATATTATTTTGACACAACGCAGCCTCAAGTTACCGTAACTGGATTTGAAGATGGCAAGGCGTACGCTGGCGACGTTACAGGGTCACTAAAAGGGTCAAGTCCTTACAAAGTTTCACACATATCGATGTGGATTGATGACAGCTTGATGCACCGTGATTTTAGAATTAATAAAAAACAGTTTGATCATCCTATTTCCATTCCCGTCAAAACAATTGCAGACGGCTTGCATTCATTGAAGTTTGAAATTGTTGATGGAACGAAAAGCCAAAATAAAACATGCATTGAACGTTCTTTTTACACCGATAACGTAGGGCTACAAGCAGCGCTTGTCTCACCTTCGTCTGGTTATAGAGTTCCTCAAGGAAGCTGCCTACATATCCAAGTTCAAGTTAACAAACAAATTAAATCAGTAACTGCAAAAGTACTGACAGGAAGTTACTTGTTTTTCCCAGAAAGCAAAAATTCTTTGGTGTATGAAACATTTATTCCAATTGAATGTGAGCAAGAAGCTGCAGAGTATCCATTCACTGTTGAAGTGGTAGATCGCTTGGGCAATAAAGCAATTTTAGAAAATAAATTTCAAGTTATGAGTGTGGCATTTAAAAGAAGAATTTTAAATGTCCAAGGTAACAAACTTCAATCTGAGTTGGCATTTACGCAGTTGCAAGAACAAGACCTTGAAGACGCACTTGCTAAACTTTCCACGCAGTCTGTGCCTGAAAAATTATGGAGCGGAGTATTTGAAGTTCCAATCGTAAGCAAAGGAATTACAACGGAATTTGGCGTTATTCGAACTTCACAGGAACGTGGTCGTCGAGTACACAAAGCACTTGATTTGATAGCAGAGCCAAGAAGCGTTGTTTGGGCATCAAATAACGGCGTCGTTGTCTTAAAAGATCGTTTTACGCATAGTGGCAACACCGTTGTCATCGATCATGGCTGTGGCGTCTTAAGCCTTTATTACCACCTGCTTGATTTTACAGATATTTCTGTTGGTCAGCGCGTTAAAAAAGGACACCCACTAGGACGTATGGGCATGACAGGTTATGCAAGTGGTGATCATTTACATTGGGAAATTCGTGTAAATAATACGGCTGTTGAACCAATGCAATGGACACAACGCTGGTCCTAAATATATAAAATCTAGATAAAGAAAAAGGCTCTCGACATTCGAGAGCCTTTTTCTTTATCTAATTAAATTTATACAGTTGGTCGGCGATCAGTTAGTTCTTTTTCGTACCGATTTATTTCTCTTAAGCCTTTACGAGCAGTGCACAAGAGTACATATTCTTCCATTGTTAGTGTTGATTTATCAAGCACATCGTTAAGCTGCTCAGTTGTTACTTTTTTTGGACTTAAAAGTTGCATACGCTCTTCTTCTGTTAGGCCTATTGTTTTTGACAGCAACTGATTGCGCACGTTAACTAACTCTCCTTTGACGGCAAGTATATCATCGATTGTTGGAGTTCTTCGCGGTTGTACTTCGCTTGTAAGTGCATTAAGGGTTAATAGGTTTAGGCAGAAAAATAATAAAATATGTTTTTTTTGCATAATGAACGCTTTCAAAATGTATTAAGGGTTTGTCTTTAAAAAACACTTCATCATACAACTTACTTTTTTAATTTAGTTATATTTTTTAAGCAGCAACATTTAAGCTAATTTTTGAAAGAAGATATTTCATATCATCATCTGCAAAGCGAAGACCGAATCCATAGAATGGTGATGCGTTATCACTGACAATATCATCAACACCAAATGTTAAGTAAAGATTGTTGAGGACAAAAATACGGTTTAACCATTTTACATGTGGACGACGCTCATCAGCGTATTGAAGTCTTTGCAGACCGTGCATATCAAACATTTCAACCGTGGTAATCCAAGAAAGTTTATCGGTACCAACTGGAATAAAGAAGTCAGCTCCCGCTCCAAATGCTCCTTCAAAAAGACCAACTCGGAATGCAAGATTTTCATAAATTTTTCCGAATTGGAATCCATAAGCAAAAGCCTGACGATGTTGTGTAAGAATTTGAGGCGCATGCATACGACGGTTAAGAGAAGCAACTTGATCATTAGGATCAGTAGGAATTTCATTGTATGGAATTTCTGCGAAATCGTTGCCTCGAGAATCAAGGTAGGTATTGTATTGCCAGTCTCGAGAGACGAATCCTCTTTCAGAAGATGCAATTTGCCCCATGTAAAAAAAGCTACTGTTGGTATGAATTCGTACGTTAAAGTAACCTTTTATGTCAGTCCATCTGTATTGATCACTTGGTCTTTGCATATTTTCAGAGTGAGCGTCAAAAATAATGCCAAGTGATTCAAATTTCGCTAAATAATTTTTTATGCCAGAGACAGCTGTTTTAATATCTCGGTACATATCATCTTCGTTGACCAATTTACCAAGAAGACCGCGACCTTCATCAATTTTTTGAGAAACTGAAGCAATGCTTCCAAATCCTTCGCGAGCTTCATCGGCTGCACGAGAAATCGATTCAGCAGAACCACTCAGATGCTGTTTAAGCGCTGGCAGTTCATCTTTAAGCGTTGTGGTGAAGCTTTGAATATTGTCGATAATAGCTTTCAATGCTTCTTTGTCAGAAAGTGCACCATCAAGAGACGATGCGATGTTGTTGATTTTTGAAGATGCGCTAGAAATATTTTCAACGATATTTTTTAATTGCTCTGAGCGCTCAGGACCCGTAAACGCATCTTTCATGCTATCGGTGATTTGTTCTACGTGCGTTGCGATATTTTTAAATTTAAACAGAAGCTCATCAACAGAAACTGCTTCGCGTCCTGGACGAGTTAATTTATTTCCTGAATGAAGTTGCGGGAGCATAGGGTCCCCAGGAATGATTTCTAAATATTTCGATCCAATTAAACCTTCTTGGCGAACTATGGCATAAGCGTTGTCATATAAAGCATATTTTTTGCTGACCATAATTTTTACTTGAGCATCACCTTTTTGAGTGAGTTCAATAGTATCAACCCAACCAACTTTTACACCAGCAATTTTTACTTCTGCTTTTTCTGATAATCCAGAAACATCGTCAAAAGAAACTGTGAACGGATAGTGCCCTGAAGAACTGATCCGAAAAGCTCCAATGCCCAAAACCATGAACATAAAGACACTGACGGCAAGGATGACAAATATGCCAACTTTTGTTTCTGTATTAATCTGCAAATTATTCTCCGGTTTTATATCTGATAGGCCTTCATAACCTCAATGCTTATCAAACTATTTTCTGCCTTCGACCTTACTATAGTAAAGATTGTCGAACTTGTCTCGTTTATATTTGCCTTGAGCAATAAGGAGAATATATTAGCTTCAAATTGTGTCGTCAATATTGTTTTTATTTCTTGAGCAAGATCTTTGTACTCTTTTTGATATAAATCTTTTAAAGAATTGTTCCAATCAGTTTCCCAATTTGCAGTTTTTTTACATTTTGCAAATAATGTATCTGTTTCTTCCTTGGTCATATTTGGTTTTGGCTTAAGTCCTAAAATTTTGCACCAAGATTGAGATAGTAGCCAAGGATTAATGGTGTCTTGTTCGGTAGAAACGGTAAAAAGATCAGTTAGAAATAGATTTTCTTTTTCAGACGCTTCAAAATTTAAAAAAACGTTTGATTGAAAAGCAGTTTCAAATTCTTTAATGGATAACAACTCTGTGACATCATTAAAATCAACTTTACGGGTTGCTAGATGCTTTTCAAAGGCTGGAAATAGTGTAGGTTTTTTTGTTATCGCTGCTATTTTTTCAAACATCCACGTGCATAATTTTTTACGGTCATTTGGTTGGCCTTCATTTAAAAACTTTTTTTTCTCGAAGTCATACAAGCTATTTAAATTTAATTTTCCTTGCTCAGATTGTATGGCAATAGAAATGGTTGCATCAATGCCATCAGATTTTTGCGTGAGCTTGTATGTTTCTTGTTTGTTAAAAAATGGAGCTAGTTGTTTAAGAACTGTTTGATCCGTGTTGGTTTCTGCTTTTTGTCCCGGAGCTTTTGCTTCTGGAGTCTTTGCTTCTTTTGCTTCTTGGTCTTTTGACTCCTGAGGAGTTATGACACTGTGAGCAAGAGCTACGCCGCTGAGCGCAAGGCGATGAGTTTTTTGTTTTGCGACCAGTACTGTCATTAGTTGTCTGTAGGTTATTGCTTGCATAAAATATAGAGAAATAATGACAGAGCATGTTGATAAAATGCTAAACAATAAAAATAAAATAAAACCTGGTTTTTTATGCACGACTTACTCCTGGTTTATTTTCTGCAGGTTGCAGCTTGGCTACTTGAGGTCCGGTTTGGATTGCTGGATTTGGACTACCTGGGGCTCCGCCATCTGTAGGCGATTTAGCTTGGTCGCCTTTAGCTTTTTGCTGCGCTTGCGATCTTTTTTCTGCAAATGATTTTAGGCCTTGTTCTTGATTGATTGGAATCATGAAAAATATTTCATAATCGATTGCAGGTTTTTCCATGTCATGAAAAAAAGAAACTTTTAATTTTATTGCTTCTGGCAAGTCGGGAGTCTCATCATCATCTTTTTTCTTTGTGTCATCGCCTTTAGCTTCTTTTTGCTTGCTGTCTTGTTTACCATCAGGTGCAGATTTCTTTTTTTTCTTGTCCCACTCTTTAGCCCATGTGAAAGAAAGTTTTTTCCCGCTGTCTTCTTTTTTTGTTTGATCAATGTAGCCAAATTCGATAGACAACTTTGTAATGTTGCTTGCTAGCTCGTAAAAAGTGCCTTCTTTCATTTTTTCGATATCGAAATCAGCTGACGGTTTTTTATCTTCTTTGCGCATGAGTTTAAAAACATCTTTGTTTTGTGTATCTGGAATTAATGTGTACACAACTCGAACAAATCGAGCAGTGTTTTCACCGTACATTTGTAGCGGGTTGGTAGTCACAAAGGTTAAAAAACTGAGGTTTTTATCACTACTTTGTGCATATAAAAAGTTATTTCGTTTTATTTTTGAGTCAGAGTTAGCTGCTTTAGCGGTTGCTTGCTCTGGTGATTTTAATTTTTCATACATCTCCTCAGTAAACCAAAGGGGCGAAATCCCTTCAAAGTCAGCGCTTAGTCGATCACGTAAAATCATAATCTTTGTGTCATTAGTTGTGACTTTTTGAACTGTCGCAGCAGCTTTATTTACTTGATTGTAAATGGTGAATGCAGCAGACATGAGCATGGTTGAAATCATCATGCTTATGGCAAATTCAAATAATGTAAACCCGCGTTGGTTGTTTATCATGCTACACCCTTGGGAACTTTGGCAGAAGGAGCTTCTTCTTTTTCCTTCTTGGGTGGAATGTATAAAAATGAAAACCATTGATCTTGCTGTTGGTCTCTTTGCGCAGAAGCTTGCACCATAAAAACGTTTTTTGAAAAATTTTTATACAGCTGTGATGACTGCGCAATTGGTTTGATAACAATATCTAATTTTACGTCAGGATTATCTTTTTCTTTATGGACTTTAACATCTGCGACACTCTTTTTTTCTTGTACCGCTTGGCTTATTGCAAGTTTAAAATCGATCATTTCTTTATCAAGTTCTAAAAGATTAGAAACTGAATTGTGCGACTTTGTTAAATTTTGAAAAATAGTTGATTGCATCATAAAAAGAGATGTGCCCACAATGGTCAATAGTGCGAGTGCAATTATAATTTCGATAAAGGTAAATCCACTACGGCTTTGCAAAGGTATCATGAAGTTTCGCCTGGCTATAAAAAGGGTTGATAATGATAGCAAATTGATTGTTGGTTTCTTCGTTTTCATCTTCAATATTTATCGTAACGGTCTGACTTGTACCATCAGGCATAATGTAAAACCATGCATCGTGCGTAACTTTACCTTGGCCCATTTCATCAACACCTTGGATGAAAAAATTTTTTATGATCAAGGGCTCAGGAATTGTTGCGGAGCTATGAAATATTCCATCTGCCACAGGCTTAAATTGTTTATGTTTGTCTTGCTCTTTTGATGGAGTATGAATTTTAACTTTAATTTCACGATGATCAAAATCAAAAAAAACTTGATGAATTTTTTTGGACGCAATTGCTTGGTAAACGGTGTCTGAAAGTAGCTGTGAAAAGTTTGAAAAAAATTCTTTTTTTTCTTTGCCGCGTGGGTTGGTTAAAAAGCGTGGAGCAACAAAGGACATAAACATTGAAATTAAAAGTAATAAAACAAGGATCTCGATAAACGAGACCCCTGCTGTTGTATGTTTTAATTTACTTGTCGTCTTACTTTGAAGCATAGATTCGATCTTCTTCTTTTTCTGGATCGCCATTTGAGTAAAGTTCATATGGTGGATTTGCACCTGGAGTTAATTTATAAACTAAATCATTATCCCAACCATCTTTTGGCAACTCAAGCACTCCGCTATCTTCGTTTCCTGCATAAGGCCCTTGCCAGTTTGAAGCACCTTCTGGTTTCTTTAAAAGATCTTCAAGACGTTCTGGATATTTGCCACAATCCATTTTGTATTGCTTTAAGCCTTGTTGAGTAACTTTGAGAGTGTTTTTTGTTGTCGTTGTTTTGCCACGACCGAGAAGCCCCATAACTCTAGGTCCGACCATTGTCATGAGTATTCCCATTAAAACAAGCACGAACATCATTTCGATAAAGCTAAAACCACGCTGTAATGTATTTTGGTTTGAGATCATAATAAAATCCTTTCATTTATGAATCTATTTTTTATGGACACACTTTTTACATTTCATACATACTCATCATCGGTCCCATGATTGCAAACATGATAAATCCAATGACGCAACCCATTACAACTGTCATGATAGGTTCTAATTTTGATGTTAGGCTATCGGAAAAGTCATTAAGTTCAACTTCATAATTATGTGCAACAGTCAGGAGCATGAAATCAAGATTACCGCTTTGTTCTCCGGTGTTAATTAAGTAAATTGCCATAGGCGGAAACAGGCCAGTTTCTTTTAAAAATGGTGAAATTTTACCCTGTTTTATAATTTTGTCTTTTGCTTCTTTTAACGTTTCGACCAAAATGCTGTTATCAATAATATTGCATACGATATCTAAGGCTTGCGATAAATTTACACCACTTTCAAGCAGCATACCGAGCGTGCCGCAAAATTGTACAACCGCGCTTGTTTGTGCAAAAAATTTCACGACAGGAATTTTAAGTTTGAGGGTATCAAGTGTGCGTTTTCCTTCGGGGCGAGATTTCCAATATTGAAACGCTATAGCAATTGTTAAAATAATAACGAGAACCACGAGATAATGATTGGTCAAAATATATGAACCAGTCAATAGTATTTGAGTTGCGAGCGGCACTTCTTTCCCAGCTGTTTTGAGCATGGATTTTAATTGCGGAATAATAAGTGTCATGATTGCAACGACTGCCATTGCCATGATCCCGAGTTGCATGAGTGGTCCGGAAAAAGCTTTGCTTACTTTTCTTCGCGTTTCTTCAGTGCGTTCTAGATATTCAACTAATCGTTCTAGAATAGTTTCAAGTTTACCACTTGCTTCACCAGCTTTAACGAGTTGAATGTAAATGTTGCTAAATGTTTTAGGGTAGGATGCCAGTCCGTCAGCCAGTGATTTACCTTCTTTAACACCATCTTTTAAACTGATGATGATTGAACGAAGTTTTCCTGTGAATTGATCAGAGAGAAGTTCAAGCGATTGAAGGAGTGGAACGCCTGATTTTAAAAGAACTGCAAGTTGTTTTGTAAAAAAAATGATATCTTTAAACGATACAGGTTGCTCGAAAAGCGAAGCGAAAAATGAAGCCCCAGATTCTTTTTGTATTTTGACTTCAAAAGGAAAAAGTCCTTTGGCTGTGAGCAGTGAGCGAACCGCTTCAACGGATGAAGCGTCAAGGTGACCGCTTACTTTTTTTCCTTCTTTGGATAAAGCACGATAAAAATAAAGTGCCATTTTTCGAAATCCTTTATCTTTTTTGAGACATCAAACTTGTAAAAATTTACTTTTATTTTATTTTAAAGTAAAAATATACCTGTAAAAATTAAAACTTACATAACGTTAGCATATGGGGGAAATGTGCACAAGTATATTAAGTTATCATTCTATTTAATGCTTGTTTTGATTGTAGCACAGCGTGAAGCGGTTACGGCACAAGCTCTTGTTAAAGTGGCGCCAGCGTCATCCTCGGACTTGATCCGAGGATCAAGCAATAAAGAATTATCATCTGTCAAAAACAATCAAGTTTTTATTGCAAAGGAATCTGTAAAAACTCCTGATAAGCCAAAGTCAACGTCATCTATAAATCTGTCGGGCAGTGAGCTAACAAGTGATGCATTGTCGCGACAAGAAGTTGATCTGATTAGTTTTTTTTGTAAACCAATCACGTTTACTCCAGATGGCATCAGTTATTATTTTAAGTATGTGTACAATCATCCTGAGTACATTAATTATTTGCCATACAGCCTTTCTCATATGATTCAATTTTTAGAATATGGTCAAAAATCTGGTCAAACAGAGGTATTTGCAGCGTCAGTTATTAAAATGTTTATGCAAAAAATTAAAGCAGTTTCGTACGTTGAAGCAGAAGCATTTGCTGAATTTTTACCAAAATTAACTCAGGCTATGAAGCCATATTTGGAAAAAAAAGAAGCAAGTTTTTTGCATGAAATGCAGATTGTTTTAAAGGAAAAATTGACCACTATTTTTTCAAAATATTTTTCATATTTCCAAAAAAATCCTGATGGATTTATGGATTCTTTAGCTGAGCAGATTGCAAAGCAAACCAACCAAAGCGCAACGCAGCAGCATATTGAAGTTGAGCATTTGAAAAAAGACGTTTTACGATTCTTAGAGCTCTGTGCAAATAAATTAGTCTGGTCCTCGAAAGATGATTTGCAGGTTTGGTACACGTGCAACAGGCTTGCTCATGAATGCCAGATTTGCCTTGATCAAAAGGTTTTATGCAACCAAGACGCTCTTGATGATATGTGTTGGTCATTTATTCATCGCTTCTGTTACTTTGTTGAACTCTCATCAGGATCGCTTGATAAAGATTTTTACAGCCATGTACTTCATGATTTGCAAACAAAGCCGTTAATCTTAGTTGCCCTTGAAGAGCAAGAAGATTTGATGACATCAAAGAAATCACATTTGATCATGCGTATGCAAGCATGTAAAGATCTATGCTGCTCTATGAACTTTGACACAATGAAAATGAATAGTTAAAAATTAAAAAAACAATGTAACAAAAATGGCGCAGCTTTATGAGCTGCGCCATTTTTGTTTTTATAAAATTTAATTCTTTTAAAAAATCAGTGAAAATTGTGCACCATAGGTTGAAGCTATTGCCGCACGCATTCCTTTAAATGAGGTTTTCCAAAATATTTCAAATTGCGGAATAATACGTTCATAGTCTCCACGTAGCGGGCTGTATGCAGCCAGAAGCGCAATATCATGACGAGTCATTTCGTCAATGCTTAAAGAAGAATTAACCACGTCAAAATTAAAGTTTGGGCTCATGGTGGTTAAAGTATCTTTTTGTTTGCGCCAGTATTGATAGAACGCTTTTAAGCTGTACCGTTGAGAGGGGCTAAAAATTTGGGCGTGAAGGTTGAAGTTTTGTAAGAAAGCGTACTGTTTAAAAGTTTGAGTGAGCGTTGGTAAAAGCAAGCTTGTTTGTGTAGGAAATGATTTAATACGACGTATTTTTTGATTGCTCCAAAAATACCAAAATTGTCCGCTGAATCCAACTTCACCAATGGATCCAAGTTTCAAACTTAGTCCGCCACCGAATGGAAGTCCAACAGCTCCATCAGCTCCAAAAGGTACAGGCATGATGACATGTTCGTTTGTTTTTACACCTGTTGGAAAGCTTAGACCTACACGAATGTTTGTTTGAACAGATTTAAGAAATTGTCGACGCTGTGGAAAATCTTGTTGCCATTCCAAAAGAACTGTTAAGTCTCCAGGACCTTGTTGTTTCCAGCCGTTAATGCATAGGCCAAAATATTTTTCCGAATCCTGCGCAAACGAATCAATAAGCTCTTGTTGAATTTTTTCACCAGAAAATAAATAGTTATTTCCTAAATACTGCCATTGTACATTGCAAAGCTTTGCAAAACATATCGGAATATAAGCACTTACGTAAAAAGAGTTACTAAAACTATAGGTAGTACCAAATGCGACTTGGCCACATGAAAGGGTCCCTGTTGGTTGATAAATTCCGTTTTCAAGGTTACTAACTCCGCCACCAGGTCCTCCAGCAATGCTATCAAGAAGTTGTGTGTAAGGTGTGGATAATTTTTGAATCATTGCGCCGTTGGTATCAAATCCTTGGTACATAGAAACAACGTTTTGTATAGGTTCGTAAATTTGCAGAACGTTAACTTCAAAAGTTTCTTCTTCGTTGCAATCAGTTGCATAACCTTTGACGTTGTAACTTTTTTCGCCAAGAATATGTCCCTGCCAATTGTTAACAGCAGGTTTTTTGAGCCTAATGTTGATATCGTAGGGTACAAACATGCCAAGTGGTGCGCTTGCTTGTGCAGCATGTAGGCTCATGAGAAAGCATAATGCAAGCAGCTGTTTTGAAAAGTTGTGATTTTTAATGTTTTTCATTTCTGAGTCCTTTTTTTGTATTAAACGTTTGCATGTGTAGCAAAATTACCAAACAGTATCAAGCTACCTGTAGCACTCTCTTGGACAAATCCACCTAGGTTGTTTGTTCCGAAAGCAAATGGAAGTGGCGCGTAAGCAGAAAGCATAGTCATAATGATTTGGCTACTTGAAAATCCTGCTCTAACACCTGCAAATATTTGCTGTACAAGCGGTGTTGCGTGAACACCTGATAGTGGTTGAGTTAAGCCAAGAAAATAGGAGCTTGCAAGGTTCCATGTACCATTGCTGAAATAGTTGCTCATATAATTATCGAATTTAATAAGTGATGATGGTGCCCCATCTCCGTTAGGTTGAGATGTTAAAAAATCATCAAATGGTGTAAGCACAGAATTTTCAATCACAAATCTGTTTAAGCGCGCCTGTTGTGTTCCAAATGAATTTGAAAGAACATATAAATTACTTAGAGTCTTAAAGTCTTGATTAGAACCTATGCCTATTGAACTAACATTTAATTTACTGACTGCTGGTAGTCCATTTGGAATATTAATTTTAGTTACTTTTTTTGTGGCAATATTTAGTTGATACATACCATCAGTGGTACCAATAATTCCTAAGTCATCATCGAGCAATCCATCAAGGAAATACAAAGGCTGCGAAGACAATGTTTTTGCTGACAAAACAAGCTCTGGGTTGAGCGAAATCGTTGCGGGAGTTTTAAACTTATTAGAATCAAGAGCTATTCGGAATAATTCGGTACTTGTCAGAATGTAGATAAATCCATTCTGGCCACCAAGCAGTTTTTTTACTGATAAAAAATCACCAATTTTTTGAGCAACTAAACTAGCAGAAGGAGTGACGCTGTAGTTTGAAAAACCTATCCCTGTTGCTGGATCAACAAGAACGCTTACACCAGAAATACCGCCATAAAACATCCACTGATCCATATCTCCAGGAGCTCCTCCTGGCGTATTTGTGCCAGCAATGTCTGCTGCTACTATAGCATGCTGCGTTGAATCTTCTTTAGTGAAAAATCCACCAAGACTGTTTCCAGATAGTTGAAAAATTCTACTTCCACTATTACTTGGGTTTTCTGTTGCGTAAGGGTACAGGGCTACTTTTCCATATCCAGTAATAAAAAGTAATGCCAGGTGTGAATTCAACGCATTTGAATTCACGTTGTAAAATTCAAAAAATCCTTGAACGCCCCCTGGTTGATTTTGTGTTGATGCAAAAAATGGAAAAAGATCTATTGATAGCAACGGATCTCCAGAGGCTAAAACTGCATCAGCCATAAAGGTTGTTTGATGTACCGACCTAAACGTTGGTATGTTTGCAAAAGTTTGTGCTGAAATATAAAAACCTGTAATAGTTTTACGATCGACAAAGCTATAGAGTTGTTGTTGATCGGTTCCTAGTGCTCGTATCCATGGAGTCCATCCTATAATATGACCATCTTGATCAAAAAGAGCTTTGCTTTGAAAAGTTCCTGGAGCTTGCGTGTTTGTATAGTTGTTACCAATGACTACGTAAACCGTATCACCAATAGCGTACAGTTGCTCAATAGAGTTTCCTGCATCAAGGGCTAAATTTTTATTAACGCTGTTGGTGTACTGTTGCCCACCCACAATTAATTGTGTTAGGTATGTTAGGTTTGTTGGACGAATATCAATTTGTGTTGGGTTTGAGATAACTGTATCAAATTGTCGTGATGAAAAAAGAGCAGGGCCACCGGTATTAAAATAATTTTTTACGCTGGTGAAATCTGCAATCTGCCCTATGCCAGAACCAGTTGAAACTATTGGCACTGCATAAATAGTTTGTGGGCCAGAGCCATTATCACGCGCCACGATCATGTAATCAAGTCCTGTACTTGTTTTCATGCCGGTAATATTTGTAATTCGAACTCGGGGGGTGGGCGCTGTTGCTGAAATAACGGTATCAAACCCTGGATTTAAAACAGATGTTGGTGCAATTTGCTTGAAGTCAAAATGAAAGCCACCTGAGCCATCAGAAGTCAGTTGAGCAATTGTTACACCTGCTGCACATGACGCTGCAGCAGCAGTAGCGTCAACACCTACATAAACTTGTCCAAACATATTGCTTATGGTGACGCTGGTGCCAAGTGATGCAAGAGAAGATAAAGGAGCTCCGCCAAAAAGAGCAGATGTTGTTGTGCTGATTTGCGTGTCCGCAATTAATTTAAGATAAGGAACTACCCCTTGTTCGCTGGTGAATTTTGAGCGAGCAAGCAAAGTAATTTTTGATGTTGCAGTTCCAAAAGCTCCAGCAGCATGAGCTGCGTAGATTTCATTTCCAGAAGCTACAAGCGTTTTCACTTCGTCGGGAACAGTAGCAACAGCTCCAAAATCATGAACTAAAAGCTCTGTTACGTTTTTATGATTCTCATCTGTAACAGCATAGCGCACAAGATTTTCTACGCCGTAGATTTTAGTTGGCTCGAGGAGAACGGTAAATGCTGGCTTTTGCATTGATACATCAAAAAAAGTAAATGTGCCGCCCCAGATTGGGTTTGCAACAGAGCTTACTATCGCTGATGTTCCATTCCAAGCATAAGTTATTGCGCTTTCTGAATTTGCCATCGGGATTGCAATAGGTCTTACATTTGGAGCAACATATGAAGCAAGTTGATTAATAAAGCTGAGGCCATATTGTTTAACAGAATCGTCCTTTGTGCTCATTGTGGAGTCGTTTGCCGCAGTCCATAAGCGAGGAGCTGAAGAATCTGATCCTGGATCAAATGATGCAAAGCCGATATCAAAACTAAATGTTTCGCCAGCTGCAGCACT